>NZ_POUB01000188.1 GCF_003236335.1 Micromonospora deserti
GTGGGAGGGCGCATGCGCAGGGCCCTGGCTGGTCTGCTGGTGGGGGTGCTCGGTGCCGCCGGGCTGATCGCGGTGTCCGGGGTGGCCTCGGCGTCGGATACACCGCACACCGTTGGGCCACTGACGATGCAGAGCGTGCCGAACGGGCGGGTGGCCGACGTCGACGGCGGCGAGATGCGGGACGGCCGCAAGATCCAGGAGTGGACGTACAACGGCTCCGGTGCCCAGCGATGGCGGCTGCGGCCGGCCGGCACCCGCTACCAGATCGAAGCCGTCACCGATCCGGCGTTCTGCCTGGGACGGGAGCGCGACGGCGAGCTGGCCCGGGTCCTTCTCCGCCGCTGCGGCGACGGAATGACCAGCTGGGACTTCCAGGCGCTGGGCGGCGAGCGGTACCGGATCACGAACCCGGCCGGGGACCTCCACCTGCACGTGTGGAACGAGGTGCCGACGAACGGGCGGGAACTGGTGGTGAGCGCCAACGATGGAGCGGGCGCCCAGTGGTACCTCACGGACGTGGCGGTGCCGCGCCGGCCGATGCCCGCCGATCCCCGCCTGGACCAGCTCAGCTTCCTGGTCGCGCACAACGCGATGGCCAACAGCGACGAGGGGTTCTGGGGGCGTTTCCCGAACCAGTCGTACCGGCTGCGCGACCAGCTCAGCCACGGCATCCGGGGCCTGCAACTGGACGCGCACGTGTACCGCGGCGAGGTGCGGATGTGCCACGGCGGGTGCTGGGGCAACGAGCGGACGCTGAGCGACGGACTGCGGGACGTGGTGGGCTATCTCAACGGCAACCGGGACGCGGTCGTCACCATCTTCCTTGAGGACTACACGAGCGTCGACGAGCTGCGCGTGGCTGTCGAGCGGGTGCCCGGCCTGCCGGCCCTGCTCTTCTACCCGGACCGGTCCGGCGTGCGCAACCACGGTTGGCCGCGCCTGTCCGAACTGGTGTCGAGCGACCGGCGGCTGCTCATCTTCTCGCAGCGACCAGGGCGCGAGGGCTTCGGCGTGATGTACGACCGGGACTGGACGGCCGAGAACTACTGGTCTCTGGGCAGTGGCGGCGGCGCGCTGGACTGCTACAGCCGGTGGGACGAGGTCCCGCTGCCGAAGGAGGAACCAGGATTCCGGCGGTTGCACGTGATGAATCATTACCGCGACATCCCCACCGAGTGGGCGGCCAGTGCCGACAACGGGGCGAAGCTTCGGGACCGGGTGCGAGACATCTGTGGCCCGTCGGCGCGGCGCAAGCCCAACTACGTCGCGGTGGACTTCTACCAGAAGCCGGAGGGTGGGGCGACCTGGGAACTGATCCGCGAGCTCAACACCTACTGGTGACCAACCGGCTTCCGCTGTCGCCCAGGGGTGCGGTCACTGGCTCCGGCCGGTGCGCCGCACCAGCAGGTCGTTGCTGGCCTGGTTCCACTTCCGGCCCCGGGCGGCTCAACGCTGCCGGGCGTAGCTCAGCTCGAAGTCGAGGTGCCAGGTCACGTTGTCCCTCGACATCTCCCACCGCCCGGTGATGCTGTCGCCGTCGGCGCTGAACGTGCCGAGGAACCGCTGGCTGAACTCGGGCGCGTCCCGCCACTGCCGCCACACGCCGTCGGCGTACGTCATCCGGTACACCCGGTGCACGCCGCGGGCGTCGGCGTACAGCACGGTCAGCTCCTCGCTCGCGTCGTCCAGCCCGATGATTGCGGTGGTGGGGAACGGGGCGTTCTCCCGCCATGCCTGCGGCGTCGAGGACGGCACCGAGTCCACGTCGGAGACCTGGCGCAGGAACTGGCCGCCGTCCTGCCAGACGAACTCGGTCCACGCCGCGCCGACCCCCTCGACCTTGGGCTGCACCGTCCATCGGCCGACGAGCGCGTCGAGCCGGGCGAGCGCGGGATGTCTGGCTGCCATCGTTCCTCCCTGGGCTGCTGCACCGTGGGGCCCGCTCCCGGGGACGGCGACCACCGGCGCGGGCTCGGCCGCCAGCGTATCGGCGATGGCACCTGCTCGGGTCGGGCTTCCCGCCGCGTCGGCCCGGTCCCGCCGAGCAGCCGGATGGGCGTCAACTACCGGCCGCCGTGGTGCGTGTGGCGCCGGTCCAGGGGCGCAGCGTAGGTCAGCACGGGACGGCGGCCGACCGGAACGACGCGGACGCGGACCGCAGCGCGCGTGTCGCGGGCACGTCGAGAGGGATGACGACGAGCAGTGCCGGCGCTGCGGCTGGGAGGGCGTATCGCCCGGAACGGGATCGCCCGGGTGGCCGGCTCGGGCAGGATTGCAGGACGAGGCGGTGACACGCGGCGAGGATCCGGGTCGGTGACGTGAGGGGAGATCGACAGTGCGGCTGCGGGAGGTGCACCACCAGACGGGGCGGGTGTTGGTGGTGGTCTGCGACAAGGGGGAGGAGGCGGTCGCCGCGATTGGGGCGGCCCTGGGCGAGCAGGGGCTGCGCGCCGGGCGGGTGACCGCTGTGGGCGGGTTCGCCGACGCCGAGGTCGGGTGGTTCGACCGTTACGCCGGCGACTACCGCCGCATCCCGGTGGCCGAGCAGGTCGAGGTGCTCTCCCTGCTCGGGGACGTGGCCGCGCGGGACGGCGAGCCGGCCCTGCACGTGCACGCGGTGCTGGGCCGGGCCGACGGCAGCACCGTCGGCGGGCATCTGCTGCGCGGGGTGGTCTGGCCGACGCTGGAGGTGATCGTCTCGGAGGTGGCGCCGGAACTGGCCAAGCGGGTGGACCCGCAGACGGGTCTGGCATTGATCTCCGGAGCGGGCTGAGCGGTCCGGAGATCCAGGTGTCGTACGGACGCCCGTGCCGGGACCGCGCGACGTCCCGGTGACCTCAGGAGTTGAGCGGGGTCATGGTCGCGCCGATGGGCCTGATCATGTTGATCGTCATGCATGGCATGTTCCCCGACAGGCGGATGAACCTCGCACTGTACGTCGCGTTCGCCGCCCTGTTCGTCGGAGCGTTCGCGGCGGGCCGGACCGACGCCTTCGTCGGCAACGAGGCGTTCCTCAAGTCGATGATCCCGCACCACTCCCGCGCCATCCTGGTGTGCCAGGAGTCCCACATCACCGACCCGGAGATCGTGCGCCTCGCGAGCAGATCGTCAGGTCGCAGGAGGAGGAAATCACCCAGATGAAGGCGGTCCTCAAGGACCGCTACTGACCGGCGGCGGACGCGCCGTGCTGACATACGTCCGCCATCCCGCCGCGGCATCCATCGGGCCGGCGGTGACCCCGGTTGGCTTTGGACATCCCGGACATTGCTGGGTCAGGAGCGGACGGTGCCGGCGTCGGCGTAGCGCGGGACGGCGCCGATGCCGCGCGTCAATGGCACCTCGTCCGGACCGACGAGGACGAGCCGGGCGCCGGTCCGGGCGATCGCCCGCAGCAGCGCCGCGTCGGCGCGTACCTCCTGTGGGTCCGCGACGCCGGACTCCCGTAGCGCCCGCTCGTCCGTGGCGACCAGGTCCGGGTCGTCCGGGCTGATCCAGAGGGTGTCCGTCGACGACACGTCGTCGACCAGCAGGACGGTGTCGAGCTGACCACGCCGCAAACCGGCGACCACGTCGGCAAGGCCGGTGGGCGCCGAGCCGTCGCCGCGCTGGGCGCGGTACCGGTCAATGACGTCGCGGGCGTGACGATCCGCCGCCTCCGCGACGGCCCGAACGGTCACCTCGTCGAGCCCGGCCTGGTCCGCCCCGGGGTGCCGTGCGGCGGCATCGGTGCGCACCGTCCGGTCCCGCCAGCGATCCGGCAGCCGTTCGACGAAGAGCTGCGTGGCGCGGATGTCTCCGCCCACCACGATCACCTCGGCGCCGACGGACTCGGCCAGGTCGGCCGCCGCGGCGGCCACGTCACCGGCGTTGCGGCTCCAGGACTCCTCGGCGGCCTGCTGGTAGTGGCGGTGCGACCAGCCGCCGGCCTGCACCCTGTGCAGGGGAAAGCTCTCCCTTCCGGTGACGGTGCGTTGCCGGGGAATGTCGTGCGCCACCACGCCGGTCAGGTCGGCACCCGTGCGGTCGGCGAGCACCCGGACGTACGGAACGTCCTCGCCGCGCTGGGCGACCAGCGGCATGGCGTGCGGCAGTGGCCCATGATGAGCCACGTCGGCGGGGGGAGGGGCGGGCAGCGGCTCCACCAGGGCCACCGTGCCGTCGTGGGCGAACACCGCCAACCCGTAGTGGCCGGGCTGATAGGGATGACCGCGCACGGCGTCCTCGATGGCGTCCAGTGTGGCGAGGTCGGCGCCCTGGCCGGCCAGCCGTTCCCGCAACGCGCGCCAGCGCAGGTCGACCTCGTGCCCGGCGCTGGCGCCGGCGCGGGTGGCGTCCAGGTAGACCGACGTCCAGGGGCCGGGCCGGTCGTAGAGCGGGCGCAGGAAGTGCAGGTCCATCACAACATCTCTCCTCGGTCGGCGCCCACCCCTGCCGCTGCATGGAGTGAGCGCTCGGTGACGCAGGTCCGGGCGGCGTGGGCGTCGGCCGCCGCGTACCAGGTTCGATCAACTCGTCTTCACCCCCGAGCCGACCGTCACCCTTTGCGGTACCCCCGCCCCGGCGGCCCACACACCGGGCCCGGCTCTCGCTGCCGGGCCACCGACGACGATCACTGACCGCCCCTTCGGGCCATCGCCGCCCGGCCGTCACCTGATCCCCGGGGCCCGATGGATCACCCCTGGCCCGCGCCGTCAATGTTCACGCGGCGGGCTCGAAGACAGCGCGTACGCAGCCGTCGTGCTTGTTCTTGAACATGTCGTAGCCGCGTGGCGCCTCATCGAGCGACATGGTGTGGGTCGCGAGGTGCTCGGTGACGAGTTCACCGCGGGCCATCCGTTCGAGCAGCATCGGGATGTAGCGGTGTCCATGCTGTTGGGCGCCGCGGAGGGTGAGGCCCTTGTTCATCAGCGCCCCGAGGGGAAACTTGTCCACCAGCCCGGCGTACACGCCGAGCAGGAACACGCTTCCGCCCTTGCGGCAGTGGTAGATCGCCGCCCGGGCGGCGATCGGACGGTCCGATTCGAGGCGCAATTGCTGTTTGATCTGGTCGTACCAGAACTGTGGGCCGCTGCTGTGCGACTCCATCCCGACGGCTTCGATGCACACGTCGGGGCCCCGCCCGCCGCTGCGTTCCAACAGTTCGCCGCCGACGTCCTGCGTCTGGTAGTTGAGGGTCTCCACGCCCAGGTGGGTCTGCGCCATCCGCAGCCGGTTGTCGAGGCGGTCGATCACGATGACTCTCTCGGCGCCGAGCAGGGTCGCCGCGCGGGCGGCCATCTGACCCACCGCGCCCGCGCCCCACACCGCGACCACGTCACCGGGTTTCACGCCGCCCAGGTCCGCTCCCATCCAGCCGGTCGGTGCGGCATCCGAGGCGAACAGGGCTCGCTCGTCGCTCACCCCGTCCGGGACGGTGAACGCCCCCTGGTCGGCGTAGGGCACCCGGATGTACTCGGCGTGGCTGCCGGCGAAGCCACCGAGGGCGTGCGAGTAGCCGTAGCAGCCGCCGGACGCGAAGCCCCACGCGCTCTCCGTGATCGCCGGGTTGGTGTTGCCGTTGTCGCACAGGGAGAACAGTTCCTGCTGGCAGTACCAGCATCGGCCGCAGGAGATGAACGAGCACACCACCACCCGGTCGCCCACCTTGTGCCTGCGTACCTGCGGGCCGACCTCGACCACCTCGCCGAGGAACTCGTGGCCCAGGACGTCCCCGCGTTGCATGAACGGGATGTACCCGCCGAGCAGGTGCAGGTCCGAGCCGCAGGTCACGGTCTTGCGTACCCGGACGATGGCATCCTGCTCGTTGCGCATCTGCGGGTCGGGCACCCGGCTCACGGCAACCTCGTTGACGCCCTGCCACACCAGTGCCTTCACAGTCGTCCCTCCCGGCGGCCCTGCCGCGTCGCGAGCTGCAGAGGCCGGTTCACCGCCGTCGACTCGGTCGTCGGCGGGTAGTCGGGGTGCAGCACTTCCCCGGTCTCGAGCAGCTGCTTCGCCTCGCGCAGCGCGGCCCGGATCGCCTGATCCGGGTCCCGGCCCGAGAGCCGTTCGATCCCGGCGATCACCGCGGAGCGGTCGCCGTCACGCAGCCGGACCGCGAGCTCGATGCCCCGATCGCCGGCGGCGCGACGGAACCGGATCTCCACAGCTTCACCCAGCCCGGCCAGTGGCTCCGGAAGTCGCTTGCCCCGTACCACATCGTCCGTCGACCGGTTCACCGTCACCACGTGCCACCGGGGGTGGCGGCGCACCAGCGGACCCCGCTGCCAGCGCCCGTCACCCCCGCCGGGGGAGACGAGGCGGCGGACGGCCATGCCCACCACCGCCACGGCCGCCGCCTTGATGAGCCCCCTCATATCGCCCCCACGTCGACTCGTCGACTGCGTGATGGGACGGCACCTCGGGGGACAGCACCGGCATCGGGCAGAGCCTTTCACATCCGGTGCTACCCGCGGGCGCGATTCCGTACTGCACAGGCCGAGGCGGACGTGTGGACAGCAGACTGCTGGCCGGGACGGCGTGACGCGGAGTATCAGCTCTCGTCACCGACGGCCTTGCCCGGAGGTTAACGGTAAGTCTAAACTTACCGTTCGTGGAGGCTTACGGAACCGATGCGCTCGGACTGCTCGGTGACCCCACCCGCCGCGCGATCGTCGAGCTGCTGGCTCGGCGTCCGCGCACTGTGGGTGAGCTGGCCCGCGCGCTGCCCGTCAGCCGGCCGGCCGTGTCCCAGCACCTGCGGGTGCTCAAGGACGGCGGCCTGGTCGTCGACCAGGCCGCCGGCACGCGGCGCATCTATCAGCTCAACCCGGACGGGCTGGTCGCGATGCGGGCGTACCTGGACCGGCTCTGGGACGACGTGCTCACCAGCTTCCAGAAGGCCGCCGAGGCGGCCTCCGTCGACGTCGAAGAGGAGAAATGATGAACCCCGCAGCCGCGATTCCCGCCATCCGTCGTTCGATCACCGTTGATGCCCCCGTCGACCGGGCCTTCCGCGTCTTCACCGAGTCCTTCGACAGTTGGTGGCCGGCCGGCTACCACATCGGGCGGATCGAGGTCGCCGAGGCGGTGCTGGAGCCGCGCGAGGGTGGCCGGTGGTACGAACGCGGCACCGACGGAAGCGAGTGCGACTGGGGTCGGGTGCTCGCCTGGGAACCCCCGCACCGGCTCGTCCTGACCTGGCAGATCACCGGCGAGTGGCAGTACGACCCGGACCCAGCGAACGCCAGTGAGATCGAGGTTCGGTTCACCGCGGCGGGACCCGAGCGGTCCGTGGTCGAACTGGAGCACCGCCTGCTCGATCGGCTCGTCCGCGGCCAGGCCATGCACGACGCGGTCAGCGGTGACGGCGGCTGGGCCGGCATTCTCGAACGGTTCGCCAAGGCCGTCGCGGGCGCGGCCTGACCGTTCCGGTCACCGGCGGCGGCCCTCGTTCCGCGCCGACGGGGCCGCCGCCGCGCTCTCCGCGAGGCTCAGGTGGTGGCGCAGACACGCCTGGACGAACTCCTTCGCCTCGGTCAGCACCCGCTCGTCGCCGCCAGGCTGCCGGCGGAACGCGAACCTGACCAGCGCGGCGCACACCGCGACCGCGACATCCAGGGCGACGTGCAGGCGACCGGGATCGGCGACGGCGAACCGTGCGGTCAGCGCCCGGGTGAGCTGGGCGGCGATGGCGTCGCCGTCGCCGGGGTCGGCGTCGGGCGCACGCGCCCCCACCACCACATCGTCCCGGTGCACGATCCGGATCCCGGGCACCGCGCGGTATAGGACGATGTACTCGTCGATGCCGGCGCCGACGCCGTCCCACCAATGCGTCAGGCCGTCCCGGGCGAACCGGTCCTGGAGCTGCCGGGCGTAGGCGTCCACAGCACGCAGCGCCAGTGCCTGCGCGACGGCCCGCTTGTCCGGAAAGAACTGGTGGAGCGAGCCGATGGTGACCCCGGCACGGTGCGCGATCATCGTTGCCGACAGCCGGTCGTAGCCGATCTCGTCGATGAGCACCCCGCAGGTGTCCACGATCCGCTGGACCCGCGCGGCACTCCTGCCCTGTACCGGCAGCCGCCGCAGCGGCTCTGTCGTGGCTGGCACCGATGTCACCGTCCTTCCTGCCTGGTCAGCGGCTGCGCCACATGGGGTAGGTGGTGGTGCCGTCGGGAAGCGCGAAGGGCGGGTGGGCGACGTAGCCGTGCCGGGCGTAGAGGTCGCGGTCGGCGACGGTGGTCGCCTCGGCGTACGCGGGCAGCAGAGCCCGGTCCATCCAGGCACTGCTGCTGGTGAGCAGCGCGGCGGCGCGACTGATGCGTCGCGCGGCCGGTGCGACCGCGAAGAACGCCAGGTGGTTGTGCGGGCCGGCCGGGCGGTGGGTGCGCAGGACAGCATCCAGGCAGAGGAACCGGTCGAGGTGCTCGCCGCAGGCGACGGCGAGTCTCTCGCCGTACCCGGTCGGTGGCGGGACCGGCCCGTAGCGGTGGAACCAGACGGCGGCGGCGGAGTGGTCCTCCAACAGGTATGCCTCCCCGAAGAGCAGCGCGTGCTCGGTCCAGATCCGGGTGACGGCCTTGAGCACGTCCCGGCGACGGTGCTCGTTGGGCACCAGCCATGCGCCGGTGGTGCTGGTGACGAGGGTGTCGGCGACGAGGTTGACGATGTCGGTGATGTCGCCCCATCGGGCACGGGCGACCGGCAGCAGCCGTTTCACGATGATCTCCTTAATGTGCTGGTGGCAGACGGTGTCTGGCGGAAGGGCGGTGATTGTTCAGCCCGGTCGGGCCTGCCCGCTGTGTCCCGGGCGGCAGGTTCCGGCGAGCCGATTCGTGGCGAGAGCCGACGGTGGACGAGTCGGGCGAGCCGTCGGACGGGGCTACCCACGACCGGGCAGTCGGGTGGTGGTGCGGACGGCACGCCAGCCGGCTGCTCGCGGCGGCGCCAGCGGCGACGCGGGGGCATATCAGCCGCCCGGAGCGGTTCCGCTTCCCGGTTCCGGGACGCGGGTCAGGCCGGTCTGGTCTCCGGTTGCCGGCACCGGTCCGCGAGCTTGCCGGCACGAACTCCGTACCAGCCCCGGCGAAGAAGTTCCGGCGCCCGGGCGGATAGCCAGGCGTCGTCGGTGGCGCCGGTTCCACCGCCCGTCTGGCTGTTGCCGGCCGTGCAGCCGGGACCGCCGGGCATCGGGCCGTGGCCGGAGCCTCGCTCGGCGTTCCACGGGACGATCGGTGCGGCGCTGCCCGCCGCCGGTTCGCCGCCGGCTGCCGGATCCCAGGCTGGCGGGGCGATCGGGGTCGTGACGACCGGCGGCGCCGACGCGACGCGGGTGCCCGTGGCGGACCCGGTGGCCGCCGTCCCCGGTCCGGCTGGCGTCGCTGCGACGAGGGTCGGACCGCCGGGCGGAATCCGGGGGGCCGCGGGGGGACCGAGGATCGGCCGGGCCAGGTCGAGCACCGGGTCCAGGACGGGAGCCAGGACGACCGCGACCGGCTGGGCCGCCGGGCGGACAACCGCGCCGACCGGTTCGAGCAGCTCTGCCTCTGCCGAGACCGCCGGGACCGGCGACGCCAGATCCACGACCTCGCGGGTCACCGGCCTGATCGCCGCCACGACGTCTCCCACGTCCGCGGCGGCCGAGGTGCCGGCCACTCGGCGTGCCGGTGTCGGCACCGTGGTCGGTCGCGGGCCGAGCACCCGGACCACCGGCCCGGGCTCGGTACGCGCCGGGGACCGCGCGTCGTCCCGCGGCTTCGGCGCGGGTGTCGTCTGCGCGGTCTTGTCGAGGCGGCTCGGCCCATCGCCGACGACCGGCCCGGAGGCCGGGCGCGGGGTGCAGGACAGGGAACTGCCGAGGAGCGTCCCGATGCCGTCGAGCAGCTCGTCGACGAGACAGGCGCGCGGTGCTGCGGCCGCATGGGCGCCGTCGCCCGCGATCGCGTCGTACACGCCCCAGGCACCGAGGACGCCACCGATGAGGAAAATGCCACGCAGCGTCGCCCGAGCCAGTCGGTCGTGACGACGCACCACGCGCACCTCCGCAGGGGCTTCACTCTGTCGGCAGCACGCCTGATTGTGCCCCGGAGTGATGCCCCGGACACGGCTCGACACACAAATAGTCGACATGTGGCGAAGGAACGCGCCGACGGCCGCCGGACGGAACAGACGTGGGCACTCTTTCCACCCGTGCCGACCGGTGCGCTACCGTCACGCCGGACTACCGGGGAGGTGAGCCTGGCGCGACCCCACGTCCTGCGGTCGCCCCGGTGGCCGGCAGGGGCGCCGCGGTGGCCCGCGAGCCGACGACCCGGAGCAACGGCCAACCGTCCGCCGCGACGCGGGTCCGAGCCGCGCGGGCCGCCAACCCCCACGCGACCGTGGCGGACATCGCCCGCCCCGCCAGGGTCTCCGACAGCACGGCGCGGCGGCACCTCAACGGCACGCCGTCGGGTAGCGGCTGCGGCGGCCATCCGCGCGGCGCCGCGGGGCGGAGGGCGACCCGGCACGGGGCCGGGTGCGTCGGTGCCGCCCGGGGCGTCCTGCCGGGCGTCCGGCGAGTGTGCTCGCGGGCAGCGCCCGCTTCGTAGAATCGGCTGGTGCCGCGCATCGTCCAGCTGCTGGCCTCACCCGTGCACCGCTACGTGGGCCGGCCCGCCGACGGTCCCGCGCCGGCCCCGCCCGGCGAACTGGTCGAGGCGGTGCGGATCCGGGCCGGCCTCGGCATCGTCGGTGACCGGTACTTCGGCAAGCCGGCGCACCGTGAGGCGAGCGTGACCGTGATCGCGCAGGAGTCGTTGCCGCCCGGCGTCGGCCTGGTGCAGGTCCGGCGCAACATCCTCACCACCGGCGTCGCCGTCGACGAGCTGGTCGGGTCGGTGCTCGTCCTGGACTCCGGGGGCGGTCCGGTCCGCCTGCGAGTGAACCGCCCGGCGAATCCCTGCGCGTGGATGGACGCGGCCGTCGGTCCCGGCACCTGGCGGGCGATGCGTCGCCGAGGGGGCGTCCGCTGCACGCCGCTGAACGACGGCACCCTGCGCGTCGGCCCGGTCGGCGTGACGATCACCGACCAGGCCGCCAGGTGAGGCGGCGGATGCCGGGCTCCGCGGGGGAGACCCGGCGTCCGCCCGGCCGGCTCAGCGGCCCTGGAGAGCCTTGACGTTGTCGCCGAAGGTCCAGCCCCTCGACCCGTCCCAGTTCAGCGACCAGGTCATCAGGCCCTTCAGGCCACCGCGGTAGGTGTTCCACGCCTGGGCCACCGTGGCCGGGGCCATGTGGCCACCCCCGGCGCCGGGCTGTGCCGGCAGGCCGGGGACCTGCTTGTCGAACGGCACGCGGATGGTGGTGCCCTGGACGACCAGGCCGGCGTTCAGGCAGTCGGTCTGGGCGGTGAAGCCCCGAACGGTGCCCGCCGGGTAGGAGTCACCGGAGCAGCCGTACATGCTGCCGTTGTAGTACTGCATGTTCAGCCACCAGAGCCGGCCGTTGTCGACGTACCGCTTGATGACCGGCAGGTACGCGCCCCAGATGGACCCGTAGGTGACGCTACCGCCGGTGACGTACGCGGTCTCTGGCGCCATGGTGAGGCCGAAGGTAGGCGGCATCTGCGCGAGCACCCCGTCGATGATCCGGATCAGGTTGGCCTGGGACGTGGAGAGTTGGGAAATGTTCCCGCTGCCGGTGAGCCCGGTCTCGATGTCGATGTCGATGCCGTCGAAGTTGTACCGCTTGAGGATCGGCACGACGGTCGCGACGAACCGGTCGGCGACCGCTGCCGAGCTGAGATCGATCCCGGCGGTGGCGCCGCCGATCGACATCAGGATGGTCAGTCCGGCGGCTTTGGCCCGGCACATCTCGGCGGGGGTCGGCACCTTGACCGTGGCGTCCATGCCGTCCTCCCACAGCACCGTGCCGTCGGCGCGGATCACCGGGAACGCCGCGTTGATCACGTTGTAGCCGTGGGCGGGGATGCGTGGGTCGGTGATCGGGATCCAGCCCAGCGGCGGGTGGACGCCGTTCGCCGCGCCGTCCCAGTTCTCCCAGTAGCCCTGGAGTACCTTGCCGGTCGGTTTCGGTTTGCCGGCGCAGGTGTCCGGGCCGGGTGGGGTGGACGT
>NZ_POUB01000189.1 GCF_003236335.1 Micromonospora deserti
GGGTTACAGGGTTAGGCGGTAGAGGGTTAGGGGGCGGCCGCTGGTGCCGGAGGCGAGGTTGCCGGTGCGTTCGGCCAGGCCGGCCAGCTCGAGCCGGTGCAGCATCCGGCGGGCGGTGCGCTGCTGCACCTTGAGGTGGTCGGCGACCTCCCGGCTGGTCAGCGGTTCGTCCCCGGCCGCGGTGCGTACCTCCCGCAGCCGCAGCAGGGTCGGCACGGACAGGCCGACCCGCTGGGCGATGATCGCCAGGCTCACCTCCGCGGGCTGGGGCGCCGGCGTGGTCGATTCGAGCACGATGTCGGTCTCGCCGCGCAGCGACAGCACCGCCGTGGCGGGGCCGACCCGGCGGGCCCGGCTCAGCGCACGGCGGGCCAGATTCTCCGCCTCGGCGGCGCTGCGTCCCAGGCCGAAGCCGATGTGCACGGTGTCGTGCCGGTCGGCGAGGCGGCGCAGCATCGGCAGCGCGGTGAACCCGCCGGTGGCGTCGTGCAGCGGCCCGCGGGTGGTGACGACGAGGTACGTGTCGGGCGCGAACCGGGCGAGTGTGCCGCCGAGCGTGGCGACCTCCTTGAGCAGCCCGTCGTCGCCGTCGGAGAGGCTGGCCAGGCCGAGCGCGATCTGGGCGTCCTCCTGCGCCTGGCTGCTGGCATGCAGCAGCAGCTGGCGCAGGGCGGTACGCACCGAGTGGTTCGACGGGGCGAGCCGGAACGCCGGCATCTCGTGACGCAGCACCTCGTAGACGGAGCTGATGCAGGTGACGGCGACCTGCGCGCCGGCCCGGTGCTGCCGCCGGTGGAAGGCGATCACGTCGTCGGAGCCGAGCCCGCTGCGGTACGGCAGGGAGCGGACCCGGTCGACCGGCAGCCCCGCCTCGCCGAACGTCGCCGCGACGTCGGCGCCGGTGACCGTGTCGATGGAGATGCGGGTGACGTCGTGCCCCTGGCGCAGCAGGCGCACTGCCGCCTGGAGCAGCGTCGCCCCGGTGTAGTCGACGAAGGTGGCCGGCCGGGCCAGCGCGTTGGCCTCCCGGGCCAGCGTGTACGGCACCACGCCGGTGAACAGCCACGCCTCGACCTGGGCTCGGTGCGCCTCCACGATCGCCGGGGCCTGCGACTCGTGGTCGTAGTGCAGCCGCCGGGCGACGACGCCGGGCTGCTCCTCGCAGGTGGCAGCGACGTCGTCGACCAGGTCGTGCGGCCCGACGACCCCGATCTCGATGGTCACCGTCGCCTCCTGTCGAGGGTTGCATGTTCCGCAGCTCAAGATTACGGTCAGGCCCGGTATTAATGAAGCCCCGGGAGGGCACGTGTCGTATCCAAGCATGGCCGACGCGAGCGGTCGCACCCTCGGCGCGGAGGAACTGGACGCCGTTGCCCGGGTCCTCCGCTCGGGCATGCTCAGCTCGGTCTGGGGCACCGAGGTCCGTGCCCTGGAACGTGAGATGGCCGATCGCCATGGAGTGTCGCACGCCGTGGCCGCCAGTTCGGGCACCGCCGCTCTCCACCTCGCCGTCGCGGCCGTCGCACCCGATCCCGGCGACGAGATCATCACGTCCCCGATCAGCGACTTCGGCACCGTGGCGCCGATCCTCGCGCAGAACGCCGTGCCGGTGTTCGCCGACGTCGACCCGTACACCGGCAACCTGGACCCGGCGGCGGTCGCCGCCGCGATCGGGCCGCGCACCCGGGCGATCCTCGCGGTGCACCTGTTCGGCGCGGCCGCCGACCTGCGCGCGGTGGCCCACACGGCCGGCGTACCGTTGATCGAGGACTGCGCCCAGGCCTGGCTCACCCGCTACCCGGACGGCCAACTGGTCGGCACCGCCGGTGCGATCGGCTGCTTCAGCCTCCAGCAGTGGAAGCACATCACCTGCGGCGACGGTGGGCTGACCATCACCGACGACCCGGTGCTGGCCCGCCGGATGCGGCTCTTCGCCGACAAGGGCTGGCCGCGCGACGAGGCCCGCCGGCACGTCAGCCTCGGCCTGAACTACCGGATGACCGAGCTGGCCGGGGCGGTCGCCCGGGCCCAGCTGGCGAAGCTGCCCGGGGTGCTGGCCGACCGCCGCCGTGCCGCCCGCCGGCTGCACGCCGCCCTGGCCGGCCTGCCCGGCGTGCACCTGCCCGCCGACGTCGACGCGCACGCCTGGTGGCTCTTCCCGATCGTGCTGGACCCGCCGCTGACCAACCGTCAGGTGGCCGGCAAGCTCGCCGCCGCCGGGGTGCCGGCCCGCGCCGGCTACCTCGACCAGCCGCTGCACCACGCGCCGGCGCTGACCGAGGCCCCCGTCTACGGCACGTCCCGATTCCCGCTCACCGTGCCGCCCGCCGACCGGCTGCCCCGCTACGGCCCCGGCGCGTTCCCCGTCGCGGAGCGGCTCATCGACCAGAGCCTCCTGGTCATCGACTGGAATGAGCGGTACACCGACGCGCACGTCGACGAGATCGCCCGGGCCGTCCGCGCGGCGGTGGGCGCGTGATCGACCCGGCCTCCGCCGCGCTGCGCGACCGGCTGCGAGGCACACTGATCGCCGCCAGCGCCACCCCGATGGACGCCGCCGGCACCGTCGACGCGGCCGTGCTCGACCGCTACCTGCGCGGCCTGGTCGCCGACGGCGCGGACGCCCTCGCCGTGCTCGCCCACACCGGGCGCGGACCGTACCTCGCCGAGCCGACCCGCGACCTGGTCACCCGGTGCGCCGTCGCCACCGGCGTCCCGGTGGTCGTCGGCGTGGGCGGCCGGCCGGGGGAGCGGGCCGGCGAGGTGGCCGCACAGGCCGCCCGCGCCGCCGCCCTCGGCGCGGTCGGGGTGCTGGTCTTCCCGGTCGACTCCGACCCGGTCGGCCACCACGACGCGATCTGGCGCGCCGCCGCCCTGCCGATGCTCGCCTTCGACCTCTACGTCCGGCCGTACCCGGCGCCGGTGCTGGCCGCGCTGCTGGCGCACCCGGGCGTCGCCGGGGTCAAGGTGGCCCGGCTGCACGACGCGATCGCCTGCCAGGGCGCGCTCACCGCGGCGCGCCGCGCCGACCGCCTCGCCGTCACCGGCGAGGACCGGATGTTCGGCGCGTCGCTGATGTGGGGCGCGGAGGCAGCCCTGGTCGGGCTCGCCGCCGCCGCGGTGCCGACGACCGCCGCCGTGCTCCGGGCTTTCACCGACCAGAGGTACGCCGACTTCGTCGCCGCGTCCGCCCGGCTGGACCGGCTCGCCGAGGTCACCTTCACCGAACCGATGGAGGGGTACGTGCGCCGGATGCTCTGGATCGCCGTTGACGAGGGGCGGATCCCCGCCGGCCACGCGGCCGACCCGTACGGCCCGGCGCTGCCCGACAGCGAGCGCGAACGGGTGCTGAGCGTGGCGGGGCGGCGATGAACCGCCTGTTCACCGCCGGGGACCTGCCCCCGGTCACCCTCGACGTCGACGTGCTCGTCGGCCGGTACGCCGACCGCCCCGGCCCCGGCGGCGAACCCCGGGAGGTCACCGGCGCGCTGAGGGCCAACGGCATCGCCCGGGCGGCGGTGGCCAGCCTGCGCGCGGCCCTGTTCGACGCGCCCAGCGGCAACGACGAGGCCGCCGCGTTGGCCGGCCCGGCGGTCGTGCCGGTCGGCGGGCTCGACCTGCGCGACCCGCTCGGTGCCGAGCGGGAGGTGGAGCGGCTCGCCGGGCGGGGCTTCCGGGCGGTCCGACTCTTCCCGGACGAGCAGCGGGTCGAGCCCGATTTCCCGGCCGTACGCCACGTCGCCCGCCGGGCCGCCGAGGCCGGCCTGGTCATCCTCACCGGCGGCGACGTGCGCCGCTGGTGGCGGCCGATGCGCGGGACGACGGTGGTCTTCCTGGACACGCACTTCTACCACCTGGGCGACTTCGTGGTGGCGGCCCGTGACGAGCCGGGCTTCCACACCTCCACCCGGCTGCTCAACTCGCCCGACGCGCTGGAGACCATCGCCGAACACGTCGGCGTGCGTCGCCTGCTCTACGGGTCGCGCACGCCGTTCCACGAGCCCGCCGTACCCCGGCTGCGGCTGGCTCGCAGTGGCCTGGCGCCGGCCGACGTGGCCGCGGTGGCCGGCGGCAACGCCCGGCGGATTCTGGAGCTTCCCGCATGATCATCGACGTGCACGCCCACTGGGGACCGTGGTTCTTCAGCATGGAGGTCGGCGAGGTCGCCACCAACCTCGCGGTGATGGACCGCTACGGCATCGACCTCGCCGTCGTCTCCGCCACCGAGGCGGTCATCTACGATGTGGCGGCCGGCAACCGGGCGATGGCCCGGGTGCTGGCCGGCAGCGACCGGCTGCTCGGATACCTGACGGTCAACCCGCGCCGGCTCGACGACGCCGAGCGCGACCTGCGGGAGCTGCTGCCCACCGGCCGGTTCGTCGGCGTGAAGATCCACACCGACTACACCGGCTCCCCGGTGACCTCGCCGCGGACCCGGGCGGCGCTGGAACTGGTCGCCGCGTACGACCTGCCGGCGCTGGTGCACACCTGGGACGCCACCCCGCTCGACCTGGCCCAGGCGTGCGCCGACATCCCCGGCCTGCGCGCCATCGCCGGGCACATGGGCGCGAACGGCTGGCGGCACGCCGTTGAGGCGGCCAACGCGGTGGACCGGCTCTGGCTGGAGCCGTGCTTCTCGCACACCGAGGCGGGCCGCTTCGCGGCGGTGGCTGCCGCGGTCGACCCCGGGCGGCTGCTCTTCGGCACCGACGCCACGCTGATCGACCCGGCGGCCGCGTACGGAGCGGTGCTCGCCGCCGACCTCGACGCCGAGCTGGCCGAGCGGGTCGCCTGGCGCAACGCCGCCGAGCTGTTCCGCCTCGACGTCGACTGAACCGGCTGCTGGGGCAACCGCCGTCAGCGGCGCTCACGCCCGGCGCGCAGCCGGGCGTCGAGCGCGTCGAGGTCGGGCACGAACCACACGTGGTCGGCCTGGTTCGACTCTTGGACGAGGGCGCGCAGCGCCGAACTGCCCGCGAGGTGCCGGGAGATGTCGCCGACGACGACCAGGCGCAGGCGGTAGTTGACGAACTTCTGCATCACCTCGCCGGCGAAGCGGGTGCCCAGGGAGAAGAAGCCCTCGTCGAGCCGGCTCGCGGGCACGGCCACCAGCTCGGCCCCGAGGAAGGCCGCGCCGATCAGGTCCAGCGCGTCCTGGGTGGTGGCGATGGGCGGGCCCTGCGGGTCGCACACCAGCATCCGCACCCCGGCCCGCTCCCGCACCTCGTCAGGCATCCTCGACCTCCCCGGTGAGCAGGCCGTTGCCGGCGCCGAGCACGGCCTCGACCAGGTGCAGCAGGTCGGCGGTGGCGCCGGCGCCGCCCAGGATCACGATCTTCATCCGGTGTCGCTCCTCGTCGTAAACGGTCTGGACGCGCAGGGGGCGGGCGGGATGGCCGGCGGTGTTCGCCGCGGCCAGGACGAGCGTGGCCAGCCGGTCGGACGCGGCCCGGTCGACGCCGTCGATCTGCACGATGCTGGACACCTCCACCGTTCCGGCGCCGGCCGCCGGCGCCGGCAGCCGCCGGCCGGTCAGGGCGTCCAGGTCGGCTCGGGCGATCCGGTACTGCTTGCCGATCCGGACCGCCCTGAGCCGCCCGGTGCGGATGTAACCGCGCACGGTGCGCACGTGCAGGCCGAGCCGCTCGGCGACCTCGCCCACGGAGTACATTTCCTCATGCATCACACCCCACCATAGAGCCTAATGGGGAGTGATAGGTAATGTTATTGCGGTCGGGACGGCACAGCGAAGACCCCCTGCGCTTCGCCTGGTGCGCGGGCGCAGGGGGCTGGGCCGCGCCGCTCACGGCGCGGCGACCGTCACTTCTTCGGCAGCGGGAAGCGGGCCAGGTCCATGCCGGACATGCCCCAGGTGGACCTACCGTCCGGGGTGAAGTGGAACGCCGGGTTGTTGTACCAGCCGCGCGGGACGTTGTCGTACCAGGTGGTCACCGTACCGCCCGGCACGGTCGGCAGCTCGCAGATGTCGTTGGTCCAGTGCACCCAGGAGAAGACCCGGCCGTCGACCCCGTTGACCTGGCCGTACCCGCCCAGGTCGCCTTCCATCACGATGGTGCGGGTGTGCAGGTCGTAGGCGAACCAGGCGCCGCGCGGGCGGCGGCCCATCGCGTAGAGCAGGTTGCCCACCACGTAGACACTCTCGTACGACTGCCAGTCCGGCTTGATCTCCTCCCGCCACAGCAGCTGGCGGGTGACCACGTCCACCGCCGCCACCTGCGCGACGGCGCGGATCGGCCCGCTGGTCGCCTCGCCGTACGTGTCGCCGACCAGGTAGGCGGTGCTGCCCTGCACCACCACGTCCATCACGCTCTGGTCGGGCAGGTACTCCAGGTGCGTGTCGAACCTGTTGTCGGCCAGGTCGACGAAGGTCAGCGCGCCGTTGTGCCGGGTGGTCTGCGGGCTGGTCGCCACGATCAGCTGGTTGCGTTCGCGGTCGTGGACGATCCGCTTGGTGCGCAGCTGGTTGCCGCCGATCAGGCCGAGCGGGGTGATCTCGAAGCTGTCCGGGTCGATCGCCACGATCTGGGCACTCGGGTAGAGGCCCGCGTACACCGTGCCGGCCCTGCCCTCGGCCATCGCCTTGACCTCGCCGTTGATGTCGAACCGCTCGCTGCTGCCGGCCTCGGGCCGGTGCACGGTCATCGCGTAGTGCCCGCCCACCCAGACCGTGTTGCGGGTGTGCCGCAGCATCGACTGGATGGTCTCCGGGTAGCCGAAGCCCCGGGAGGCGGTCTGCCACACGGCCGCCGCCCCGTCCGGCCGGGCCTTCCACACGTGCCCCAGCCCGCTCACCCCGAGCAGCGCGCCGTCCGGCAGCGGGGCGAGCAGCTGGTTCTCCACGTTGGTCAGCGGCTGCCCGACCTTGACCAGGGCGTCGGCGGTCACCTCGTAGAGGTTGGTGGTGAGCCGGCACAGCGCGTACACCCTGCCGTCGCCGCTGACGGTGACCTGGTCGACGTAGCGGTCCTCGGCGGGGATCTCCCGTACCACCCGCCCATAGCCGTCGCGGTGGAACGAGATCAGCTGCCGGCCGCTGGCGACGTACAGGACGCCGTCGGAGACCGCCATGTCGAGGATGCCGACGGGCGACGCGCTGAGGTGAGCGGTCAGGTTCGTCGCCGCGCCGCCGGCGCGGGGCCACGCCAGCAGGGTGCCGGGCGCGGCCGAGCCGCCGTAGACGTACTCGTCGTCGACCGCCACCGCCGTCGCATACCGGGAGGTCGAGATGCGCCCGTAGGTCTCGACGGCGGCGTCGGCCAGCCGGACCCGCCTGACGGTGCAGTCCGGGTACGTGCCGATGTAGAGGTGCTCGCCGTGCACCACCATGTCGTAGTACCAGGTGGTGGCGCCGCCGGCCCGGGCCCAGGCGACGAGTTCCTTCGTCGCCGGGTCGTAGCGGTGGACGTACGCGCTGCCGGCCGGGCCGATGTAGACGTACCGGCCGTCGGCGGCCAGCTTCTGCCCGCCGTTGCTGGCGATGGCGAGATCCTCGATCGCCCGCGTCTCACCGGTGTGCACGTCGAACTCGCCCAGCCGCATCTTCCCCTCCGGCGTGTTGAACCGGGAGGTGATGAAGACGCTGTCCCCGATGACCGCGGCGCCGCGGACGGCGGCGGTCAAAGAGGCTGGGCCGAAACTGGTCGGGGTGAGGGGGTCACCGTCCTGGGCGGACGCCGACGCGGGGCGGATGCCCGAGCCAACTGCGAAGGCTGCGCCGGTGACAGCGCCTCCGGTCAGGAGTGATCGACGGCTGATGGGCACGGGCATCTCCGTTCGTCGCTGTCATTACGGTCGGGACCATAATCAGCGTTGACGGAAGGCGTCAAGGGTGGCGGACGATCGGCGGCCGGTGCCGGGGCGACGCGCCGCCGCCGGAGTTCAGTCGGGGCGGCGGTTGTCGGAGTGCCCGACCCGCTGGACGAGGTGCTGCACCCACCGCTCGAACCGGACGCTCGCCCCACCGCCGAGCAGGCCGGTCAGGTCCTGCTGGGTGACGCCACCCCGGTCGGCCAGCGACTCGACCAGGCCGCGGAGCCGCCGGTGGTCGTCGTCGTCCGGCACGTCCACCGGGGACCCCGTCCCCATGTGCCGGTGCAGGTCCTGTAGGAGGTCCATCATCTGCGGCAGCGTCTCGATGATCTGCGAAAGGCCGGTCTCGTGCGGGCTCGACGAGCCCCGCAGATCCTGCAGGGTGAGCGCGACCGACATCGGGGTGACGATGTCCGCGTCGCCGGAGATCGAGTCGATGGCGCGGCCGAGCTGCTCCTTGGCGGTGTGCACGCTGTCGAGGTCGGTGTGGTCGACCAGGATCGTCCGCATCCCCTGCACGTCGAAGGGCAGCTGCTGGTCCTTCGCCATCAGCTGCACGAACGGCTTGCGCAGCGCGTGCCGCACGGCCAACTCGTAGAAGACGTTGGCGTTCTGGTCGGTGAGGTCGGCGATGACCAGGTCGTTCTGGATGATCCGGTCAAGCACCTGCGAGGTGATCAGCCCGGCGCGTTCGATCTCGTCGCCCCGCACGGCCCGGAACCCGCGGGCCTCGACCACCGGGCGGATGACGTGCTTGAGGATCTGATCGCTGCGCCGGCGGATCTCCGATCCCTCCGGGCCGATCGGCGCGATGACGAAGCACTCACGCGGCGTGGCCTGACCATTACCCTCCCCCATGCGCCCAGGGTAGTGGGGATCGGCGAGTCCCGCGCTCACCCGGGGCGTGCCCCGGCCCGCGCCCGCTCCCAGCGGGACCGGTGCGCGCCGAGCAGCCGGTCCGCCTCCGCCGCCGCCTCCGGCGGCACCGGCTCCGCGCGCCAGCGCTGTAGAACCCCCGCCATGCCGCGCACCACGTGCCGGCCGACCGGCGTCAGCCGCGGCTGCGCGGCCAGCACACGTACGGTGTCACCGGCGGCGCGCACCCAGCGTCCGAACTCGACCTCCGCGTGGTGCCGGGCCGCCGGGTCGCGCTCGCGCCGCCGCTCACGGCGCCAGAACCGGGCCACCCCGAGATGCGCGTACGCGCCGTGCAGGAGGCCGTCCAACGGCCGGGGATCCGGCCGCCACGGCGCGTAGAACAGCTCTTCCGGCCCTGGTCCCACCAGGGCGAACAGGTCGGTCAACGCGGCCAGCTTCAGGTGCTGGATCTCGTGGGCGAGCGTGACGGCCGCGAGCCGGTCGTCCGGCGGTATCGACATGGCCACCGAACCGAATCCATGGTGGAAGGTGCCTGAGCGGATCCCGGCCGGCGGCTCGGTCAGCGGCACCAGCACGCCCAGCGCGGCGGACAGTTCCTCGGCCACCGGCCGGTGCCCACGGGTCAGCAGCCGCCACGCCCCGTCCAGCCGGTGCCGCCAGCGCCGCGGGTCGCCGACCTCACCGCTGACCTGGTGGCTGCCGGTCTCCACGGTGCGGGGGACGTGCCGCCAGGTCGGGATGTCCAGCAGCAGGGTCAGCGACAGCCCGTCGTGCGCTACCCGCAGCTGCGGCGTCGGGCGCCACCGGGCATCCGGCGCCGGGCGGCCCGGACCGATCTCCACCCGCTCGCGCGCGCACCACACCTCGGCCCGGCCGTCGGCGCTGCGGACCCGGGCCCGCGACGCGTGTGCCGGGACCACCACGGTGCCCAGTCCGGGCAGGTCCAGGCGGCCGGGCGTGGCCACGTCGAGCGGCACGTCGAGGTCGGCGTCCACGCCGGCCCGGACCGCCGCCGCTACCGCCACCGCCGCGAGTAGCCCCGGGTAGGTCGCCGCCGGCTCGCCGCGGCGCAGCAGCGACGCGGTGCCAAAGGCCCACGCGGCGACCGGGGGATGGCTCACCGCCGCCCGCCGGTGGTCCGCGGGCAGCCGGCCCAGTGTCCGGTACGCCGCCTCGACGACCGCCCGGTCCGGATGGTCCGTCCGGTGCAGCAGGGTGACCAGCGCGCGTACCAGCAGCAGGTTCTTGCTGTGCTGGGCCGTGCGCAGTGACCCGATGGCGTCCGGCCCGCCCCGGCCGACGGCGAGCTCGTCCAGGACCGGCCTCGGCAGCCGGTGGCCCTGCAGGGTCACGACGCCGCCTTCCGCAGCGCCGCCACGTCCCGCCGTACGGCATCGCGGATGTGACCGATCAGCCGGTACAGGTCGGCGCAGTAGACCGACGGGTTGTCGAAGCCGTTCCCGGCGCGGTAGCGGTGCGTGTAGAGCCCGCCGCCGCACACCCGGTGCAGGTCGCAGGCGCGGCACCCGGCGGCGAGGCCGGTCAGGCCGGCCTGCTGTGTTCGGAATCCGGGCTGGTCCAGGGCGGCGTCGAAGGTGTCCCGGGCGACGTGCAGCCCGGTCCGTCCGGCCCCCGGGTGAGCCGCGCCGAGTGTGTCGTCCAGCTCGATCGCGCCGTCGGTTTCCACCACAGCCACCGCGACCGGGCTCGCCCCCACCCCGGCCAGCCGGGAGGTGCCGCCCAGCAGCAGCTGGATGATCTCCTCGAAGAGGCGGATCCGGGTGGGCGGGCCGGGGCTGTGGTACCACTCGTCGAAGATCGGGATCAGCCAGTCCGCGTACGGGGTGTGCCGGGGGTCGGCCGGCCGGCCCGGCGGCGGGCTCGTCCAGGTGCCGTGCGGCAGCAGGAAGTCCACCACCGGTGGCCGGTACGCCAGCAGGCTCCGGTAGACGGTGCGCGGGTCGTTGCGCAGCTCCACCGTGCACAACAGACCGTTGAACAGCTGCCGGTACGAGCCGGTCAGCCGGCGCAGGGCCGCCTGGACCAGGTCGTGGCTGCCCCGCCCGTCGGGCCGGCGGCGGTGCCGGTCGTGCGCGGCGCGGTCACCGTCGAGGCTGACGCTCACCCCAACCGAGAGCCGGGCGAACAGGCGCAGGAAGGCGTCGTCCAGCCGGACCCCGTTGGTCTGCACCGTCATCCGCACCGGCACCGGCGCGGCGCCGCGCCGGATCAGCCCGACCGCCCGTTCGATCCCGTCCGGCCCGGCCAGCAGCGGCTCCCCGCCGTGCAGGATGACGCCGGCCCGGTCCAGCCGGTGCCGGCGGGCGTGCTCGCCGATGCGTTCGCCGACCCGCGCGAGCACCAGCGGCGACATCGTTCGCGGCCGGGACCGCCAGCGCTGGTCGGCCATCGTGTAGACGTAGCAGTGGTCGCAGGCCAGGTCGCACCGGCTGTGCAGCTTCACGACGAACTGTCTGATGGGGACCGGCCGCCCCGGCGGTGCGGGCCGCGCCCCGGTGCCTGCGGGTGGCCGGTGGCCGCCAGGTCCGGGCATCGAGACGCTCCGCCGTGGTGTCGGTCGCCGGTCCGGCCACCTCCGAAAGAGCAGCATACATCGACCGATGCCGCTCGGACTGCCCCGTCGGGCGCGATCGTCCGGGGCGGGTGCCGATCGTCCCGGTTTCGGCCGGTCGACCCCCGGTGGTGTCGGCGTCCGCGCGAGGACCCGCCCGTGCGCCGCACAGTTATCATGAGCACACTCAGCGGATCTGGCCACCGGTCGATGTCCGGCCGGCGGCGACGTGGACCGTGCGCGGCGGCGCACGGAGACAGGCGGTGGTCGGGGATGGACACCGGGGAGGCAGAGCTCCGATCCGACCTGATCGACCTCGCCGAGCTGGACTTCGCCGAGCTCGACGCCCTTCCGGGCTCGGTCCTCGTCGCGGCGCTGCGCCGGCTCGAACGCCGCAGCACCGCCCTCGGTGACCAGTACGCGGGCTTCGAGAGTGCGCTCGATGGCGACGACTGACCCCACGGGCGCGGCCGGCGCCGGCCGCCGGCCCGTCCCACCGCCCGGGCCCGGGAGAGCCATGAACCCTGACAGTGACGAGACACCGGGCGCCGGCACGATCGTCTCCTTCGTGTCGCCCGCCAACGGCACCGGCCGCAGCAGCGCGGTGGCCAACGTCGCCTGGATCCTGGCCAGCAACGGCAAGCGTGTCCTCGCCGTCGACTGGTGCGCGAAGACGCCCCGGGTCTACGACTACCTGCGCTCGTTCCAGGTGGACGCCGTACCGGCGGCGGACGTGCTGGGCGAGGCGCTGACCGCCCTGGTCAGCCCCGCCCCGGACGAGCCACC
>NZ_POUB01000018.1 GCF_003236335.1 Micromonospora deserti
GGGCGGGCTGCTCGGGGCGGTGCCGGTCGCGGTCGACGAGGCTGGGGTAGGCTCCCACACCACCAGGGATTTGCTTCCCCGGTTGGCGGCGTCGCTCCACGACGTACCGCTGGCGATGTGCAGGTCCGTCGCGATGATCCAGTAGGTCACCGGCGGGCGAGCGCACGAGCGCCGGGTCACGGACTCCACGCGTGCCCACGGTCGAGACGAGGACAGGCGCCCCGTTGTTCAGATCGGTCCAATGCAGACCATCGCGGCTGTGGGCCAGGTAGATCTGCTCGCCGTTGGACGATTCCCCGGTGAAGTGGGCCATCAGATATCCGGCGAACGGGTCAAGCGCGGCCGCTTCCCCGGCGACACCACCGACCAGGACGCCAACAGCAGGCAGGCGGCGGTGAGGGAAGCACCGGCCCGAGTCAGAGCTCTCGACACGAGACTCCCCCCTCTTCAGAGCGTCGGCACGATCGGGCGGATGGTCCCGTCGGCGTTGAACTCCATGCGGTCGATGGTGGTTTCACGGTTGGTACCGTTGCCGGCCGGGACGGCGAAGCGGTGGTAGGCGACATACCAGGTGTCGGTGCCCGGCGCGCGCACCACCGAGTGGTGGCCGGTGCCTTTGATGCCGAGCTCGAGGCGCTTTTGCAGCACGATGCCCCGCTTGGTCCACGGCCCGTACGACGACGAACCGGTCGCGTAGGCGACGCGGTAGTCCTCGCTGCGCGTGTCGCCTTCGGACCACATGAAGTAGTAGACGCCGTTACGTTTGAACACGAACGGCGCCTCGTTGTACCCGGTTGGGGTGATGACCCGCACCTGAGCCGGATCGAACGAAACCATGTCGCTGTTGAGCCGCACGACCCGGGCAGCGCCCTGCCCCCAGTACAGGTAGGACTGTCCATCATCGTCGGTGAACACCATCGGGTCGATGGCCTGGCCGGAGTATTGCCCGCTGCGGATCAGCGGCCGCCCGAGTGCGTCGCGGAACGGACCGGTGGGTGAGTCGGACACCGCCACACCGAGTTGCTTGGCTGTGTTCCCGCTGGCGAGGCCGCCGCTGAAGTACAGGTAGTACTTGCCGTTCTTCGCCGTCACGGCGGGCGCCCAGGCGGAGTTGTCGGCCCACGACACATCCGGACCGTGGTCGAGAATCACCCCGTGGTCGGTCCAGTTAATCAGATCGCTGGAGGAGAAGGCCTTGTAGTACGTGCCGCTCCAGCCGGCGTATCCGTCGGTGGTGGGGTACAGGTAGTAGCGTCCGTTGAACGTAGTGATGTGCGGATCCGCGAACAGCCCGGGGATCACGGGACCCTTCGTCGTCTTCGGCGCCCACGGGGTGGTGAGGCGGAAGGAACTGTCCGCGCGGAAGAGCGCGGTGTCCTGGTACGTGTCGAGCCAGAGAGCGAAGTCGCGGTGCCGGATGCGACGGGACGGATAGTTGTACGACACGAACGACACTGAGCCCGCGGTGACCGAGCCGTCTACGGCGCAAAACGTGGCGTCGGCGCGGAACGTCGCGTCACCGGTGTTGGCGTCGACGCTAAGCCGATAATTGCTGTGCCGCAGGAACAGTCCGCTCTTGGTCTGCAGGGAGTAGCACGCGGGCGACGCCAGCCCGTTCACGACCGTAAAGGTCGCATCCTGTTTGGTCTGTGCCGTGCTGCTCGACGTGACGGTTTCGAGCTGGCCGAGCGAGTTGACGTGGCGGACGTACCGGCCGGGGAAGTTCACCGACTCCAGCGAGTGCGCCCCCGTCGGCAGTGTGGCGGCGGACATGGCCGCGGAAGGGCCGACGAGCGTCAGCCCTGTAGCGACCGCCAAAAGGATGAAGGCATTGAACAGGCGTCTCATGTCATCCCTCTCCTGACCCGCGTGGGGGCATGCGGAATTCGGCCACCCATCGATCAATGCGCCGATCATGGCGGCGTGTTCAGTACTGGCGCGGGTTTTTGGATGGCCAGCCCGCCCGTCGTGCTGAACGGACCGACGTGATGGTGGTTGCCCCGGCGAGCCCACCGCTCGTGGCCCGGTCCCAGGTGTAGCCCGTAGGTCCGCGATGACTGTGACGCTGCGTCGCGCACCTGTCCCGACATCGGCCTCCGCGCGCCGACCTGCCCTGAGCCGGCGCGCAGACAAACGAATGTGTCTGACAGTTTGCACCGAGGGCATCCAAGTGTCAATCGATCGCCTCAGATGTGTGCGAGCGACGCGTTCCATCGCTGGCCAGCGCACATCATTACGGTCAGCACCGCCTTGTCACCCGACCCGCGCCGGAGTCAGGCCGGGTCGCCTCAACGGCTCGCGGTGATTCAGCACGCAGCATGCTGCGCTGCAACGTCCAACGCTTGCGTGGGGTCGCGAATGGGGCGCGCCGTGTTGCCCCTGCTGCCAGACGCGTGGAACAAGCTGACGCGGATCGAGTGACAGTCACACGTCCTTAGGGCGCGCTATCTGTTATATGTGGTCTCGGGAGCCGAACAACGACCGCATAGTCTGCTGAGAGACCGACTTCCCTCGCTCCGGGCGCTTGGGATGTAATGGACACCTGCCGCCGCTTAACCTCGGGTCCGTGGCCACACCCAACACCCTCAATTCGGCTTTCGTCGTGGTCGCTACGTACCGGAGGCCAGGTAGGCGGCGAGGATGTGACGTGGCGGCTGGTTAGGGCGGCCAGCAGCGGAGCACCGGTGCGCTGATAGACCAGCACGGACAGGGCGAGCATGGTGTCTCGGCGCTCACTAGCAGTGCGTTTTCGGTGAACAGGATGCGGAAGCCAGCTACCGCGTACACGCCGCGGTAGCTGGCGTTCGAGCGAGGTGGCGCGGTCCGCGTGCCGGTCACCGACCGGCCGCGCCGTCAGCCTGGACCAGGCCGGCTTCGACCAGTTGGCGCAGCCCGGACTGGAATTGCCGGCCGGCCTCCTCGGGGCCGACCGCACCGGCCACCGCCTCGGTGTATCCGGCACGCAGCGTGGCGTAGTCCCGCCCGTCGCACAGCGCGAAGATCAGCCACGAGCTGAGGTTGAGCCAATGTACCCGCGGCGGCGACGCCGTACCCAGGACGAGCCGCCGCTGGTCCGCCAGGCTGAGCGCCCCGGTCGGTTCGACCGCGCGGTAACGCCCGGCGTCCGCCATGGCACCGGTAGCTGCTCTCGGCGCCGAGGAAGCGGACTCGTCAGCGGCCGACCACGCGGCGCGTACGCCGGGTGCTATCCGTTCCAGCGCGTCCACTAGCCACATGGTGAACTGCCGGCCATACGGGGTGAGCAGGTGCGCGAACCGCCGCTCCAGCTGCTCGCCCAGGTAACTCGCGCGGGCCAGCGGCGTCGCGTACCGCTGGGCCCCCTCCAGCCCGCGGGTGGGGATACTGACCGCGGCCCCGGGTGGCGGCTCGCCGTACTGGTCGCGTATCCATGGTTCAGCATTCCGGCTTGCGGCCTGGAACAGGACAGTATGGACGTAGACATGCAGGGCGAACAGCACCCGCATGACCGACCACCGGGCCACTCGCCAGGGTATCGGCACGACGTCGGCCTCGGGGTCGGTCCGTTCGAAGACGAGCGCGCCGCACCGGATGATCTCGAACAGGACAAGGTGCAGGCCCTCGTGCAGGATCGTGCCGGCCGCGTCCCACGGGTTGCGAAGTTGCTGTGGCGCGATGAATATCGTCGCCGGAAACCCGTCACCGCCGGCCTTGGAATACAGCGGTCCGTCCAGGGAGTCGTCACTGGCCAGGACCACCAGCCCAATCCGGGCCAGTACCTGGGACGCCACCTGTGGCATCAGGGCAGAAAGCAGTTCCGCCCCCTGCCGGAGTCCGGCCAGCGACTCCGGCGTCGGTGCGATCGGCGCGACCGCGGTCGGGCTGGGAAACGATCGGGCCAGCAGTTCCCACAGCCGGGCCCGGAATGGGTCGCTGTCGTTGGCGATGTCAGTCCACACCCAGGCCGGGCCGAGGCCAGGCCAGGCGTGCTGGACCGGGCCGGCGTGGCGCTGGCTGGGGCCGGTGCCGGCCGGGTGGGGATCGTCGGCCGGTGCGGGGTCGTCGGTGGGCAGGAACCGGGTCAGGTCCGGACCGGGGCCCAGAACCGCCCGGCACCCGTCCTCCTGCAGGGCGGCCTCAAAGGCGTTGCGGACCACCGGATCGCGCAACAGCGGCCGGAGGATGGCATTATCGGCGGCGGCCATCGCCGCCGCAGCCGGGGCCAGGTCGGGCCGGCATGCGCCGAGCGCCGTGAGACCGACCCTCAGCCGGGCCAGGTTGCGCCGCTCGATCGCGGCGCCGTCACCGAACTCGGGGTGCCTGGTCAGCAGCCGGTCGATCTCGGCCGGGGTATCGGATTCGTCGATCACAGTCATGATCACCTTACTCCTGGGCCAGCGTGCCGGGAACGGGGTACGGGGCCGTCTCGGCCCCGTACCCCCGTTGATCAACGGGCGGTGGGGGCCGGCCCGTTGTTCGGCGGCTGCCAGCCCCGCTCGGCCGCGTTGTCGTGGCTCACGGCCGGCGGCTCGATCTCGGCAAGCTGGCTAACCAGGTCGGTCGGAACTGGTACAGCGGAGGTCGGCATGTGGCGCTCCTTCCGTCGGGGCACGGACCGGTCGTCCGGCCGAACGCCACCATCGTGCGCGATGATCATCTGAACGAGATCTGATCCAGATCTGCGGGGTCCGGCGGGCCGTCCTCCTCTTGATCACCGTCGATCGGGGCCAGCAGCCGCTGGATCTCAGCCAGCTTCGGGTGGCGGCCCAGCCGCTGGTACAGCCGACGGGAGGCGGACAGCAGCCGCTTCGCCTCGTCGAGGTGCCCGACGTCGATCGCGAGCTCACCGAGGCTGAACAGGGCCAGCGCCTCCCCGCGTCGATCGCCGTTGGTGCGGAAGAATCGATGGGCGGCGCGCAGGTCGGTCTCCGCCAGGGTGAAGTCGCCCAGTGTGCGGTATACCCGACCCTGCTCGCAGCGCACCAACGCCAACCCACGCCCATCGGCGGTGGCGGCGAAGTCGTCGTGCGCCCGCCGGAGTTGCTCGGTCGCCAGGTGCAGGTCACCGGCGTCGCGGTGGACCTGTGCCAGCCAGTAGCGCGAGTAGGCCCCCCCGCGCTTGTCACCGGCCAGCTCAAAGCCGGCCAGCGAGTGAAGCAGTTCCGCCGCCGCCTCGCCGCTGCGCCCCTGCCGGAAACGCTGGATGCCGAGGTCGTGCTGGACATGCGCGGCCCCGCGTACGTCCCCGGTGGCGGTGAACAGCTCCAGCGCGTGGGCGAGGGACGACTCAGCCGCTACCAGATCTCCGGTCAGGCGGGCGATCACGCCGAGCAGATTCCAGGCGTAGCCGGCCAACCGGGACTCGCCTCGCTGGCCCAGCAGATGCGCGGCGCGGCGCAGGCAGTCACGCGCCTGCTCCAGCTCACTGAGGTGCACCAGCAACTCACCGAGGATCAGCAGCAGTCGAGATTCGGCATGCCGGTCACCAGCCTGCCGGGCGACGTGCAGGGCCCGCTCACACACCTGCCGCCAGGGTGCCCAGTCCGACCAGACAGTGATCAGCGGGTGCAGGTGGTACGGCAGCTCCCAGGCCGCGTCGAGCTGACTCGCGTCGACGGCCCAGCTGGCGGCGGCGAGCAGATCGTCCCGCTCAATGTCGTACCAAGTGGGCAGGGCGGCGGGCGCGAGCGGCGCCGCCTGGTCCGCCGGCCAGCGCGGGCCGTCGCCGGTCAGGACCGGGAAGAAGGCGTACGGCAACCGCGCGGCCCGGTCGGCCAGGCACAACCACCCGCCCAGCACGCGTATCAGCGCGGCCTCCCGCTCCTCGGCAGTCTCCTCAACAAACGCCCGCTCGGCGGCGTACGCGGCGACCAGATCGTGCATGCGGTAGTGCGGCTGGCCCAACGGCCCGGGCGCGGTGACGCTGAGCAGATGCGCCTCGATGGCCTGGTCGAGCGCCCGGTTCACCTCGGCGGGCACGCGGTCCAGCAGGGCCGCCGGCGCCCATCCCGGGACCCGCGCGGTGGCCAGCAGGCCCATCCGGCGCAGGACCCGCCGGGCAGTCGGGCCCAGCGGCTGGTAGGAGACGGCCAGGCTGGCCCGAACCGCGAGATCGCCGACGGCCAGTTCGTCCAGCCGGTCCTGGCTGCGGGCCATCCGCGCGACCAGGTCGCCGACCTGCCAGTCGGGCCGGGCCGCCAGCCGGGCACCGGCGGCGCGCAGGGCCAGCGGCAAGTACTCACAATGGGCGGCCAGCTCTTCGGCCCCGTCCCTTCCGGCTGCCACGACCCGGTTTCCAGCTACCCGGGTCAGCAGCTCCACCGCCTGCGCGGGGAGCAACGCGCCCACCGGTATCACCACCGCACCGGCCAGCCCGGCCAACCGGTGGCGGCTGGTAACGATGACCGCGCCGCCGCAACCGGACATCAGCGGCCGCACCTGTGCCTCGTCGGCGGCGTCGTCGAGCACGACCAGCAGTTCCCGGTCGGCCATCGCGGTGCGGTACAGGGCGGTACGCTCCTCGGCGTCGGAAGGCACCCCGTCCACGCCGAGGCCGCGCAAAAATCGTCGCTGGATCTCGGTGGGTGGTACCCGGTGCAGGCCGCCGCCGAGTTCGGCGAAGAACTGCCCCGCCGGGTACCGGTGGCGCAACGCGTGTGCCGCCTCGACGGCGAGGGTTGACTTGCCAGCGCCGGGCGGGCCGGTGATGACGACCAGAACGGGCGCGCGGCGTTCGTCCGACGCGGCCCGGCCATCGAAGGCGGACATGATGGCGGCGAACTCGTCCGGCCGGTCCACCAGATCGGCGCAGGCAGGCGGTAGTTGGCGCGGCACCCTCGGCGCTACCCATTCAGTGTCCGGCGCGGCCGTCCGAGCATGCGGGGAGGCTGTCCCGCGAAGGATTGCGCGCTCCAGGTCGCGCAGTGCTTCACCGGGTTCGATGCCCAACTCATCGGCGAAGATTCGATGTGCCTGGCGGTACGCGTCCAGCGCCGCGGCGACCCGCCCGCAGGCATGCAGCGCCGTCATCAACTGGTGCCAGAGCCTTTCTCGCAGCGGGTGCTCGGCGACGAGCTCCGTCAGCTCCGGTACCAGCTCCGCCGGCCGCCCGCAGCGCAGCTTGACGCTGATCCGCTCCTCCAGGGCGGCGACCCGGCGCTCCTCAAGGGCAAGAAGTTCCGCCGCCAACGCCGAGGAATCCAGGCCCGCCATCGGGCTGCCCCGCCAGAGCCCGATCGCCCGGTCCAGCAAGCTCGCGGCGACCTCGTCGCGCCCCTGCTCGGTCGCTGTCCGGGCCTGTGCGGTGAGCCGGTCGAACTCAGCGATGTCGACTACGGACGGCGGGACGGCGAGCAGGTATCCGCCGGTCCGAGTGACGATCAGAGCATCCGACGTCGCACCGCCGCGGGACAGTGCGGCCCGTAGCCGCCGTACCCGATCACGGATCTGACCTACGGCGGTGCGCGGCGGGTCGCCCTCCCACAGGGCGTCCACCAGGCGCTGAATGGTGACGACCTGGTTGGCGTTCAGCAGCAGCACCGCGAGGAGGAGCTGTTGACCCCGACCACTGACAGGGACCGGGCCGCCGCGATCCCACACCTCCAGCGGGCCCATCAGCCGGAAGCGCAAGTTCTCCATCCGTCCCCCGACTGCTCGGTGGTTACACGATACCCGCCCTCGATCCACTCGCATCTCGCTCCCGAACGGGGGGCTGTCGTGTCGTCAGGCGGGGTTAGTACTCCAGCCGTACGTGGTGTCGTCGAAACCTGCGCTGGTAGTGGCTGATCGGGGCCGTGGCACAGGTGGTAGGCCCAACGGCCCAGTCGTAGAGTCTTGGACCTTTGGCGCCATCGCCGCAGCTGCGGCGCTTCCACGCCAGGGCCGGTGCCGCCGCGGCGAGGGCGTCAGCGCGAGCGCTACCACCGTTCGTGGGGATCTACGACTGCGAGGGACCGCCAAGACGTAACCGACGCGCCGTTGTTGCAGCTCGATCCGAAACTTGCTGTCTTGACCGTAGGCCTCGTCGGCGGTGACCCAGCGGGCGGACACGCCCGCGTCGAGGGCACGAGCCAGCATCCGTAGCCCGAGGGCGGGCTTGGTGGCGAACCGGACCGCAGGACCCACGCCCGCCTCGGCGCGCCGCTCCGCGTCAGGGCACCCATTTCTGCGGCAAGCACAACTCCCGGTTCAGCAGCACCCGCCCGTCCAAGCTGGCATACGCGCAGAACACCCCGATCTGGCAGTTCTCTGTGCGCCCCGCTGTCCCGGAGTACTGGCGCTGCACCCCGGCGGACTTGACACCCTTCTCAGGAACCCGGTGTCATCAATGGTCAGCACCCCAGCCGGATGACCGAGATGGTTCACGACATACCCGCGCAGGTCATCCCGGACCGCGTCTGGATCTGGCCGGTACGCCTCAGCGCGGGACTCGGCGCCAGGCCCCGAGGGGCGTAGGGTCTCCAGATCGCCATCGACGGCTAAGGGTTCGGCATTGCATACCGTATCCAACGCGCCGTATCCTGGAGCCCAGCAGTCGTGGCGATCGGAGGTGCGGTGGCGATGGACAGTCCTGGCGCCTCGATGGCGGCTCGGGTCCGGGCGCTGGTTGCGGCGCATCGCGGCGATCGTGGTGCACTGCTGCCGATCCTGCACCGGATCCAGGCCGAGTTCGGTTATGTCGATCCGGACCTCGTGCCGCTGCTGGCGGTCGAGCTGAACCTCTCCCGGGCCGACGTGCACGGAGTGATCACCTTCTACACCGACTTCCGCTCCGGGCCTGCCGGCCGGGCGCTGGTGCGGCTCTGCCGCGCCGAGGCCTGCCAGTCGGTGGGTGCGGAGCAGCTCGTCGCCCACGCCGAGCAGGTGCTGGGGATCAAGGTCGGGCAGACCACTCCAGACGGTTCGGTGACCCTGGAGCAGGTCTTCTGTCTGGGCAACTGCGCGCTGGGGCCGGCTGGTCAGATCAACGAGCGGGTACAGGGACGGCTCACCCCGGCCCGGCTGGAGGCCCTCATGGTGGAAGCGGTGCACTCATGACGGCGCCGGTCACGGTGTACGTGCCGCGGGACTCCGCGGCGCTCTCGGTCGGCGCGGACCAGGTGGCAAAGGAGCTCGAGCGGGCGGCGGCGCGGGTTGGCCGGCCGATCCGGCTGATTCGCAACGGGTCGCGCGGCATGCTGTGGCTGGAACCGCTGGTCGAGGTGGTCACCGAGCGCGGGCGGGTCGGTTATGGTCCGGTCGAGTCATCGCGCGTCGGCGACCTCGTCGCGGCGGGGCTGTTCGACGGTGCCGACCATGATCTGTGCCAGGGCGTGGTGGACCAACTGCCGTGGCTGCGCGAACAGACCCGGCTCTGCTTCGCCCGGGTCGGCGTCACGGACCCGCTGTCGCCCGAGGACTATCTCGCGCACGGCGGGCTGCTCGGCCTGCGCCGCGCCCTGGAGCTGCCGGCCGCCGACGTGGTCGCCGAGGTGACCGAGTCGGGCCTGCGAGGCCGAGGCGGTGCCGGCTTCCCCGCCGGGATCAAGTGGAAGACTGTCGCGGACACCCCCGGCCCACTCAAGTTCGTCTGCTGCAACGCCGACGAGGGGGACAGCGGGACCTTCGCGGACCGGATGCTGATGGAGGGCGACCCCTTCACCCTCATCGAAGGCATGACCATCGCCGCCCGCGCTGTCGGGGCGCAGGAGGGATACATCTACATCCGCTCCGAATACCCCGACGCGGTGCGCACCATGCGGCGGGCGATCGACGTCGCCCGGGCCGAGGGCTGGCTCGGCGCGGACATCCTCGGCTCGGGGCTGCGGTTCGACCTGTTCGTCCGGGTCGGCGCCGGCGCGTACATCTGCGGCGAGGAAACCGCGATGCTGGAGAGCCTGGAGGGCAAGCGCGGCATGGTCCGCGCCAAGCCGCCGATCCCGGCCATCACCGGCCTGTTCGGCAAACCGACCGTGGTGAACAACGTGCTGACGCTCGCCTCGGTGCCGGCGATCCTCGCCGACGGCGCCGCGGCCTACCGGGACCTGGGCGTCGAGCGCTCGCGCGGCACCCAGGTGTTCCAGCTCGCCGGCAACATCGCCCGCGGCGGCATCTTCGAGACCGCGTTCGGCATGAATCTGCGCGAGCTGATCCATCGCTACGGCGGCGGCACGCTGTCCGGTCGGCCGGTCCGCGCCGTCCAGGTCGGCGGCCCGCTCGGGGCGTACCTGCCGGAGTCCGGCCTGGACCTGCCGCTGGAGTACGAGGCGTTCGTCGCGGCCGGCGCGATGCTCGGCCACGGCGGCATCGTCGTCTTCGACGACACCGTCGACATGGCGGCGATGGCGCGGTTCGCGATGGAGTTCTGTGCCGAGGAGTCCTGCGGGAAGTGCACCCCGTGTCGCGTCGGTGCGGTACGCGGGGTCGAGGTGATCGACCGCATCGTCGCCGGCCAGGACCCCGACGGCAACCTGGCGCTGCTGAACGATCTCTGTGAGCTGATGACCGAGGGATCGCTGTGCGCGATGGGTGGGCTCACGCCGATGCCCGTACGGAGTGCCCTGCTGCATTTCCCCGACGATTTCACCGCCCGTTAGAGGAGGCCTGACCATGAGCCTGCTGAAGGAACCCGACCTCGGCACACCGGCGAAGGCCGGTCCGGCGACGGTGACGGTCGAGGTGGACGGCCTGCCGGTGACCGTGCCCGAGGGCACGTCGGTGATGCGGGCCGCGGCGTTGAGCGGGATCGAGATCCCGAAGCTCTGCGCCACCGACAGCCTGGAGGCGTTTGGCTCGTGCCGGCTCTGCCTGGTGGAGATCGACGGCCGGCGGGGCACGCCGGCCTCGTGCACCACGCCGGTGAGCGACGGGATGAAGGTCCGCACCCAGTCGCCCAAGCTGGAAAAGCTCCGCCAGGGCGTAATGGAGCTTTACATCTCCGATCACCCGCTGGACTGCCTCACCTGCTCGGCCAACGGCGACTGCGAGTTGCAGGACATGTCCGGTGTGGTCGGCCTACGCCAGGTCCGGTACGGCTACGAGGGCGCCAACCACCTCGCCGAGAAGACGGACACCAGCAACCCGTACTTCAACTTCGAGGCGTCCAAGTGCATCGCCTGCTCGCGCTGCGTCCGCGCCTGCGGTGAGATCCAGGGCACCTTCGCGCTGACGATCGAGGCGCGCGGCTTCGCCTCCAAGGTCTCCGCCGGCGGCAAGGCGTTCATGGACTCCGAGTGTGTGTCCTGCGGCGCCTGCGTCCAGGCCTGCCCGACCGCCACGTTGCAGGAGAAGTCAGTGGTCCAGCTCGGCATGCCAACCCGCAGTGTGGTCACCACCTGCGCGTACTGCGGAGTGGGCTGCTCCTTTAAGGCAGAGCTGCGCGGCACCGAGCTGGTCCGGATGGTGCCCCACAAGGACGGTGGCGCCAACGAGGGACACTCCTGCGTCAAGGGCCGGTTCGCGTTCGGCTACGCCACCCACCCTGACCGGGTACTGACGCCGATGATCCGGGAGCGGATCACCGACGAGTGGCGCCCGGTCGACTGGGACACCGCGATCTCGTACACGGCCGCGAAGCTGCGCGACATCCAGTCCCGGCACGGGACCGGCGCGATCGGCGGCATCACCTCCTCACGCACCACAAACGAGGAGGTCTACGTGGTGCAGAAGATGATCCGGGCAGCCTTCGGCAACAACAACGTCGACACCTGCGCCCGGGTGTGCCACTCGCCGACCGGCTACGGCCTGAAGCAGACCTTCGGCACCTCCGCCGGCACCCAGGACTTCCGCTCGGTCGCCAAGGCCGACGTCATCATGGTAATCGGCGCGAACCCGACCGACGGGCATCCGGTCTTCGCCTCGCGGATGAAGCGCCGGATCCGCGAGGGCGCCAAGCTGATCGTGGTCGACCCGCGCCGGATCGACCTGGTCCGCTCGCCGCACATCGAGGCGACCCACCACCTCCAGCTCGCGCCCGGCACCAACGTCGCCGTAATCAACGCCATGGCGCACGTCGTGCTCACCGAGGGCCTCGTGGACCGCGGCTTCGTGGCCGATCGCTGCGAGGACTTCGACACCTGGGCCGAGTTCATCGCGCGCCCAGAGAACGGCCCGGAGGCGGTGGAGGAACTCACCGGGGTGCCGGCCGAGGAGCTGCGCGCCGCGGCCCGGCTCTACGCGACCGCCGGGAACGGCGCGATCTACTACGGCCTCGGCGTCACCGAGCACAGCCAGGGCTCGACCATGGTGATGGGGATGGCGAACCTCGCCATGTCCACCGGCAACATCGGGCGGGAGGGCGTCGGGGTCAACCCGTTGCGCGGCCAGAACAACGTCCAGGGCTCCTGCGACATGGGTTCGTTCCCGCACGAGCTGACCGGCTACCGACACGTCTCCGACGACGTCGTACGCGGGGTGTTCGAGGAAATGTGGGGTGCCAGCCTGTTGCCCGAGCCCGGACTGCGGATCCCGAACATGTTCGACGCCGCCATCGAGGGCAGCTTCCGGGCGATCTACGTGCAGGGCGAGGACATCGCGCAATCCGACCCCAATACCAAGCACGTCACCGCCGCGCTGACGGCGATGGAACTGGTGGTGGTCCAGGACCTCTTCCTCAACGAGACGGCGAAGTTCGCCCACGTGTTCCTACCCGGGACCTCCTTCCTTGAGAAGGACGGCACCTTCACCAACGCCGAGCGCCGGATCAACCGGGTCCGGCCGGTGATGCCCCCCAGTACCGGTAAGCACGAGTGGGAAATCGTCGCCGAGATCGCGCAGGCGATGGGTTATCCCATGCACTACGACCACCCGAGCGAGATCATGGACGAGATCGCCGCCCTCACGCCGACCTTCGCCGGCGTCTCGTTCGAGAAGCTCGACAAGATCGGTAGCGTGCAGTGGCCCTGCAACGAGAACGCCCCGGAGGGCACACCGATCATGCACATGGACGGGTTCGTCCGGGGTAAGGGCCGGTTCGTGCCGACCCCGTACGTGCCGACCCGGGAACGCAGCACCCGGAAGTTCCCGCTCATCCTCACCACCGGGCGGATCCTGAGCCAGTACAACGTGGGGGCACAAACGCGGCGTACCGGCAACGTGGCGTGGCACCCGGAGGACGTACTGGAGATCCACCCGCACGACGCGGAGGTGCGCGGCATCCGCGACGGTGACGAGGTTGTCCTGGCCAGCCGGGTCGGTGCCACCTCGCTGCGTGCGGTCCTCTCCGACCGGATGCCGGTCGGCGTGGTGTACACGACCTTCCACCATCCGGTGACCGGTGCGAACGTGGTCACCACAGAGAACTCCGACTGGGCGACGAACTGCCCGGAGTACAAGGTGACCGCCGTCCAGGTCGGCCTGCGGCATGCCGCGGCGCCGGCCGACGCGGCCCGCGACGAGACCGTGCTACCGGAGATGGCGGAGTGACATGTCCCCACAGGTACGGCTCGCCAACGAGATCGCCGTGCAGTTCCGCCACCAGCCGCCCGACGCCGCCGCCGCGGCGATCGCCGCGCACATCCGGACGTTCTGGGAGCCCCGGATGCGCGCTGAGCTGATGCGGTGGGTCGAGATCGAGCCGGAATCCCTGGACCCGCTCGCGCGGGAAGCGGCCCGGCTGTTGCGGGGGTGACCCTCCCGATCAGTGAGCGGCGGCGGCGGTCCGGCGGCATCTGCCACGCTGCAGTCGAGACCGTCCTGCCGGGCGCGGCCTGACTCCTGACCGGGGCATCCATGCCTTGACTGACCTCCATACTGCATACAGAATACGGCAAGGGGCGGATCGCGTCCCGCAAACCGACCGGGAGGGCCAGTGCCCACACACCGCCTCCGCTTCGACGTCAACTGCTCGATCCTCTTCACCGAGCTGCCCCTGTTGGAACGGCCGGCCGCGGCGAAGGCGGCCGGGTTCGACGCGGTCGAATTCTGGTGGCCCTTCGCCGAGGCGGCGCCATCGGCGTCGGAGGTGGACGCGTTCGTCGCCGCGATCCGCGACGCCGGCGTCCATTTGGTGGGCCTCAACTTCTTCGCCGGGGACATGCCCGGCGGCGACCGTGGCCTGGTCTCGTGGCCGGGCCGGTCCGCCGAGTTCCGCGAAAGTGCCGCCGTGCTCACGTGGATCGGCGCCGCCACCGGTTGCCGCTCCTTCAACGCCCTGTACGGCAACCGGCTCCCGGACGCCGACCCGCGGGAGCAGGATGAGTTGGCCATCGAGAACCTGGCCGTGGTCGCTGCCGCGGTTGCTCCGATCGACGGCACCGTCCTCGTCGAGGCGGTGAGTGGGCCGCAGCCGTACCCGCTGCGCACCGCCGCCGACGCCGTCGCCGTGCTCGACGTCCTGCGGGACGAGCGCGGGGTGGCGAATGTCGCCTTCCTGGCCGACCTCTACCACCTCACGGTCAACGGTGAGGACCTGTCGAAGGTGGTCGCCGAGTACGCCGACCGGATCGGGCACGTCCAGATCGCCGACGCCCCTGGTCGGCACGAGCCGGGCACCGGCGAGATCGACCTCGACGGCCACCTCGCCAAGCTCGAACAGGCCGGCTACCGCGGCTGGGTCGGGCTGGAGTACCTGCCGAGTGGGCTGAGCGAGTCCAGTTTCGAGTGGTTGCCCCGAGACCGCCGGGCGGCCCGAGCCGACTGACCCATGAAGGAGATCGTCGACATGTCCACCATCGGTTTCATCGGCCTCGGCATCATGGGACGCCCGATGGCCACCAACCTGATCATGGCTGGGTACGACGTCATCGGCTACGACCACAGCCCCGCCCGTTACGAGGCGTTGCGGCAGGTCGGCGGCCAGATCGCCGACGGGGTCGTCGAGTTGGTCCAGAAGTCGGAGATCGTCATCAGCATGGTGCGCGACTCGGCCGACGTCGAGGCGGTCGCCCTGGGTGAGCAGGGCGTGCTGGCCAATGCCCGACCTGGCCAGCTCTACATCGACATGAGCAGCATCTCGCCGCAGACCGCCCGGCAGGTCGCCGAGGCGGGAAAGACCTTCGGGGTACGGGTGCTGGACGCGCCGGTCAGCGGCGGCGAGGCCGCCGCGGTGGAGGGCGATCTCTCCATCATGGTCGGTGGCGAGGCCGACGACTTCGCGGCGGCCCGGCCGGTGTTCGACGTGGTCGGCCGTACGATCGTGCACGTGGGACCGCACGGTGCCGGCCAGACGGTCAAGGCGGCGAACCAGCTCATCGTTGCGGGCACGATCGAGCTCGTCGCCGAGGCGATCGTGTTCCTCGAGGCGTACGGGGTGGACACCGAGGCGGCGGTCAAGGTGCTCGCCGGTGGCCTCGCCGGCAACCGGGTCCTCGACCGTAAGGCGGCCGGGATGCTGGCCCGCCAGTTCCAGCCGGGCTTCCGGATCGACCTGCACCACAAGGACATGGGGATCCTGACCTCGGCAGCGCGGGAGGCGGGCGTGGTCATCCCGCTCGGCTCCGCGGTCGCGCAGCTGATCGCCGCGCTCAAGGCGCAGGGTGACGGCGGTCTCGACCACAGTGCGCTGCTGAAACTCGTGGAACAGCTCTCCGGCCGCTCCGCCCGCTGAATCCCGAGGGCCGATCCGCCGATGGACCACGTCCTGCTGGCACCCGACAAGTTCAAGGGCTCACTGACCGCTGCCCAGGTCGTCCGCCACCTGGCCGCCGGGTTGCGCCGGGCCCGCCCGCGTGTCGAGATACGCGGCTTCCCGATCGCGGACGGCGGGGACGGCACCCTCGACGCGGCGGTCTCCGCGGGATTCCGCCGGGTCCCGGTGGTGGCGACCGGTCCGACCGGGGCCCCGGTGCTGACCGCCTACGCCGAGCGGGACGGTGTGGCGGTGGTCGAGCTGGCCGACGCGTGCGGGCAGCGCCGGCTCCCGGGCGGGGTGGCCAGACCGCTCGATGCCAGCAGCTGGGGCGTCGGCGAGGTGATCCGGGCGGCGCTCGACCACGGTTGCCGGGAGATCGTCCTCGGCCTGGGCGGCAGCGCCAGCACCGACGGGGGCGCCGGGCTGCTCGGCGCGCTGGGCGTACGTCTGCTCGATGAGCGGGGAGCCGTGCTGCCACCGGGCGGCGCGGCGCTGCGTCGGCTGCGCCGGATCGATCTGGCCGACCTGCATCCAGCGGTGGAGCGGGCCCGGTTCGTGGTCGCCGGCGACGTGGACAACCCACTGCTCGGGCCGGCCGGCGCCGCCGCCGTCTACGGCCCGCAGAAGGGGGCGAGCGGAGCCCACATCGCGATCCTCGAGGCGGGACTGATTCGCTGGTCCGAGACCGTCGCGGTCGAGCTGGGGGAGTGGGGCGTCGTGGAAGAGCCCGGCGCCGGTGCCGCCGGTGGCGTCGGTTTCGCCGCGCTCGCCTTCCTCGGGGCGGAGTTCCGGCCCGGCATCGAACTCCTGCTCGATCTGCTCGCCTTCGCGGACCAGCTGGAGGGAGCCGGCCTGGTGGTGACGGGGGAGGGCTCACTGGACGCGCAGAGCCTGCACGGCAAGGCGCCGATCGGGGTGGCGACGGCGGCCGGGAGGGCCGGCGTTCCGGCGGTGGCGGTGGCGGGCCAGGTCGGCATCGGGCCGGACGAGCTGCGGGACGCCGGCATCCACGCCGCATATCCACTCACCGACCTCGAGCCGAGCGTGGAGACCTGCCGCCTCCGGGCGCCGCGTCTGGTGGAGGAGATCGCCGAACTGCTCGCCGCCGACTGGCTGGACCCGGCCGGACGACCCCACGCGTACCAGCACGGCTGAACGGAAGGCGCACCCGGCCCGCACGGCCGCCCACCGGTCCTGCCGTCCACCGCCGGGGCCCTGCCGGCGTCATCCCGCGGGCGCTCGCGGGCGTGGCCGGTCGGTGGGCCGTCTCGCCCGCTCAGACGAGCGGTGGGCCGAGGCTGCTCGGGACCGCCCCGTCCGAGTGTTCCCCCAACCGAGGCCGGATCCCGACGCCGGCGGTCGGAAGCGGGTCCTCTGGCGCGGCAGGGACGGCGGCGGGCAGCGCGAGCAGTTCGACCTCGCCTCCATTCCAGGCCGACGGTACGACGGCGAGCGCGTCCGCGCTGGCCGCCCCCCACAGCGAGCCGGGCCGGTCGTGGCCGACGGGGACCACCATGTAGCCGACCCGGGTCACCGGAACCAGCCGGGTGTCCCGGTGGTGCGGGCTCACCGATCCGGCCAACGGGGCGAACAGCGTCGGCGGCTCGGCGCGTCCGGCCAGCCGGCCGAGTAGGGGGGCCAGCAGGGTCAGCGTGGCGACCAGCGCCGCGTACGGGTTGCCGGGCAGGCCGACGACGAAGCGGCCGTCCGGTAGCTCGGCAAGCAGTTGCGGGTGCCCGGGCCGGCAGGCGACACCGCGCACCAGCATCCGGGTGGCCAGGGTGTCGAGCGCGCCGCGGAGATGGTCGGCGGCTCCCGCCGAGGTGGCCCCGCAGACCACCAGCACGTCGGCGTCGGGGCGCCGCAGCGCGGCTTCCAGCAGGCCGGTGTCGTCGGTCACCCGCGTGCCCCAGGCCACGTCGGCCCCGGCCGTGCGGACCAGGCCCGGCAGCATCGGCCCGATGGCGTCCCGGACCTGACCCGGCGCGGGCAGGCCGGTGGTGCGCAGTTCCGCGCCAGTGATCACCACGCCGACCCGGGGACGCCGATGCACGGTCACCGAGTCGTGCCCGAGGCTCGCCGCCAGGCCGAGCACCACGGAGTTGACGACGCTGCCCGCGGGCAGCACCTCGCGGCCGGCCGGGCAGTCCTCGCCCCGACGCCGTATGTGACGGCCGGGTTCGATCACGCCGCTCACGGTACGACCCAGCAGGGTGGCCCGCTCGTACGGCAGCACCGCGTCGGCGCCGGCGGGCACCACGGCTCCGGTGGCGATCTCCATGGCGTAGCCGGGCCGCAGCGTCGCCGGAGGGGCCGCCTCGCCGGCCAGCACCCGCCCGGCGAGCCGCCACGGGCCGCTGCCCGCCACGGCGTACCCGTCCATCGCGGCGGCGTCGTAGGCGGGAAGGGGAGAGAGCGCGACGAGTGGCGTCGCGAGGGCGGAGCCGACCGCCGCGGCGAGGGGCATCTCGACCGGACCGAGCGGCGATCCGGCCGTGCGGGCCAGCCGTCGGGCCTCATGCCAGCCGATCGCGGTCACCGCCCGGAACCCCTGTTCCGCCACTCCTCGGCGAGCTTGGCCAGCTGGGCCGCCGCCTCGGGCAGGGGCGCGCCGCGGCCCACCATCACGCCGAGCAGGAACGTCCCGAGCGGCGCCGCCGGGCGGGTCACCCCGTGCGCGACCTCCCGCGCGACGTCCAGCACCAGCCGCTGGTCCAGCACCGCCGGGTCGAGGTCGAGCTCGTCGACCACCTGCCGGGTCCAGTCGTCCAGAACACCACCCATGTCCGCTCCTCGCCCGTGGTCGGTGTCGGGTCCCGCCGGCGACACCTGCCGCCTGCGGTCGTTCTCCCGGGAGACGTCCTGCCACCGCACCGCCGTCCGATTGGGGACGTGGTGCCGCCCCGTCCGGCCGTGCCATCGATCTGGACAGTTACGCCTCGGTGAGGAAGAATAGTGCACGCAGCATACGGTATACAATCCCGGCTTGGGGGTGCCAGATGACGGACTCCAGCAACGACCGGGCCGTCCGCGAGATCAGCGACTTCTACGGCCGTCGCTACCGGGTCGGCGAGAGCGACCGGGCCCTGTTGGGACGTTCCCGGGCGTGGATGACAGGGCTGCCGTGGGCCGCCATGGTGGCGATCAGCATCTTCCAGTACGGCTACGGCGCGGCACTGCCCACGCTCACCGAGGCGAACGGCTGGAGCCTGTGGCAGGCCTTCGCCGTACTCGCTCTCTGGGTGCTCTGCCAGGCGGCCAGCGCACCACTTGCCGGGTGGCTGTACCAGCAGCTGCGGGCGCGGCTCGCCCTGCCGATGCTGGTCGGGGCGGCGTTCAGCCTGACCGCGCTGGTCACCCTGGCACACAGCGACGACCTGCTCACCGTGCTGCTGGGATACTCCGTGCTGGGCGGCGTCGGTGCCGGCCTGGTCTACATGACCTGCATCGCCACCGTCACCGATTGGTTCCCCGAGCGGGTCGCCGGCCGGGTGGCTGCGGTGAGTGCCGCGTTCGGCTACGGCGCGATCCCGTTCGTCGTCGCGGCCGGCTACGCCATGGCACCGGCGAACCGGTCGACCGTGCTGGACGCCGCCGGCGTGGTCGTCTTCCTGGTGGTGGCGGCCAGCGGCCTGCTGATGCGCAAGCCACCCAGGAACTGGTGGCCGGCCAACATCGATCCACAGCGGTGGGCGGTGGACCGGCGGCTCAACCGCAGCATCCCGCACAACCGTCCCGCCGTCCGGCCCTACCCGCCGAGGGCGGCGGTCCGCAGCGGCGTGCTTCCGATGATGTTCGTGGTCGTGGTGCTCACCGCCGCGATGGCGCTGTTTGACATCGCCTACCTCGCCGGCTCCGCGCACACCGGGCGCATCTCCGTGCTGACCCTGGTCGCCGCGATGGCGGTCCTGGCCGCGTCGACCGGCATCGGTCGGGCGGTGACCAGTGTCCTGGCCGACCGGATCGGCCGGCGGGGGACGCTCGGCCTCTCGTTGCTGGTCGGCGGGGTCGCCCAGTTCGGCCTGCTCGCCGCAGCGGCGAACGACAACCACCCGTCCATCGTGGGAGTCTTCGCCGGGCTGGCCGGTGCCGGAACCGGGGCGGGCTACTCGCTGCTGGTCAGCCTGGTACGCGACTGGTTCGGTGACGACGCGACCGTGCCGAACTACGGGATCGTCTACACCGGAAAGGCGCTCGGCGGCGTAATCGGGATCCTGCTCGCGGGACTCGTCGTGACGACGCCGGACTCCGCCGTACCGTTCCTGATCGCCGGCTGTCTCGGCCTGCTCGGCGCCGTGCTGACCCGCTGGATGCGTCAGCCCGGGCTGGCCATGGTGGGACTGCCGTCCCCGCTCGGCGTCGACCGGCGGTAGCGGCGGGCAGCGGTGACGTCAGCAGGCCGCGGGGCATCGAGGATCGGTGGTGGCGGATGGGACGGGTGACGCGTCGACGCCGGGTGGTCCGGGTCGTCGACGGCGTAATGAGCGAGCGGGCGGACACCCTGGTGGCCGAGGAGCCGCTGGAGATCCGGGTCAACGGGCGTTCGCTCGTGGTGACGATGCGGACCCCGGGCGACGACTTCGACCTCGCGGCCGGGTTCCTGGTGAGCGAGGGCGTGGTCCGCGCCGGGGCCGAGATCGCCGGCATCCGGTACTGCGCGGGCGCCACGGCGGACGGGGTCAACACCTACAACGTGGTCGACGTCGTGCTGGCGCGCGGGGTGGCCCCGCCGGACCCGTCGCTGGCGCGCAACTTCTACACCACCTCGTCATGCGGGCTCTGCGGCAAGGCGAGTCTGGAGGCGGTGCGCACCGTCGCGACCTGGTCGGTGCGGGACGACCCGGTGCGGATCGACAGCGCCGTCATCAGCACTCTGCCCGACACGCTGCGCGCCGCGCAGCGGGTCTTCGACCGCACCGGCGGGCTGCACGCCGCCGGACTCTTCTCCGCCGACGGGCGGCTAATGTGCCTCCGGGAGGATGTGGGCCGGCACAACGCGGTCGACAAGGTGGTCGGCTGGGCGCTGCGAGGCGGTCAGGTGCCGCTGTGCGGCTCGATCCTGCTGGTCAGCGGGCGCGCCTCGTTCGAGCTGGTGCAGAAGGCGGTGATGGCCGGCATCCCGGCCCTCGCCGCCGTCTCCGCGCCCTCCTCGCTCGCCGCCGAACTGGCGGAGGACGCGGGACTCACCCTGATCGGCTTCCTCCGCGGCGCGTCGATGAACGTGTACGCCGGCGCGCAACGGCTGGCCCGGCGGGAGCGAACCGGACTCCCAACCTAGCGGAGGCGCCCGTCCGTCCCGGCCTGCCGCCGGGGCGGCGTACCGTCGTATGCCCGCCGCAGGCGTCGCCCTGCCGGCTACGGGCCGGCGCCGCCGGATCCGGGCGGAGGTGTCGGACTCCGCCCGGACCGGCGCTGACCGTCGGTACGGCGGGCGCCGGCTGCGCGGTGGCGATCGGGTGCGCAGCCGGCGGTTCCGCCTGCGGTCAGCGCGCGAGCATGGTCTCGCGCATCAGGGCGGCGGCCTCCGACGGGGTCCGGCCGACCCGTACCCCGGCCGCCTCCAGGGCTTCCCGCTTGGCCGTTGCCGTGCCGGACGACCCGGAGACGATCGCACCGGCGTGGCCCATCGTCTTGCCCTCGGGGGCGGTGAAGCCTGCGACGTAACCGACGACCGGCTTGCTGATGTTGGCCTTGATGTACTCGGCGGCCCGCTCCTCGGCGTCGCCCCCGATTTCCCCGATCATCACCATCGCGTCGGTCTCGGAGTCGTCCTCGAACGCTTGCAGGCAGTCGATGTGGGTCGTGCCGACGATCGGGTCACCGCCGATGCCGACGCAGGTAGAGAAGCCGAAGTCGCGCAGCTCGTACATCATCTGATAGGTCAGGGTGCCGCTCTTGCTGACCAGGCCGATCCGGCCGCGCTTGGTGATGTCGGCCGGGATGATCCCGGCGTTGGACTGCCCCGGGCTGATCAAGCCGGGGCAGTTCGGCCCGATGATCCGGGTGGTGTCGCCGGCGGCTTGGGCGTACGCCCAGAACCTCGCGGTGTCGTGCACCGGGATCCCCTCGCTGATCACCACGGCGAGGCTGAGCCCGGCGTCGATCGCCTCGACCACGGCCGCCTCGGCGAACCGGGGCGGTACGAAGAGCACCGACACGTCGGCACCGGTCTCCCGGACCGCGTCGTCGACGGTGTTGAAGACCGGGACGCCGTCGACGTCCTGGCCGCTCTTGCCGGGCGTGACCCCGGCGACGATGTTCGTACCGGCGGCGATCATGCGCCGGGTGTGCCGGGAGCCCTCGGTGCCGGTGATGCCCTGGACCAGCACCCTGCTCTTCTCGTTGAGGAAGATCGCCATCGCTGTCATGCCCCCTTGCCGGCCAGTTCGGCGGCGAGCTGCGCCGCACCGTCCATCGTGTCCGCGGTCCGTACGCCGACCAGGGCGGCCTCGGCGAGGATTCGCCGCCCTTCCTTGGCGTTGTTGCCGTCCAAGCGGACGACCAGTGGCTTGGTGATGGCCTCACTGCGGCTGCTGAGCAGGCCGAGCGCCTGGACGATGCCGTTGGCGACCGCGTCGCACGCGGTGATCCCCCCGAAGACGTTGACGAAGACGCTCCGCACGTCGGGGTCGCCGAGGATGATCTCCAGGCCGTTCGCCATCACCTCGGCCGAGGCGCCGCCGCCGATGTCGAGGAAGTTGGCCGGCCTGACGCCGCCGTACCGCTCGCCGGCGTAGGCCACCACGTCGAGGGTGCTCATGACCAGTCCGGCGCCGTTGCCGATGACGCCGACCGCACCGTTTAGCTTGACGTAGTTGAGATGTCGCTCGGCGGCCTTGAGCTCCAGCGGGTCGGTGGCGCTCACGTCGACGAACTGGCCGTGGCCGGGCTGCCGGAACCGGGCGCTGTCGTCCAGGGTCACCTTGCCGTCCAGCGCCCGGACCGTGCCGTCGGCAAGCTTGGCGAGCGGGTTGATCTCGACCAGGGTGGCGTCCTCCTTGCGGAACACGTCCCAGAGCCGGACCAGGATGCTGGCCACGTCGCCGCACACGTCGGCCGGCAGGCCCGCGTCGGCGACCAGGCGCAGCGCGGTGACCTGGTCGAGTCCGTGTGCCGGGTCCACCTGGAGCCGGGCGAGGGCCTCCGGCTTCTCGGCGGCCACCTGTTCGATCTCGACCCCGCCCTCGCCGGAGACCATGGCCAGAAAGGAACGGTCGCCCCGATCGAGCAGGAGCGAGACGTAGTACTCGTCGACGATGTCGCTGGCCTCCGTGACCAGCACCTTGTGCACGGTGTGGCCCTTGATGTCCATGCCCAGGATCGCGCTCGCCACCTCGCGGGCCGCGTCCGGCCCGTCGGACAGCTTGACCCCGCCGGCCTTGCCTCGCCCGCCGGTCTTCACCTGGGCCTTGACCACGACGCGTCCGCCGATCTCGGCGGCGGCCGCGTATGCCTCGTCGGGGGTGCTGGCGACCCGGTTCCGGCTGACCGGCACGCCGTGTTTGTCGAACAGTTCCTGTGCCTGGTGCTCGAGCAGATCCACCGGGCCCTCCCTTCGCTTCGACCTACGGTGGGTAGCTCCACTCGGGGAGTGGAGCAGATCGGGGTGGAGTCAAGGACCGGGTGCGGGACCGGGGTTGCATCCGGCGACCGGGAACGGTTCCGGATGCCATGCGGCGGGATCCGTCGGGTCAGCGGCGGAAGCTGAGCCGGTCCTTCGCTCCGCCCGAGGCTTGCGCGGAAACGTCCCGCAACCCCCTAGACACTGCGGTGTTACATGCGCCACGATATTGCCTACCACATACCGTATGCAATCCCGAAGGCCGATCGAGGGGTTGGGCCGCCGGTCCCCGATCGGCGGCGACGGAGCGGGATCTCCGCTCCACATCAGCAGGGCACCACGTGTGGCGCGACAGGAGGTTGGCTCATGGGTAAGGCACTGGAGGGCATTCGGGTCCTCGACATGACGCATGTGCAGTCCGGTCCTTCGTCCACGCAGATCCTGGCGTGGCTGGGTGCGGACGTCATCAAGCTGGAGGCACCCGGACAGGGCGACATCACCCGCGGCCAGCTCCGGGACATTCCCGACGTCGACAGCCTCTACTTCACGATGCTGAACGCCAACAAGCGCAGCATCACCCTCAACATGAAGCACGAGCGCGGCAAGGAGATCTTCACCAAGCTGGTGTCAGAGGTGGACATTCTCGTCGAGAACTTCGGCCCCGGCGTGGTCGAGCGCTTCGGGTTCCCCTGGGAGCGGCTGCAGGAAATCAACTCTGGTCTCATCTACGCCTCCATCAAGGGCTTCGGGCCCGGTCGTTACGCAAACTTCAAGGCGTACGAGGTGATCGCCCAGGCGATGGGTGGCTCGATGAGCACCACCGGTTTCGAGGACGGGCCCCCGACCGCCACCGGCGCCCAGATCGGTGACTCGGGGAGCGGGATCCATCTGGTGGCCGGGATCCTCGCGGCGCTCTACCAGCGCAGCCGGACGGGACGGGGGCAGCGGGTGCAGGTCGCGATGCAGGACGCGGTGCTCAACCTGTGCCGGGTGAAGTTGCGGGACCAGCAGCGGCTGGAGCACGGCCCGCTCGGGGAGTACCCGAACGAGAGCTTCGGCGACTCGGTGCCCCGCTCCGGCAACGCCTCCGGGGGCGGGCAGCCCGGTTGGGCCGTGCGCTGTGCCCCGGGCGGCCCGAACGACTACATCTACGTGATTATCCAGCCGCCGGGCTGGAAGCCGATCACCGAGCTGATCGGTCGACCGGAGCTGGCCGACGATCCGGCCTGGAACACCCCGCAGGTGCGGCTCTCGAAGCTCGACAAGGCGTTCGCGTTGATCGAGGAGTGGACCGAGAAGCACACCAAGTGGGAGGTGATGGAGAAGCTCAACGCGCACAACATCCCGTGCGGGCCGATCCTGTCGACCAGAGAGCTCATCGAGGACGAGACCCTCGCGGCGCTGGGGTCGGTGGTCGAGGTCGACCACCCGGAGCGCGGTCGGTACAAGACCGTCGGGAACCCGCTCAAGCTCTCCGACTCGCACGTCGATGTCGGGCGCTCGCCGCTGCTCGGCGAGCACACCCAGGACGTGCTCGGTGAGTTCGGCTACACCAGCGAGCAGGTCGACGAGCTGCGGGCCGCCGGCGCCATCTGACGATCGCTCGCGGCCCTGGTCCGACCCGTCCGCGACCTCCAGGTCCGCCGGAACCGGCGGAGCATGGCGTTCTCAAGGAGACGACGAAATGGTAGTAAAGGACAGAAGCTACGACCGCGAAGCCGTGCGGCGCGTGCTCGATCGGGCCGGCGCCGACGGGCGGAGTTCGCTCACCGCGCCCGAAGGTCGGCTGGTGGTTGAGGCGTACGGCATTGCCACCCCGGGCGAGGGCCTGGCCACGAGCGCCGACGAGGCGGTGGCCCTGGCCGAACAGATCGGCCTGCCGGTGGTGCTGAAGATCGTCTCGCCGGACATCCTGCACAAGACCGAGGCCGGCGGTGTGCTGGTCGGCCTGAGGACCGGTGCGGAGGTGGCCGCCGGGTTCGACACCATCATCGCGAACGCGACGGCGTACAAGGCCGACGCCAAGATCATCGGGGTGCAGGTGCAGCAGCAGTTGGACGTCGGCCACGAGGTGATCGTCGGCACGGTCACCGACCGCACCTTCGGCAAGGTGGTCGCCTTCGGCCTCGGCGGCGTGCTGGTCGAGGTGCTCAAGGACGTCACCTTCCGGCTCGCCCCAACCGACACCAAGACCGCGCTGTCGATGATCGACGGCATCGCCTCCGCCGAGATCCTGCGGGGCGTACGGGGCGCCGAGCCGGCCAACCAGGAGGCCCTGGCCGACCTCATCGTGCGCCTGTCCGACCTGGTCACCGACTTCCCCGAGCTGGCCGAGGTGGACCTCAACCCGGTGCTGGCCACGTCGACCGGGGCGACCGCCGTCGACGTGCGGATCCTGGTCGACCCGGCGGCCGCCCAGCAGCCGGAGCAGTTCACCACCGAGGAGATCCTGGCCAGCATGAGCCGGATCATGCGGCCGGCCTCGATCGCGGTGATCGGAGCGTCGGCCGAGGCCGGAAAGATCGGCAACTCCGTGATGAAGAACCTGGTGAACGGGGGATACCAGGGCGAGATCTATCCGATCAACCCCAAGGCTACCGAGATCCTGGACCGCAAGGCGTTCCGCAGCATCGCCGACGTGCCCGGCCCGGTGGACGTCGCCGTCTTCGCCATCCCGGCCAAGTTCGTACCGGCCGCGCTCGAGGAGGTCGGTGTCAAGGGAGTGGCCGGTGCCATCCTGATCCCCTCCGGGTTCGGCGAGACCGGCAACCACGAGTTGCAGGAGGAGGTCGTCGCGATCGCCCGCCGGCACGGAGTACGGATCCTCGGACCGAACATCTACGGCTACTACTACACGCCGGAGAACCTGTCGGCGACATTCTGCACGCCGTACGACGTCAAGGGTGGGGTTGCGCTCTCCTCGCAGAGCGGGGGCATCGGCATGGCCATCCTCGGCTTCAGCCGGTCCGCCCGGATGGGCGTCTCCTCCATCGTCGGGGTCGGCAACAAGGCCGACATCGACGAGGACGACCTGCTGACCTTCTTTGAGAGCGACCCGAACACCCAGCTCATCGCCATGCACCTGGAGGATCTGAAGGACGGTCGGTCGTTCGCCCGAACCGCCAAGCGGGTGTCGGCGAAGAAGCCGGTGATTGTCCTCAAGGCCGGCCGCACCGACCAGGGTGCCAAGGCGGCCAGCTCGCACACCGGCGCGCTCGCCGGCAACGACAAGGTCTACGACGACATTCTGCGACAGAGCGGTGTGATCCGCGCGCCCGGCCTGAACGACCTGCTGGAGTACGCCCGCGGCATCCCGCTGCTGCCGACTCCGCAGGGCGAGAACGTCGTTATCATCACCGGCGCCGGCGGCTCCGGAGTGCTCCTCTCGGACGCCTGCGTGGACAACAAGCTGAGCCTCATGGAGATCCCGCCGGACCTCGACGAGGCCTTCCGTGCGTTCATCCCGCCGTTCGGCGCGGCCGGCAACCCGGTGGACATCACCGGTGGCGAGCCTCCGTCGACGTACCGCAACACCATCGCGCTCGGCCTGTCCGATCCGCGCATCCACTCGCTGATTCTCGGCTACTGGCACACCATCGTCACTCCGCCGATGGTTTTCGCGGAACTCGTCGTCGACGTGGTCGCCGAGTTCCGGGCCAAGGGCATCCACAAGCCGGTCGTCGCCTCGCTCGCGGGTGACGTGGAGGTCGAGCAGGCCAGCGAACACCTGTACCGGCATGGCATCGTCGCCTATCCGTACACCACCGAGAAGCCGGTAGCGGTGCTCGGTGCCAAGTACCGCTGGGCTCGGGCAGCCGGCCTGCTCGGCGGTGCCCAGCCGAGCCGCTAGACAAGCGCATGCGATCCGCCAGAAGGCAGTTGGAGGGGCCACTAGAGACACGGTGACCGCTCTACGGCCAGGGGTTCAACGACATCAGCGTCGGATCCGGATCCGTCCCCCCACCCCCGGGATCCGACTCGTCACAGCCCAGGAGGACGACCGTGGACGCCGCGAACACACCAGCCGCCAGTCAACCGTCAACCAGCAGCACCCACCCCTCGACCGGCACCACCGAAATTCCCCCGCAACGCGATGCCGCCGCTTCGCCCGGCGCCACCGACTCGCGGGTGTGGCGGGCCGGCCGGCTCGAACCGATGCCGATCCGGGAGCTGCCCGACCCACCCCCGTCCATCCATCTCCTCGGTCCCACCGTGTTCCTCGTCGCGCTCGGCGTCGGCATGGGTGAGGCATACATGTGGCCCCGCCTCGTCCTGGTCTTCGGGCCCGAGATCCGGTGGCTCTTCCTCATCGGCGTAACGCTGCAGGCGTTCGTCATGCTGGAGATGGCCCGGTACGCCATGGCCACCGGAGAGAGCATCTTCTTCGGTGCCGCACGGGTCTTCAAACCACTGATGTGGTTCTTCTTCGCGGTGGCGATCCTGGTCTACATCTGGCCAGGTCACCTGTCCACCGGCGCGGCCGCCTTCGAACAGGTGACCGGCATACCCTGGGTCGTCACCGCCTGTGTCGGCCTGATCCTGGTCGGCATCCTGTTCAGCCTGGCATCGGTGATCTACCCGCTGCTGGAGAGCCTGCTGGGCATCCTCATCGGCGTACTCGTGATCGGCACAGCGGTGGCCGCCTCGCTGGTCGGCCGCTGGAGTGATCTCACCGCCACCCTCGCGGGCATGTTCCAGTTCGGGTACTTCCCGGAGCAGGCGATGTCCGCGGCCTGGTTCCCGGTCCTGGTCGGGGCGATCGCGTTCGCGGGGCCGTCCGGCATGCAGCAGATGTGGTACACGCTGCACCTGCGGGACTCCGGCGCCGGCATGGGCGCACACATCCCGAAGATCCGCGGGTTGCGGTCCGCCGGCAACGAGGAGGCCATGCCCTCTCGAGGGTTCATGTTCGACACCGACAACCAGCAGGAGATGCGGAAATGGAAGGGCTGGCGGCGCTGGGTGACCTTCGACGCGGTGCTGCTCTTCTGGGGCGTGACGATGCTGGTCACCGTCTCGTTCACCGTGCTGGCCCAGACCGCCGCGCGGCAGAGCCCGGACGTCACCGCACTGATCCTCGAAGGCGATCGGGAGGCCTCGCTGACCGCTATGGCGGACGCCTTCGCCTCGGCCGGCGCGCCGATCCTGCGCGGCGTCTTCCTGGGCTTCATCGCGTTGATCGGGCTCAACGCCACGCTGGGTCTGTTCGACTCGTTCTCCCGAGGCCAGGCGGACATGAGCTACCACTTCATCCCGGGGATGAAGCGGTTCGGCATGTCGAAGCTGTACGCCGGCTTCCTCTGGGGCGTGATCACGTTCGGCATCCTGATCCTGCTCTTCGGCCCCGCCGACGGCCCGGGCGCGATCCTCGACGTGCTCGCGTTCCTGTCCACCCTCGCGATGGGCGCCTACTGCGTCGTCCTGCTGCTGGTGAACAACCGGATGCTGCCCAAGCCGATCCGGCCGGGCTTCGTACCGAACCTGGTGATCGGCTTCGGTGCGGTGTTCTACCTGGGCATGCTGCTCTACAGCCTGTTCCGGTTCGGCGTGGTCGTCGGTTGAGATGAGGGCGACGCGGATGAAGAACCACGGGGAACTCGCCCTGCCGGGCGCCGTGATCGGAGCATCGGCCGGCGTGGTGGCCGGCGGGCTAGCGCTGCTCGTCGGCCAACCCGCCGGCTGGGCGGCAGCCACCGCGGTGGGGCTCGGCCTGCCGATGGCGCTCGCCGGCGGCGCGTTCGGGCTCCTGCTCGGCGCGGGCATCGTACGGCCCGGTGTGTTCGCTCCGGTCGGGCTGTACTGGCTCGTCGCGTTCCCGGTCGCTCGACTGCTGCACGAAGTGCTGGCCGGCCTGCTCATCGCAGGCCGGCCGGCCCTGCCGGCGGACCCCCTCGGCTTCCTCGCCTATCAGGCGATGGCCAGTCTCGGGTTCGCCATCGGGTTCAGTTGGCTGCACGAGCGGATCGCGCCGGGCTGGCTGGGCCGGATCCGTGAAAGGAACCCGCGGGCCGAACGCCTCTACGGCTTCTACCTGCGGCACGCCGAGGCGCAGTGGAAGGCCAGGGAAGGCCGGCGGCGGGCGCGTGCGGCCGGACGGGGGGCAGGTCCCGCGACCGTGCTTCGCAACAAGGGAGAGTCATGAATCTACCGACCTGGGTGTGGACTGTAACGATCATCGGCTTCGCCGTGATGATCGCCTTCGACTTCTACCTGGTCGCCCGAGACCCACGCGAGCCGTCCTTTCGGGAATGTGCCGGGTGGGTGAGCTTCTACGTGCTCGCCGCCGTCGTCTTCGGGCTCGTCGTCACGTCGACCGCCGGCGGCACGTACGGTGGCCAGTTCTTCGCCGGCTGGCTCACCGAGTACTCCCTCAGTGTCGACAACCTGTTCGTCTTCGTGATCATCATGAGCCGGTTCGCGGTGCCCGTGCAGTACCGGCAGAAGGTCCTGCTGATCGGTATCATCCTGGCGCTGCTCATGCGCGCCGTCTTCATCGCGGCCGGCGCCCAGGCGATATCCCGGTTCGACTGGCTCTTCTACATCTTCGGTGCGTTCCTGATCTACACCGCCGTCAAGTTGGTCGGGCCGCAGCAGGAAGACGAGTTCTCCGAGAACATCGCGCTGCGTACGGCGAAGCGGATCCTGCCGACCACCGACTCGTACCGGGGCGCGTCGGTGCTGACCCGGATCGACGGCCGGCTGATGGTGACCCCGATGCTGATCGTGATGGTCGCGATCGGCACCACGGACCTGTTGTTCGCGCTCGACTCGATTCCGGCGATCTTCGGTCTGACCCAGGAACCGTACCTGGTCTTCACCGCGAACACGTTCGCCCTGATGGGGCTGCGGCAGCTCTACTTTCTGATCGGCGGGCTGCTGGACCGGCTGGTGTACCTCAGCAAGGGCCTGGCACTCATCCTGGCCTTCATCGGGGCCAAGCTGGTGCTGGAGGCGATGCACCACGACGGGATCGACTGGGCGCCGGAGGTGCCGATCGCCGTCTCGCTCGGGGTCATCATCGGCACGCTGGTGGTCACCACCGTGGCGAGTCTGCTGAAATCGCGCCGGGACCGGAACCGGGACGCTGAGGCCGCCCCGGTCGGGGCGGCCTCCGCTGCTCCAGACGCCGTGGTCGTGGACCAGGACCCGGTCTGAGGTCCCCGGTGTCGTGTCCGTCGACGTCGTGCCGGCTCTCCCCGCAGGGACTGGTATCCCGGGGGAGAGCGGCGGGTTTTTCGCCCGCTCTTTCCTGGCAAGCCGGGGATCAGACCTTGGCCAGATCACCCTGGCCGGAGGCGCCTCGAAGGAACCGTTCGATCTCCTCGTCGCTCGGCCGGTCGGCGCGGCGCTGGGCCTCCAGCGCGGTCGCGAGGCCGAGCCCGACGGAGCGCCCGTCCGCGGGGACGCCGGTGGGCAGGTTCAGCCGGTCCGTGAGCCGGGCCAGGGAACGCTCGAACTTTCGCCAGGTCGACATGACATCACTCCTGATTGTTGGGGCTTCCCGGGAGACGACCCTCCCGGGCGGTGCGCACCGGACCCGCGTACGGCCCCGGTGGTCCCGGCAGGACGCCCGGATGTGCCCGGTGGGGTCGGGCACATCCGGGGTGGCCGGATCGGCGACCGAGGCCCCTCGGTTGGGCCGCGGCCGGGTCGGTCGAGGAACGGCAGCTGGGGCCGCCCGCGGCGGCGGTTCGACGACTGCGGCGTCGCCTCCCGCCGGTGCGTCGCTGTGAACCAATAGTCCACTATGGCTATCTACCCAGCGTATGCGCACCACAAACCTGCTTTGTGCTCGGGCCGTTCCCGCTACTCCAGCGAATCCCAGGATACCGCGTTCGGTATACAAAAAACCGCACTAGTGACCAAGGCCACCGTCCACTGTCGTCCCCCACGCCCGGTCCGGGATGCCGGGCCGGGCGGGTGTGCGGGGTGGTCCGTCCGGTCCGGGTCACCAGCTCCGCTGCGGCCCTCGCCGCCAGCGGGGCGGTATGCGCCCAGGTCATGGCGCTCTGTCGGCCACGTGCCGGCGTGCGTCCGACCCCTGGTCGAGCCCGTGCGGGAAAACGTCCCGCTGCCTCTAGACACCCTGCTGTCACATGGTTCAGGATTATGCCTACCACATACGGTATGCAATCCGGGGTTGGGGAGGTGCTCATGAGTCGACGGTCGGGTCGTACCGCGGGCCCACCCGGCCGGGCAGCCGGCTGTGCGGGCGCGGCGAAGCCCGAGCAACTGCTGCGCCATGCCCACCCGTCCGTGCATCCCGGAGCAGTCCCAGTCCACATCGCCGGCCCCGTCACAGCGGAGCACGCCGGTCGCCGGCGGCCACTAGAGGGAGTTGAGAGCAATGGTGCAGACCGCGACTGAAGCCGTCGTGGACCCGATCTTGCAGGAACCGAGCCGTGACCCGGAGCGAATCTCCGGGGGGCACCTGGTGGCCAAGGCGCTCAAGGCCGAGGGCGTGGACGTCATCTTCACGCTCTGCGGTGGGCACATCATCGACATCTACGACGGCTGCGTGGACGAGGGCATCGCCGTGGTCGACGTACGGCACGAGCAGGTCGCGGCGCACGCCGCCGACGGGTACGCGCGGGTCACCGGCAAGCCCGGCTGCGCCGTCGTCACCGCCGGCCCCGGCACCACCGACGCGGTGACCGGCGTGGCGAACGCCTTCCGGGCCGAGAGCCCGATGCTGCTGATCGGCGGGCAGGGCGCGCTCAACCAGCACAAGATGGGCTCACTACAGGACCTGCCGCACGTCGACATGATGACGCCGATTACGAAGTTCGCCGCGACCGTGCCGCACACCGCCAGGGTCGCCGACATGGTGTCGATGGCGTTCCGGGAGTGCTACCAGGGGGCCCCGGGCCCGTCCTTCCTCGAGATCCCGCGCGACATCCTCGACGCCGAGGTCGACACCGCCACCGTGACGATCCCCGAGTCGGGCCGCTACCGAGCCTCCACCAAGAGCATCGGTGACCCGGCCGCGATCGAACGGCTGGCCGACATCCTGGTCCGGGCCGAGAAGCCCGCGGTCCTGCTCGGCACGCAGGTCTGGACGGGCCGCGGCTCCGCGGCGGCGATCGACTTCGTCCGGTCACTGAACATCCCGGCGTTCATGAACGGGTCGGCGCGCGGCACCCTGCCGCCCGGCGACCCGCACCACTTCCACCTGTCCCGCCGCTACGCGTTCAACAACGCCGACGTGATCCTCATCGTCGGTACCCCGTTCGACTTCCGGATGGGGTACGGCCGCCGGCTGCCGAAGAACGCGACGGTGGTCCAGATCGACATGGATTACCGTACGGTCGGCAAGAACCGGGACATCGACCTCGGGCTCGTGGGTGACCCGGGTGCGATCCTGGCGGCGGTGACCCAGGCGGCCTCCGGCCGGGTCGACAATGGTGCCGGACGGCGCAAGGCGTGGTTCGCCGAGCTGCGGGCCGAGGAGACCGCGGCCTACGAGAAGCGGCTGCCCCGCCAGCTCTCCGACGCCAGCCCGATCCACCCGCTGCGCCTGGCCCACGAGATCAACGAGTTCCTGACGGAGGACTCAATCTACATCGGGGACGGCGGCGACGTGGTGACCTTCTCCGGCGGCGTGGTGCAGCCGAAGGCGCCGGGGCACTGGATGGACCCGGGTCCGCTCGGCACCCTCGGCGTGGGCGTGCCGTTCGCGCTCGCAGCGAAGTACGCCCGGCCCGACAAGGAGGTCGTCTGCCTCTTCGGTGACGGCGCCTTCAGCCTCACCGGCTGGGACTTCGAGACGATGGTCCGGTTCGATCTGCCCTTCGTCGGCGTGGTCGGCAACAACTCGTCGATGAACCAGATCCGGTACGGCCAGGCGGCCAAGTACGGTGACGCCCGGGCCCGGGTCGGGAACACCCTCGGCGACGTGCACTACGACCAGTTCGCCAAGATGCTGGGCGGGTACGGCGAGGAGGTGCGCGACCCGCGGGACATCGGCCCGGCGCTGCGCCGGGCCCGCGAGTCGGGCCTGCCGTCCCTGATCAACGTCTGGATCGATCCGGACGCGTACGCGCCCGGCACGATGAACCAGACCATGTACAAGTAGGCGGGACCTAGCCGGCCGCCGTGCGTCGGCCGGCCACCGCGTCGGCCGGTGATGGCCGTACCGAGAAGTGTCCGTCCCGGGAGGAGGCGCCGGTCGCATCCGGCGCACGTGTCACCCGGGGCGGGCACTCTCGTGCGTCCGATCGGTGCCGGCCTGGCCGCCTGAGGCCGCGCGAGTGGCTCGCGCCCGCGGCGATGCGGCGCCGGACGCGGACGGCAACTCGGGAACGGGTGCGCCAGCGTCGTGAGCGCCGCTAGTTGTACGCTACTGCGCTACCCGTCAGCCCAGGGCTTCCCGTTCGGCTGCCTCCTTGCGCCGCTGGTGGTAGCTCTCCCGAGTGCGTTCGGTGTGTCGGCGCATCAGGTCGCCGGCCCGCCGGCTGTTACGGCTCGCGATCATCTCGATCAGCTCGGCGTGCTCGTTCCACGCCTCACGACCACGGGAGCGTGCGATGGGCGCGTAGTACCAGCGCACCCGGCGGTCCACCAGCGCGATCAGCTCGGCGAGCACCTTGTTGCCGGACATGCTGACCACGTGCGCGTGCAGGGCGGCGTTGGCGGCGACGAGCGCGGCCTGGTCGTCGTCGCTGAGCGCCTTCTCGCCAGCGCGCTGCAGCTCCCGCAGCCGTTCGACCTGTTCGGGTGTGGAGTTTCGGGCGGCCAGCCGCGCGGACTCCGATTCGAGGAGGGTGCGGGTCGCGAGGAGTTGGTCCGCCTCCTCCTCGGTGGGGACGTGCACGAAGGCGCCGAGGGCCGGACGCAGGTCGACCCAGCCCTCGCTCTGCAGCCGCTGAAGGGCCTCCCGGACGGGTTGCCGGCTGACGCCGAGCTGAGCCGCGAGTTCGTTCTCGACGAGGTGCTCGCCCGGCCGTAGCTCCCGGTTGATGATCATCTCGGCGATGGCGTCGTAGACGGCCTGGCGCAGTGGCGCGGGACGCTCCAGCGGCTGTCGCGCGGCCCGCGTCTCGTCACGGTCGGCGGGGAGACGCCGTCGCCTCCCGCCAGTGGCCGGTGCAACCGAGCCTGCCCATTCGGTCATCGACTACCCTCCGGTTGCCATAGGTCGCGGACGTCGTCGCGTCCGAAGCTGGTTTATAGCATACAGTCGGCGAGATGCAATCGACGCCGAGCAGGAGTCCGTGTCGCGCGATCTATATGGATAGACATCGAAGTGACTACCGATTCGGAACGGGCAGTCGGGGCGGGCGGCGATGGCCGCCCGCCCCGACGTGAATCCGATGGCGCGAGATCCGCTATACGCGATGTCCGCCCCTCCGCCCAGCCAGCGGGTCAGCCGGAGAGGGCATCCGGATACTCGGTTTCCGGCACCGGTTCGTACTCGTTGACTTTCGCGACGGAGAGCCCGTGCGCCGTGTTCGCCTCGCGCTCGATCATCACCTCCACCAGCACCGGACGGCTGGTCCGCTTCGCCTCCTTGCTCGCCCAGGACAGCGCGTCCGCGAGGTCGCCGGGCTGGGTCACGCGGCGCCCGGAACAGCCGTACGCCTCCATGACCTTCACGTTGTCCGTGCCGTACTCGTCATAGTGGATGTCCACCTGGTAGTTCATGCCGTAGCCGATCTCCGCCTGGCGGATCAACCCGAGATACTCGTTGTTCAACATGATCAGCACGAACGGGATGTTGTACTGCGCGGCGACGGCGAGCTCCTCGACCAGGAACTGGAAGGAGTAGTCGCCGACCACGCCGACCACCTCGGCGTCAGGATTGGCGGACTTGACCCCGATCGCCGCGGGGATTTCCCAACCCAGCGGCCCGGCCTGCCCGCAGACCTGGTAATGGCGGGGCTTGAAGACTTTCTGGAACTGCCCGGACCAGATCTGATAAAGGCCGATGGCGGTGACGAAGTAGGTGTCCGGGCCGAAGAACTCGTTGATCTCTTTGAACACCCGGGGCGCCTTGATCGGAACCGAATCGAAGTCGTCCCGCCGGCCCAGCGTCTCGCGCAGCGCGCGGACCCGGGATATCCACTCTCCACGGTCGCGGTGCGCGTTCCGCCGCTTGATCGCGTCGATCAGGGCCGCGAGGAACAGCTTCGTGTCCGACACCACGCCGAGGTCCGGACCGAAGACCTTGCCGATCTGGGTCGGCTCGATGTCGACGTGGATGAACGCGCGGTTGCCGCGGTAGGTCTCCAGGTCGCCGGTGTGCCGGTCACCGAACCGGGCGCCGAGCGCGAGCACCAGGTCGGACTCCAGAAAGGAGGCGTTGCCCCAGCGCTGGGTGGTCTGGATACCGGTCATGCCGGCGAAGAGGTCGTGATCCTCCGGTATCGCGCCCTTGCCCATCAGCGTGACCTGGACCGGGACGTTCAGCGTCTCCGCAGCCTCCCGCAGCAGGTCGCTCGCCTCGCCGAGGATGACGCCGCCGCCCGCCAGGATCAGCGGCCGCTCGGCGGCCAGCAGCATGTCCAGCGCCCGCTCCACCCGGGGCAGGTGTGGTTCGACCCGGGCGACGGGGAGCGGGGCATCGATCGAGGGGTCCCACTCGATCTCCTGGCGCTGCACGTCGAGCGGTAGGTCGATCAGGACCGGTCCGGGTCGGCCCGAGCGGGCGATCCGGAACGCCTCCCGGAAGATCCAGGGCGCCTGGGCGGCTTCCTTCACCTGCACCGCCCACTTCGTCACCGGCTTGGCGATCTCGACGATGTCGACCGCCTGGAACGCCTCCTGGTGCAGCTTGCTGGTCGGAGCCTGGCCGGTGACGCAGATCATCGGGATCGAGTCCGCCTGCGCGGTGTAGAGCCCGGTGATCATGTTGGTGCCGGCCGGTCCGGAGGTGCCGATGGCCACGCCGACGCGGCCGTTGGTCCGGGCCCAGCCGTCCGCCATGTGGGTGGCACCCTCCTCGTGTCGGACGATCAGGTGCCGGATGTCGCTCTTCTCCAGCGCGGCGTACAGGGGCAGGATGGCCGCGCCGGGACAGCCGAACGCGATGTCCACGCCCTCCGACGCGAGCACCGAGACGACCGCGTCCATGCAGGGGATCTTGGCCATGGTTCAGACCTCCGGGTAGTGGGCGTGGGTCGGGAAGTTGCCGTAGAGCCGCTCACCGGCCGGTCCCTCGGTCACCGCGTGCACCAGCAGCGCGCCACCGACGAACGCGCCCCGCCAGGACGCCCCCCGGCCGCCGAAAACCTCCTGGCGGTCGCCGCGGGACCGGGGCCGGTTGACGCCGACCTTGAACGCCCGCAACTCGCCGCTGAGCCGTTGCGCGGTCGCCTCGTCGTCGCAGGCCAGCGAGGCGACCAACGCGCCGTTGCTGGCGTTCATCGCGGCCAGCAGCTCAGCCTCGGTGTCGACCAGCACGACCGTGTCGACTGGGCCGAAGGGCTCGGCGTGGAACAGCGGTGAGGAGGGCGGTGGCGACAGGATCGCCACCGGCGCGAGGTACGCCGAGCGGTCCTGGTCGGGCAGGAAGCTGCCGTCGTCCAGCGAACCGCGGTACAGCGGCACCCCGCCCTTGGCGACCGCCGCCTCGATCGCGTCGTTCAGCTCCTTGACCTTGGTGTCCTTGATCAGGGGACCGAAGTCGAGATCCGGGTACCCGTCCTGCCCCGGCTCGACTGCCAGCGGGTGGCCGAACCGGACGGCGCGGACCGCCGGCAAGTACGCGGCGAGGAACTGGTCGAAGAGCGATCGTTGCACGACGTACCGCGGATAGGCGGTGCACCGCTGCTTGCCGTACTCGAAGGACCTGCGGACGTTGTCGGCGAGCAGCTCCCAGTTGCTGAACTCCCAGACGCCCCAGCAGTTGAGGCCCTCCTGCTCCAGCACGTGGCGCTTGTCGGAGTCGACCAGCCGGGCGGCCACCTGACTGCCCGCACTCCGGCCGCCGACGAAGAAGACGCAGCTGATCTCGGGTGCGGTGACCAGGACCGACGAGAGTTCCGCGCCGCTGCCGCTGACCAGCGTCAGTGGCAGGTCGTGCCAGGCTGCGAGTGCACAGGCGAGGGTCAGGCAGCTTACCCCGCCGTCGGTAGGCGCCTTTGCGATCACCGCATTGCCGGCGAGCGCCTGCACCAGCATCGAGTGCATGATGACGCTCATCGGGTAGTTCCAGCTGGAGATGTTGCTGACCGGACCGGGGAGCGGGGAGCGGCCGGCCACCATGGAGTCGACTTCGTCGACGTACCACCGCACCCCGTCGATGCAGCGGTCGACGTCGGCGGTGGCCAACCGCCAGGGCTTGCCGATCTCCCACACCAGCAGTAGCGCGAGCAGGTCGCGGTGTTCCCGGAGGGCGTCCAGCGTGGCGCTGACCCGGGCCTTGCGCTCGGCGAGCGGAACGAGCGCCCAGTGTCGGTGGGCGTCGGCGGCTGCCCGCACGGCGGAGTACGCGGTCGCGGCGGTCAACCGGGGCGGACCGGCGATTGCTGTGCCGTCGACCGGCGAGGTCGCGGGAGCAGGTTCCCCGTCCCGGCGCCACCGATCGCCCCAGTAGTTGAGTAGGCGGTCATCGTGGAAAGCCTCGGGCGCGACTTCGCGGCAACGGGCGTAGACGTCGGCCCACGCGGTACCGGGCTTGCGGATAAGGGGCACGGTGGCCTCCAGGGCGTCGGGTGTCCTGTGGATGGGTTGGCTCGCCGGGCCGGACGAGGAACGTCTGTCGGCCGACGCCGTCCCCGTCGTAGCCGCCCGGCGCCGGCTCCCGGCACTAACGGGGGCGGGGGAGGCGAAGTCAGGCCGCCCGCATCGTCGCGGGCTGCCGAGGTATGGTCCGGGCCAGGAGATCGGTCGCGGCGTGGATGTTTCGTAACGTCGGCGCCGGGGCACCGGTGATGTTGGCCATCTCCACCACCGCCCCCACGACGGCGTCGAGCTCCAGCTCCTTACCAGCCTCGAGATCCTGTAGCATCGAGGTCTTGTGGTGGCCGACCCGCTGGGCGCCGTCGATCCGCTTCTTGATGGAGATTTCCGGCGTACTGCCGACCCGGGCCGCGATGTCGAGCGTCTCCTCCATCATCTGCTCGACCACCCGCCGGGTGCCGCGATGCTCACAGATCTCCGCCATCGTGGCCCGGGTCAGGGCGCTGATCGGATTGAACGCGGCGTTGCCCATGAGTTTGATCCAGATGTCGTCGCGCAGCCGTGGCTCGACCGGGCACTTCAGGCCGCCCGCGATCATCGCCTCGCTGAAGGTCAGACACCGCTCGGAAATGCTTCCATCCGGCTCGCCGATGGAGAACCGGGTCCCCTCCAGATGCCGGATCACCCCCGGCGACTCGATGACCGTCGCCGGGTAGACGACGCAGCCGATCGCCCGTTCCGGCGTCATCACCGCGGACGTCGCCCCGTCGGGATCCACCGCCTCGATGCGGTGATTCTCATACGGTCCCGGCAGCTTGTGGAAATACCACCAGGGGATGCCGTTCTGTCCGGCCACAAGCGCCGTCTCCGGACCGAGCAGCGGGGTGAGCAGTGGCCCGGCCGTAGCGTAGGAGTGCGCCTTGAGGCCGAGAAACACGTAGTCCACCGGGCCGATGTCCACCGGATCGTCAGTGGCGTGCGGGTGCGCGGAGAAATCACCCCGTGGACTGAGGACCCGAACTCCGTTGGCCCGCAGTGCGGCCAGGTGTGCCCCGCGGGCGACCAGGTGAACGTCCACTCCGGCCCGGCACAGGGCCGCGCCGACGTACGCGCCGATGGCGCCAGCTCCGAGCACTGCAACTCGCACGGGCAGCTCCCTTCCTGCGCGACATTGTATGCGTTATGCGGAGTACAGTATGCGAGACAGTCAGGTGGCTGACAAGACCGCCCCGGCGTGGCCGCTTCGGAAGACCTGGCGATGCCCCTGCTGGATTTCAGTGACAGTGGTGGCGCGGCCGCCTACGAGCGGGCGCCTCCACATTGCAGGTCGCAGCGCGGGCCAAGTGACGGCAATCGACCCATTGCCGCACCGGAGCCGGGCTGATTTAGGTCGGCTCCAGAGCCGACCGGACGAGGACCTGGAGCAGGAGACTCTATGGTCGCGGTTCGCGAGCTGCTAGCCGCCGTGCTGCCCCTCAGGAACCGGACGATGAGCTGCTGGCCGCGGTGGACGCGATGACGCCCTCGCTGGTCCAGCTCGAGCGCTGGCCGGAGCTGGCGGAGGGTGTCGGCAACCCGTTCCTGGTGGAGCTGCTGCCAGTAGTGGGCAGTGAGCGGCCTATCGGCACGTATTACGGCTGGTTCTACGGGGTCTCGGCGGCGGCCGGGACCGGTGCGCTGGTCGGAGGGCTACTCGACCTGACCGCGCCGGCGGACGGCCCGCTAAATCCGGGCGTCCAGCGGCAGCTCGAAGTGGATCGTCTCGAAGCGGGGGTCCTGCTCGTTGCCGTCACCCCGGGCGTCGTACACCTCCACCACTGGCAAGGATCGCCAGAACGCCTCGGCCCCCGGCACGCGCGTTGGTGTGCAGGTAGACGGTGCGGTAACCGTCGTCCCGGCGGGCGAAGTCCAGGCAGGCGGCGACGAGCGAGGCGCGGCTGTCCGCCCCAGGGCTGTTCGGCAAGAACTGGGGGCCGGTTACCCAGATGGGGCTCATGGACGGTCTGGGTGACTGGGCCGTGCCATGGGCCAAGCGTTGAGCTTCGCTCCCTGGCCGCTCCGCCACCAGCTCCTGCACCGGCACCGGTGACTGCGCCTGAGCGGATGGCGACTGCGGGCATTACCCTTCGCGGGGCTGGCTCACGGCGAGGATGTTGCCTTCGCTGTCCTTGAACCAGGCGCCGCGCAGCGTCGCAAGCTCTGCGACGCCGTTGACCGTCTTGAGACCAGGGAGGTCGTACTCTTCGAACGTCACGCCGCGCCCCTGGAGGTCCGCCATTTCGGCGTCGAGGTCGGCGACTATCCAGGCCGCCAGCGTGTGGGGGGCCTGCCCGGCGTTAGAGGTGGGATAGATGAAGAACTGCGTTCCCCCGGACTCGAAATGAACGGCGTCCCCGGACTCTCGCGAGATGGTCAGGCCCAGGGTGTCGCGATAGAAGCGCTTGGCCCGTTCGATGTCGCTCGCTGGAATGGCCGCCTGCGCCGGCGCGTCTGTCAACATGATGGCTCACCTCCTTCGGCAGCGTAACCAGCACTAGGCCGGCACGCTTCCGTTTTGTCGCACTTTGGCATCGCCGTGACCGCTCTGGAACTCGCCGCGTGCGTGTCCGAGGAGCCCTACCACGCTCACCACCGGGCGATCGTGGATGTGTTCTTGCAGGCTGCGGTGGCCGATCAGTCGCGGCTGCGGGTGGATGAGGTGCTGGCGACGCTTCGGGAGAACGGCTGGACGTGATCCGCTGTCGGAGTCTGATCTCGAGGAGCGGCTGACCTACCTGTTCGAGCACGGCGACCTCACGCGCGACCACGACTACGACGACGCGCCGAACCTCCAGTTCCTCCGCCAGCCCGAGCAGCGCCGCTGCCTGCAGCCACGCGGATCTGCGGAGCCGCATCTGGCGGGCGCCGACGCCAACTGACGGCTCAGGTAAGCCCCACGCCGCCGGCCGTCCGGATGGGAGGACCGGCGGCCTGCCCGGCCGACGCAAACGCCACCGAACCCCCGGGCCACGCCGGTCGGATCGAGCTATCTAGTTCGGTTCGGGTGGCGGAATGGTTCCCTCAAGCGGTGGCCCAGCTCAGGAGATTACCGACGGTTATCGGGCGGCGTCTTCGAGCAGCTGCAGCGCGAGCTGCTGCAGCTCCGGTCCGGCCTTCTCCGGGCTACCAGTGTCGAACGGCGGCTGGGGGTCGTACTCCACCGCCAGTTGCAGAGCCTGGGCCACCCGGTCACCAGACAGCTTCGATGCCAGATGCAGCGCCATGTCGATGCCCGCCGACACCCCGGCCGCCGTGATGATCTTGCCGGACTCAACAAACCGGCCCGGCGTGTACACCGCCCCGAACGTGGTCTCCATGTAGGAGCGCGACGCCCAGTACGTGGTGGCCGGCACCCCACGCAGCAAGCCAGCGGCACCGAGAATCAACGCGCCGGTGCACACCGACGTCGTCCACCTCGTACCCTCGTGTAGCCGACGCACCCAGTCCACGGTTTCCTCGTCCTGCATGGCCGCGATGACGCCTCGATTCCCGGCGCCCGGTACCAGCAGCACGTCCGCCTCCCGTACCTGGTGCAGCGCGCGGTCGGCGACCAACCCGAGCACACCGGTGTCGGTGCGCACCGGCCCCACGCGCTTGGCCACCGTCACCACCGACGCGTCCGGAACCCTGCACAACACCTCGTACGGACCCACCGCATCCAGCGCGGTAAACCCGTCGTACAGCAGGATCGCAACACGCGGACCACGCCGCCCAGAGCCGGCACCGGCCGGGACCGCCAGACTGGCCGAGGCCAACCCCACGCCAACCCCGCCGGCCGTTGCGGCCCGCAGAACCGCCCGCCGCCCAACATCCACACTCATCACACCCGGCTCCTCCCGAAGGCTGTCGACAGGTAGTCGATCCGGCAGGTCAGCCAGTTCCATGGTGATCACGGAATACCGCAGCCCTCGGATAGCCGCACTCCACCAGCTGCCACGGGGGTGAAGCGGGCCGCGCCAGTCGTGTGCCAGAGCACGCCGGTGTTCCCACGCCGACGACCTAATCACCTGCGGCTTGGTGCGTCAGAGGGCGGGCAGTGCGAGTACGCAGGCCGGCGCGGCCAGACGGGTCACAGCTTTACTCGATTGCCCTCCTCGGGAACCAGCGGCGGCAATCCGGCGACTCCCTAACCGACACCATTCGCGCCGGGACCCGAGGAGCCTGCCCTGACTAGCGACGGCGACACCACGATCGAGAAGGCCGCTGCCACTGCCACGCAACAGCAGCCTCCACGTCCAGGCCCTTGGGCGCTGTTGCGGCCACTGGTGCTGCGCATGCACTTCTACGCGGGCATCCTGATCGGCCCGGTTCTCCTGGTCGCGGCGCTCAGCGGCGGCCTCTACGCGCTCAGCCCGCAACTGGAGAAGGCCCTCTACGCCGACCTGCTCACCCCGGCAGCCGCCTCTACTACTCGTGTTCCGCTCGCCCAGCAGGTCGCCGTCGCCGAGCAGGCGAGCACCGTCGAGAACCTGGTCGCCGTCCGGCCCGCGCCCGAGGGCGGCACAACCCGGGTGATCTTCAACGACGGCTCGTTCGCCGAGTCGTACCGGCACGCGGTCTTCGTCGACCCCAGCACGGGAAAGGTGCTGGGCCAGGAAACCGTCTACGGCACCACCGGAGCGATGCCCGTACGGTCGTGGATCGACGAGCTGCACCGGTCACTGCATCTGGGCGACACGGGCCGCTACTACAGCGAGCTGGCCGCTTCCTGGCTGTGGGTGGTCGTCCTAGGCGGGTTGGCTCTGTGGGTGGCCCGGGCGCGAACCCGCCGCTCGATGCGAGCCGCGTTCCTGCCAGAGAAGAGCGTACGAGGCAGGGCTCGTACCCGCTCCTGGCATGCAGCAGTCGGTATCTGGATGGCCAGCGGGTTCCTTGCGTTGTCCGCGACCGGGCTGACCTGGTCACAACTGGCCGGCGAGAACGTCGCCGAGTTGCGGGCGCAACTGGGCTGGTCCACCCCATCGGTCAACACGACAACCACGGCCCCGACGGTCGTCGGCGGCGAGCACTCCGAGCACGGCGGAGGTATGGCCACGGCGACCGGCGCAGTGGACGTCACCACCATCGACAAGGTATGGGCCGTCGCCCGCGCAGCCGAGGTCGACTCCGACCAGGTGGAGATCGCGCTACCCAAGGGCGAGGGCAGGACCTGGACGGTGACCGAGGTGCACCGCGCCTACCCCACCTCCGTGGACGTGGCGGCGGTCGACCCCGCCACCCTGCAGGTCACCGACGTGGTCCGTTTCGCCGATTACCCGCTCATGGCCAAGCTCGCCCGCTGGGGGGTGGACATCCACATGGGCACTCTGTTCGGGCTGGCCAACCAGATTGTCCTCGCCATCCTCGCGCTGGGCCTGGCCGTGATGATTGTGCTCGGTTACCGCATGTGGTGGCAGCGCCGCCCCACTCGCGCCACCGGATGGCCGCTCAGAACGGCGTACCCGTCCGGCGGGCTACGGACGCTGCCCTGGCCCGCACTGGGGGCCGTGGTCATCGTGGCGGTCGCGTTCGGGATCTTCCTGCCCCTGCTAGGGCTCAGCCTGCTCGCGTTCCTGATCGTCGACCTGACGCTTGCCGCCCGCCGGCGGTTGACCGCGCGGAGCTGACCACTGGGAAGACCTGTCGCCGCGATCATTCCGAGCTCACCTTAAGACATGGAATGGGCGCCCTGCCGATCTCGTGGGCTCCTGTTTGCCGCGGTCAATAAGCGGGTGATCGTGGACGAGTACTGCCCGAGCCTGCAGCCGATCGGGACGGTCGATGCGGCCGCCTGCTGCCGTCTCGATGGGCGCGCGCCGCGCGGGTACGGTGTACCGGATGATCACTCCCGCGCAGACGACGTACCGGCTGAACAAGGACATCGGTGCCGTCGTGCGGCCGCTGGGCTTCTACGGCACTCGCGGCACCTGGTCGGTCGTCACGACCGACGGCGTCGCACAGGTCAATGTCACGCGGCGTGTGATGCGCAGCGTCGGCGGCGGCACGATCTTCGTGGCCGTGGGCATCAGTGTGGTGCCGGTTGCGTGGTGGGAGTACCTGAACTGGCGCGCCGCCCGCTGGGGCCAGCCTGCGATCCCGTTGGACAAGAACGCTACGTCCTACAGGATCGGGTTCGTCGAGACCCGCCAATGCCCGGAGGACAGTTACTACCACCTGCGCCTGGACCCTGACAGGTACCCGGCGACCGTGACGACGACCGAGGAGCTCGACCACGCCGCGGCGCTGCTGGTCGGTGCGGCCGACAAGCTCGCCCACACCGCCCTCGACCTGCTCCGGCCCGGCCGTTACCTTCAGGCGCTGCGCGGCATACCCGACCTAGGCGGTGCGATGTGGGAGCCGCTGGTGGTGCTGCTCGCCGAGGGCGGCCCGTCGGCCGAGCTCGACGCCGCGATCGAGGACATGCGTGCCGACTACGCCAACTACGGCTTCGGCCCACCCGACATGGAGGTCGAGTACGCCCGCATGCGGGCCGCCGCGGCGGCGTGAGCGGCAAAGTGTGCGATGGGATCATCCAGGAAGAGTTGCGCCGGATCGGCGGCGAGGCGATCAAGGATGATCGGCCGGTGCGGGACATCATGGCGGGGCATGCACACCGGGAAAAGTAGCGGCTGGTCACCTTCGCCGTCCTCGTCCAAGCCTTCTGCACCCTGCTACGCCGTAAACACTGCTCACGGGTACGCCGTGCCCCTACTGTCGTGGTCGTGTGGCTACGGATGGCCCTCGGCGCGGTGTACACCGCGATGGCCGCCGAACAGCGGGCCTCCTGGTCGCGGACGCCGGACCCCTCGACGCCTACCAGGTGCTGCCGCGAGCGGCAGCCGCCGCCACGTCGGTCGAGCGTCGCGAGACGACGCGCTGCGGCTGGCGCGCGCGGTCGGCATGGTCGACTGGTCGCCGCCGTGTGTCGAGGTGCGGCGCCGGGCCGCGGCGGCCGATGATGAACCCACGCCCCAGTGGGCCAGAGCATGTGGCCAGGGTCCGGATCGGGGTGTGTAAGCGCGATCACGGAACGAGTACGGCTTTCCGGGCAGGTTGGCACCGCAGATCTGCCATCACGCGAGGAGTCTCATGACCGCTGTCGAACCCGTCCCCACCGCTGTTCGTGAGCCGGTGGTGGCGCCGCCGGTCAAGCGGGACCGGGACGAGATCTTCGTCGAGTACACCAAGTCGATCTGCCCGGTGTGCAAGGTCGTCGTCGACGGCCAGGTCAACATCCGCGACGACAAGGTGTACCTGCGTAAGCGCTGCCGCGAGCATGGGCAGTTCGAGGCGCTGGTGTACGGCGACGCGCAGATGTACCTGGACTCGGCCCGCTTCAACAAGCCCGGCACCATTCCGTTGACCTTCCAGACCGAGGTCGTCGACGGCTGCCCCAGCGATTGCGGGCTGTGCCCAGAGCACAAGCAGCACGCGTGCCTGGGCATCATCGAGGTCAACACCGGCTGCAACCTGGACTGCCCGATCTGTTTCGCCGATTCCGGCCACCAGCCCGACGGCTACTCGATCACACTGGAGCAGTGCGAGCGGATGCTCGACACCTTCGTCGCCTCGGAAGGGGAGGCCGAGGTGGTGATGTTCTCCGGCGGCGAGCCCACCATCCACCGGCAGATCCTGGAGTTCATCGACGCGGCGCAGGCCCGCCCGATCAAGGCGGTCAACGTCAACACCAACGGCATCCGCCTCGCCTCCGACAAGCGGTTCGTCACCGCGCTGGGGGAGCGCAACCGCCCCGGCCGGGCGGTCAACGTCTACCTGCAGTTCGACGGCTTCGACGAGCGCACCCACCGCCAGATCCGCGGCCGGGACCTGCGCCAGATCAAGCAGAAGGCGCTGGACAACTGCGCCGAGGCCGGGCTGACCGTCACCCTGGTCGCCGCGGTCGAGCGTGGGCTCAACGACCACGAACTCGGCGCGATCATCGAGTATGGGCTGGCGCACCCCGCGGTGCGCAGCGTGTCGTTCCAGCCGGTCACCCACTCCGGCCGGCACGTGGAGTTCGACCCGCTCACGAGGTTGACCAACTCCGACATCATCCACGGCATCGCCGCCCAGCGACCCGACTGGTTCACCGCGTCGGACTTCTTCCCGGTGCCGTGCTGCTTCCCGACCTGCCGGTCGATCACCTACCTGCTCACCGAGGGCACCCCTGGGGAGCCCGGCTTCGGGCTGGTGCCGATTCCCCGGCTGCTCAACGTCGCCGACCACCTCGACTACGTCTCCAACCGGGTGGTGCCCGACCATGCCGTGCGTGAGGCCCTGGAGAAGCTGTGGTCGGCGTCGGCGTTTATGGGCACCGACACCACCCAGGAGAAGCTGGCCGCGGCTGCGGCGGCGTTGGACTGCGCTGACGCGTGCGGGGTCAATCTGCCTGAGGCGATCGCCGACCTCACCGACCGCGCCTTCATGATCGTCATCCAGGACTTCCAGGACCCCTACACGCTCAACGTCAAACAGCTGATGAAGTGCTGCGTCGAGGAGATCACCCCCGACGGCCGGATGATCCCATTCTGCGCCTACAACTCTGTCGGCTACCGCGAGCAGGTCCGCGAGCAGATGTCCGGCGTGCCGGTCGCCGACGTCGTGCCCAACGCCGCGCCGCTGCAGCCGGTGCTGATCGATTCGCCGTACGGCTCGAAGATCGTCCATGGTACGGACACCTGTCGCGACAACGGCGGCGGCGCGGGCCGGATCGCCCCGGACTCCACCAACGTGGGCCGGCGGCTGCGATGAACCCGCCGACTCCCGCGGTGCCTGCGGCCGAGGCGAAGGCGTGCTGCGCCGCCGTCTACGGTTCCGACGTCGTCGCGCTGCTGCTTGGGGACTCCTACCATCCCGGCGGTCTGGCGTTGACCCGGTGGCTGGCTGGCCGGCTCGGCCTGCGCTCCGGCGGGGCTGTGCTGGATGTGGCCAGTGGACGGGGCGCCACGGCCCTGCTGCTGGCCGGCGAGTACGGCGCCGACGTCACCGGGGTTGACCTGTCGGAGGCCAACGTCGCCGCCGCCACCGACGCGGCCCGGCGTGCCGGCCTCGCCGCGACGGCACGGTTCCGGCTCGGGGACGCCGAACGTATGCCGGTGCCCGACGCGGCGTTCGACGTGGTGGTGTGCGAGTGTGCGTTCTGCACCTTCCTCGACAAGCCGACGGCCGCCGCCGAACTCGCCCGCGCCCTGCGTCCGGGTGGGCGGCTGGGCCTCACCGACGTCACCGTCGAGGCCGACCGGCTGCCTGCGGAGCTGTCGGGGCTCGGCGGGTGGATCGCCTGCGTCGCCGACGCCCGCCCGCTCGACGAGTACGTCGGCATCCTGACCGCCGCCGGGCTGCGGGTGATCGCGACCGAACGCCACGACGCCGCGGTCGCCACCATGCTCGACCAGATAGAGGCCCGGCTGGCCCTGGTGCGGATGACCGCCCGCGACCGGGCTGAGGCCGCCGGCCTGGACTTGGGCCGGGCCCCGGCGGTGCTCTCCGCCGCCCGCGCCGCGATCGCCGACGGCGTCATCGGCTACGCCCTACTGGTGGCGGTCAAACCGTGACCGGCGGCTACGACCTGATCGTGATCGGTGGCGGTGCGGCTGGGCTCGGCGCCGCGCGCGCCGCCGCCGTTGCCGGCGCCCGGGTGCTGATGGTCACCGATGACCCGCCCGGCGGCGATTGCACGTTCACCGGCTGTGTGCCGTCGAAGACGCTGATCGAGGCTGCCGCCCGCGGGCTGCCGTTCCCCGACGCGGCGCGGCGGGTGCGTGACGCGATCGCCGCGATCGCCGCCACCGAGGACGCCGACGCCCTGCGCGCCGAGGGCATCGAGGTCCGCCGCAGCCGGGCCCGGTTTACCGCCCCCGGTCGGATCGCCGTCGACGGCACCGTCCTGCCAGCCCGCCGGGTGGTGGTCGCCACCGGCGCCGCCCCGACTGTTCCGCCGGTGGACGGGCTCACCGGCGTGCCGTACCTGACCAGCGAGACGGTCTTCGACCTCACCGAACTGCCCCGCTCGCTGGTGGTGCTCGGCGGCGGCGCGACCGGCTGCGAACTGGCCCAGGCGTTCGCCCGGCTCGGTAGCCGCGTCACCATCGTCGAGGCCGCCCATCGGCTGCTGCCCGCCGAGGAACCGGCCGCGTCGCGGGTCATCGCCGAGGTGTTCACCCGTGAAGGCATCCAGCTGCGGCTCGGTGCCCGCGCGCTCAAGGTCGGCACCGGAGCCACCGGCGGCGTCCGGCTGTTGCTGGACGGCGGCGCGGACATCACCGCCGACCGGCTGCTCGTGACGGTCGGCCGCCGGCCGGTCACCGCAGACCTGGACCTGGACACAGCCGGTGTGGCGGTCGATGATCGCGGGCACGTGGTCACCGACGAATACCTGACCACCACCGCGCCCGGCGTGTACGCCGCCGGTGACGTCACCGGTCGCATGCCGTTCACCCACGCCGCGTTCGCCCAGGGGCGCCTGGCCGCCGGCAACGCCCTGTCCCGCCGCCGGCGCCGCTACGACGCTTCGCCCACCCCATGGGTGACCTTCACCGACCCCGAGGTCGCCCGCGTCGGCCTCACCGAAGCCGACGCCGCCGCCCACGGTGGCCGGGTTGCCTACCTGCCGATGGTTGAGATGGATCGGGCTGTCACCGCCGACGCCACCGACGGATTCATCACCCTCATCGCGGGACCACGCCGGCTGCTGCGCCAGCTGGGCGGCGGGCGGATCCTCGGCGCGACCATCGTCGCCGCCCGCGCCGGGGAGATGATCCACGAACCGGCCCTGGCGATGGCCACGAACATGTTCGCCGGCCGCCTCGCCCAGATCACCCACGCCTACCCCACCTGGTCCTACGGTGTTCAGCTCGCCGCCGCCCAGTTCTTCACCACCATCGGCGGCCGCCGCGCCCGCCCCGCCACAACGGGCTACTGACGGCTGCCCGCCGGCTGGCGTCGGCCCGGCTCGCCGGTCAGCGGCCCATGGCCCTGATCAGCGCGCGGGCGGCGGCCCGGCCCGGGGTGCCGGCGACCCCGCCGACCGGCGCGGTGCCCGCTCCGGAGATGACCAGGCCACGCACTGGTGTGAGGTGCCCGGCCAGTGCCGCGGTCGGCCGCAACAGGGCCAGCTGGTCGAGACTGATGTCCAGGTACATCGGATGCGCGCCGGGCCAGCGCAACTGCCGCGCCATGTCCGGCGGCGTGTGCACCACCCGGTCGATGATCGTGCTGGTGAAGCCGGGTGCTCGGGCCTCGACGGTGGCGATCATCCGGTCGGCGAACTCGTCCTTCGCCGCGTCCCAGCCGCCGCGCAGCCGGTACGGGGCGCACGGGCAGGCCAGGTACACGGTGTGCTGCCCGGGCGGGGCCAGGGTGTCGTCCAGGGCGGTGGGTGTGAAGGCGTAGGTCGGCACCGGGTCGTCCGGCAGATGGCCAGCGTGAGCCTGGGCGAAGCCGTCGGCCAGCGAGGCGAGGCTGTCGACGTAGGACTGCAGGCCGTTCCAGTCACCCGGCCGGCCCTGCCGGTAGGCGGGCAGGGCGGTGGTGGCCAGCAGCACCAGCATCTGCACCGCGTTGCCCCGCCCGGCCGCCCGCAACTGGTCGGCCTGCGGCCCGTCAAGGGGCGGGTCGAGCAGGCCGAGTAGGGCGATCTGCGGGTCCACTGCGGCGAGCACCGCGTCGGCGGCGATGTGCTCGCCGGATTCGAGCTCCACGCCGGTTACCCGGTCGGTGGGCGCCGTGCTGCGCAGGATCCGGGCCACGGGCGCCTCCGTGCGCCACCGCCCGCCGGACGAGGTCAGCCGGGCGGCGAGGGCGTCGGCCAGGGACTGTGACCCGCCCACCGGGTGCCACTGGCCGACCTGGTGGTAGAAGGCCTGCCACAGCGCGAACGTCGCCCCACCCACGTCATCGGGAGAGGCAGAGGCGTGCGCGGCGAACGCCGCCACCGGCGCCCTTACCAACTCGGTGGCGAACCGCTCACGCAGGATGCGCCCGTACGGGGCCAGCAGCGTGCGGCCGAGTCCGACCGGACCGCCGTTGCGGGCCACCGCCTGCCCGGCGGCGCCCAGCAGGCCGGGCAGTTGCCGGAGCCGGCGGTGGCGGCCGGCGCCGGAGTCCATGGCGGCCCGCATCGCGGTGACGACGGGCATCGCCTGGCGCATCCACGCCGCGTAGCGGCGGGCCTCGCCGCGGTCGGCCCGCGCGATCGACTCGACGGTGGCGGCGACGCTGCGGTGGAACCGCACGACCATCCCGTCGGTGAAGACCGCGGTCGAGAACGGGTCCATCTCCCGGTAGGCCAGCCCCACCTCGGCCAGCCGCAGGTCGTCGACGATGTCCGTGGCGTTGATGATGTTGTGCGCCGCGGAGTGGGTGTTGAACCGGTAACCCGGCAGCAGCTCGTCGGTGCGCGACCCGCCGCCCAGCTTGCCGGCCTGTTCCAGGACGAGGACCTGCCAGCCGGCGCGGGCCAGATAACACCCGGCGACCAAGCCGTTGTGGCCACCCCCGACGATGACAACGCTGGGTGTGCGTCGGCGGCTGCTCACGACCCGTCGCGGCGGCGCAGCGTCCGCCACGCCTGCATCGCCTCGCCGAGGGTGAACGGTACCGTCGCGGCGGTGGCGGCCGCGGCCACCGTGCACCAGCCGCATAGCCGACGGTGCTTGGTGACCTGTTCGGCGAACAGCCAGGCACCGGCGGCGGCGTCACCGGCGGCCTTGCCGGCGGCCAGCAGCGGGATCCACGGCTGCCGGCGGGCCCGGTCGGCGGCGCCCATGCCGACCAGCGCGAGGGTTCCCGCCGCGCTGGCCAGGGCGAGCGCGGTGTCGGGGGTGTGCCCGAGCACGTACGCCTCGCCGCTGGCGTCGACCCGGTCGGCGTCCAGCACGCGCACCGGCGGCTCCGGCAGATGCCGCACCAGGCCGAACTGGTACGCCGCGACCACCGCGTACGCGCCGGTGGCCACCAGTGTCAACCCAGCCGCCCACCGGCGCCGGCGCATCACCGGCGAATCATCCAACCGCAGGTCGTCGCTGACCCGCTC
>NZ_POUB01000190.1 GCF_003236335.1 Micromonospora deserti
AGTCTACTGCGGCCCCGGCCGCCGCCTGGCCGCGCCGGCCGCGCGGTCAGGCGACCCCGCCGTCCGGCCGGGCGAACGTCACCTCCACCGGCGACCCGGCCCCGGCAGGTCACCCCGGGTAGGACCCCGGCGGCCAGGCCGGGTAGGACGGCCGGGAACGGCCGGAGCACCCCGGGCGGGACCGCCGATGACGCGTTCCGCGTGCGGCCGGCCGTACACCATGATCCCGTACTCGTCGTTGCCGGACAGGAGGGCGTCCTCCCAGCGGGTGGCGGGGGTGGTGTCCCCGACGCGGTGGACGGACGCGGGCATCACGCCGTCACCGCCGCGACCCCGCCGCCCGGGTGGGCGCGGCGGTGCTGTCGCGCACCGTCAGCCGGGGTTCGAGCAGCGTGACCTCCGGCACCGACTCGTCGCGCAGTTTGCGCATCAGCAGCGAGACGGCCTGCGTCCCGATCTCCTCGGCGGGGACCGGCACCGACGTGAGCATCGGGCTGGCCTGTTCGGCGAACTGGTCCGGGCAGACGGCGACCACCGACACGTCCTGCGGCACCCGCCGGCCCAGGGCGGGCAGCGTGGCCAGCACCGGGTCGACCGCGGCCTCGTTCTGCACGACCAGCCCCGACAGGTCCGGGTGGCGGTCCAGCAGGTCGGCCAGGGTCCGGCGGACGGCCGCCGCGCCCTCCTCGCAGGGCAGGGTCACCGGCTCGACGTTGTGCCAGGTGGCGGCCTCGACGACGCCGGCCCGAGTGCGGTGCGCGAAGCCGGTGCCCCGGTCGTAGACCGCCGCGGGGGCGCCGAGCAGGGCGATCCGCCGGTGCCCGAGCTCGGCCAGGTGCTCGACGCAGGCCCGGCCGGCCCGGTGGAAGTCGAGGTCCACACAGGTCAGACCGGTGGCGTCGGCGGGCAGGCCGATCAGCACGCTGGGCCGGGTCAGCTCCCGCAGCAGGGGCACCCGTGGGTCGTCCAGCTCCACGTCCATCACCAGGACGCCGTCGACCAGGGCGCTGGCGGCGACGCGACGCAGGCCGGCCGGTCCCTCGTCGGAGGTGACCAGCAGGACGTCGTGGTCGAACCGGCGCGCGGTGGTCACCACGGCCATGGCGAACTGCATCACCACGGGCACCTGCATCCCCGCTCGCAGGGGCAGGACCAGCGCGATGACGTTGGCCCGCCGGCTGGCCAGGGCCCGCGCGCCGGCGTTCGGGTGGTAGCCGAGCAACCGGATGCTGGCCAGCACCCGGTTGCGGGTGACCTCGGAGATCGCGCGCTTGCCGCTGAGGACGTACGACACGGTGCTGACCGCGACCCCGGCGTGCCGGGCCACGTCGGCGATGGTGGGCTGATCGGGCGCCGGGCGCCGGCGCGGCACGGTCACCGCCGTTCTCCCGCGGCCGGCACCGCCGTCCGTCCACCGGGCGCGGCCGACCCGCCGTGCGCGGTGAGGGTGCCGACCAGCCGGATGTCCCGCGCGGAACGCCCCACCAGGACGGTGTGCGCGGCGTCCTCCACCACGTGCCGGCCCCGGGTCTCGTCCCACCAACCCAGCTCGGCGGTGCGCAGCCGCAGCCGGACCATCCGCCGCTGCCCGGGTGCCAGGGTGATCCGGGCGAAGTCGCGCAGCTGGCGCAGGGGCTGCTTGACGGCGGAGCGCCGTTGCCGGGTGTAGAGCTGCACGACCTCCTCGCCGGGGCGGGTGCCGGTGTTGGTGACCTCGACGCTCACCTCGACCTCCTCGCCGGTGGTCACGGCCACCGCGCTCATCCGGAGATCAGCGTAGTCGAAGCGGGTGTAGCTGAGCCCATGCCCGAACGGGTACAGCGGGTCGCCCCGGTAGTACAGGTACGTCGCGTCGGACCCGATCACGTCGTAGTCGAGCAGGTCGGGCAGCTCCGCGGCGTCGGTGTACCAGGTCTGGGTGAGCCGGCCACCGGGCTCGGCGTCGCCCAGGAGCACGTCGCTCAGCGCGGCCCCGTGCTCCTGGCCGCCGTGCGCCGACCAGAGCACCGCCGGCAGCCGCTGCTCGGCCCAGCCGATCGCGTACGGGTAGCTGCTGGTCACCACCAGCACGGTGCGCGGGTTGGCCGCGTGCACCGCCCGCAGCAGCGCCTCCTGCCCGGCCGGCAGCGCCAGGTCGACCCGGTCCTCGGTCTCGCGTCCGTTGACCATCGGGTGGTTGCCGAGTGTCACCACCGCCACGTCGGCGGCGGCGGCCAGGGCGGCGGCCTCGGCGGCCCCGTCGGCGACCAGGTCGACGGTGAACCCGGTCGCCGCCTGCGCGGTCGGCGCGTCCGCACGCAGCCGTCCGTCCGCGTCGACGGCGACGTACCGGTCGGAGGCGAGGTGGTGCAGCAGCACCGCGCCGTCGGGGCCAGGGTGGAACCGGAAGGTCTCCCGGACCACCCAGCCACCCGGTCCCGGGCGGTCGTTGGCGAGCCCCCCGGTCTCGTCGGCCCCCACGTGCCGGTCGTTGGCCACGGCGCGCAGCGCGACCACGTCGCGTCCCCAGTCGAAGACGTCGAACGCGGTGGCGTCGGCGCCGACGGTCAGCGGGCCGCCGTCGGGTGTGTCCGGGCAGCTGACGTACCGGTCGCCGACGCGCAGGACGATCCGGTCCGCCCCCGGGTGGGTGGTCACCGTGCTCAGCCGCCGGGCCAGGCCCTCGTACGCGGTGACCGCGTAGGGCAGGGTGCCGCTGTACCAGTCCTCGTGGACGGTGTCGGCCAGCGGGCCGAGCACGGCCACCCGCAGCCGCGGGTCGGGGGTGAGCGGGAGCAGCCCGTCGTTGCGCAGCAGCACGATCGACTGGCGGGTGGCCTCCCGGGCCAGGTCCCGGTGCGCGGGGCGGTCGACGACGTCCGGCGTGACCTCGGCCCAGGGGTCCTCGTGCGGCGGGTCCAGATCGCCGAGCCGGGCCCGGACGGTGAGGATCCGCCGGACTGCGCGGTCCACGTCGGACACGGTGACCAGGCCCCGGTCCAGGGCCTCGGTCAGCCGCCGGACGGTCGGGGCGCTGTCGGTGTCGTCCTCGGTGAAGCTGTCGATCCCGGCGCGCAGGGCCGCGGCGAAGCCGCTGACGTGGTCGGGCAGGTGCGCCTGGACCCCGGCGATGTTGGTCACCGCGCCGGCGTCCCCGACGACCAGCAGCTCGCCGGGCGCCCATCGGCGCAGCTCCTGCGCGATGAGCGGGCTCAGGTGCGCCGGTACTCCGTTGACCAGGTTGTAGGAGGCCATCACGGCGACGGCCGCGCCGGCGGCGACCGGGGCGCGGAAGGCGGGCAGCTCGTACTCGTGCAGCACCCGGGGGGACAGGTCACTGGAGGTGGTGGCCCGGTCGGTCTCGTTGTTGTAGCCCAGGAAGTGCTTGACCGTCGGCGCGGTGCGCAGCCGGTCGGGGTGGTCGCCGCGCAGGCCCTCGGCGTACGCGGTGGCGAGCCGCCCGGTCAGCCAGGGGTCCTCGGACCAGCCTTCCTCGTTGCGTCCCCAGCGGGGGTCGCGCAGCGGGTTGACCACCGGGGCCCAGACGTTGAGGCCGACCCGGTCGGGGTCGGCGTGGTGCTTGGCGCGGACCTCGTCGCCGACGGCGGCGCCGACGGCCCGCACCAGCTCGGGGTTCCAGCTGCTGGCGAGCCCGATCGCCTGCGGGAAGACGGTGGCCAAGCCCAGCCACGCCACCCCGTGCAGCGCCTCGGTGCCGGTGCGGAACGGGGGCAGGCCGAGCCGGGGCACGGGTGCCTGCCACTGGTGCAGCAGCCCGATCTTCTCCGGCAGGGTGAGCCGGTCCATCAGGTCGTCGACGAGGACTTCCGGGGACGGGGCGGTGCGGTCGGTCATGGTCGGTCGCCTTCCGTGGGCTCGCCGGGTGCCCGACGGCGCGTCGAAGCGCTTCGACGACCGTCGTGACGAGCGGCATCGCGGTGGTGGCGGTCGTCGGCCCGGACGCGGTGAAGCGCTTCGACGACTGCGGAAAAACAAGCCGCCCCGGGGTGCCCGGACGGTGGAGCGGCGTTTCGAGGTTGGCACCCCCGCGCCGATCCGGTCAAGGGCCGGACGCGCCGGTCGTCATCGCGTCGGGAGTCGACCCGCCTCGACGGTGGCGAGGGCGGCGGTCGCGCCACCGAGCGCGGTCGCCGTCGATCCGAGCGTGGAGGCGTCCAACCGGCACCCGCCGGCCTGCGGGGCGAGGGTCCGGGCGGCGAGTTCCGCCCGGGCCGCCGGCAGCACCCAGGAACCCAGGGCCGCGAGGTGGCCGCCCACCACCACCGCCTCGGGGTTGAGCAGGTTGGCCAGGAGGGAGACCCCGTGTCCGAGGTGGCGGCCGACCTCGGCCAGTCCGGTCCGTACGCCCGGGTCGTCCTGGCGGGCCAGAGCCTGGATCCGGTCGAGTTCCGGCAGGAAGTCGGTGACGGGTCCGTCCTGTTCGGAGTCGGGCAGGAGCCGGCGGACCACCGCGGGCAGCCCGATCAGCGCCGACAGGCAGCCACGCCCGCCGCAGGCGCAGGCGGGGCCGGCCGGGTCGAGCGTCACGTGCCCGAACTCGCCGGCGAAGCCCCGGGCGCCGCGCAGCAACCGGCCCCCGGTGACCACCCCGGCGCCGACCGCGGCGCCACCGGTCAGGTGGACCAGGTCGGCTGTCCCGGCGTACGCCCCGTGGCGGTGTTCGGCCAGGACGGCGAGGTTGGCGTCGGTGTCGACGCCGACGGTGAAGCCCGGGTCGCGAAGCGCGGCGCGCAGTTCGGCGGCGAGGGTGACGTCCTGCCAGCCCAGGGCGGTGGCCAGCGGCACGGCGCCGGCCGGGTCGACCAGCCCGGGCACGCCGACGGTGAGCCCCAGCACGGTGCGGCCCTGGCCGGTGACCCGTCCGATCGCCCGGCGGGCCAGGGTGGCCAGCGCGCGGATCGTCTCGCCGGGGGAGGCCGAGGGCGCGGCGAAGGCCCGTCGCCAGGTGAGTAGCCGGCTCCCGCCCAGGTCGACGGCGACCACCACCAGCTCGTCGACGCCGATCTGCAGGCCCAGCGCGGCGTACGGCTCCCCGTCGAGGACGAGCATGGTGGCCGGGCGGCCCACCCGGTTCTCGGTCAGCCCGGTCTCGCGCAGCAGCCGCCGCTCGATCAGCTCGGTGACCAGGCTGGAGACGGTGGCCTTGTTGAGGCCGGTGTGCGCGGCGATGTCGGCCCGGGAGCAGGGCGCGTGCTGGCGGACGTGCCGCAGCACCAAGGCCCGGTTGGCCACCCGGACGTCGCCGAGGTCGGTCGGCTGCGGTTGGTGGTGGATGCTGATCACGATCTGCCCGCTTCCTGCCCCGACGGTGCGCGATCCGGTGGTGCCGCGCGTTCATCATCGCGTACCGGGGCGGGCGGGTCGGTCCCGACCGGCCGCGTCCCTGTCTTGTGGGACGGATCACCGTCGATTAGTTTGTTCGGCTAGAAACCCAACTAATCCTAGCCGGGCGCTGCTGCTCCGCAACCCGCTACCGATGACGAAGGGAGTGCGCCGTGACGCCGTCCCTGCCAGGCGCATCCACCGACCGCCGGACCCTGCTGCGCCTGCTCGGCCTCGGCACCGCCGCGACGATCGGCGGCGCCACCCTGGCCGGTTGCAGCAAGGAAGCCGGCAGCAAGGGCACCGCCACCCAGGCCGACGCGATCCGCGCCGTGCTACCCACCTACAAGCCCGCCGAGCTGCTTAAGCCGGACATTCCGGGAGAGGGGCCGATCCCGGACGGCTACCTCAGCTACCCCCGGCAGCTCGCCGACGCCATCACCGAGCAACCCGGCCGGGGCGGTCCCCCGATCAACACCATGAGCCCCTGGTGGGGACCCGCCCCGCCGACGCTGGGCCGCAACTCCTACCTGGCGGCGGTCAACGCCAAGCTCGGCGTCGAGGTGAACCCGAGCCTGCAGGACGGAGTCACCTACGCCGACAAGCTCAACGCCATGTTGGGCGCCCGCGACGTGCCGGACCTGCTCTGCGTGCCCAACTGGGAGGTCGACAAGGTCGCCCGGTTCTCCGACGCGGTCAAGGCGCTCTTCGAGGACCTCACCGACCACCTCAAGGGCGACGCGGCCGCCAAGTACCCGTACCTGGCCGCGCTGCCCACCGGCGCCTGGGAGTACTCGGTGTGGGGTGGGCGGCTCTACGCCGTGCCGTTCCCCACCGACGGGCCGTTCGCCTTGGCCCTGTTCCACCGCAAGGACCTGCTCGACAGCGCCGGCCTGTCGACCCCGACCTCACCGGAGGAGTTGCACGAGTTCGGCCGCAAGGCGACCGACCCGGCCAAGGGGGTGTGGGCCTTCGGCAGCGTCTTCGACATGGTCCAGCAGTTCTTCGGCTGCCAGCAGCACTGGCGCAAGAAGCCCGACGGGGGCCTGGAGCACAAGTTCGAGAACCCCGCCTTCCTGGCCGCGCTGGAGTTCACCGCGAAGCTCTTCGCCGAAGGGCTGGTGCACCCCGACACCGTGGCCAGCAAGGGCGCCGACGAGAAGCAACTGTTCAAGTCCGGCAAGATCCTGATGTTCCAGGACGGGCTCGGCGCCTGGCAGGGCATGCAGGGCGAGCGGGTCAAGGAGCTACCAAGCTTCAACATGCAGCCGCTGCCGATCTTCGGTGTGAACGGCGCGCCGGCGGTCATCTGGGGCAGCGAGAAGCCGGTCTTCTACACCTTCGTCAAGAAGGGACTCGGCGTCGAGCGCGTCGACGAGCTGCTGCGGGTGCTCAACTGGTGCGCCGCCCCGTTCGGCAGCCGCGAGTTCGAGCTGCGCGAGTACGGCGTGGAGGGCCAGCACTTCACCCGGGCGGCCGACGGCAGCCCCGTCCCCACCGAGCTGGGCCGCAAGGAGATGGGGGCGCAGTACACCCACATCGGCGGCCGGGTCCCGGTGAAGGTGAAGAGCGGCGACACCCCCGACTACGTGGCGGACTACCTGGGCTACTACCAGAAGAACATCGGGCTGATGGAGAAGGACCTCTTCGCCGGAATCAAGCTGGAGTTGCCGGCCAACTGGTCGAAGATCATCCAGCCCACCGAGGACAAGATCCGGGACATCCTCCGGGGCCGCCGACCGGTCAGCGACCTGGAGCAGGTCAAGAAGGAGTTCTTCGCCTCCGGCGGCGAGGAGGGGCGCGCGTTCCACGAGAAGGCGCTCGCCGACAACGGCCGATGAGCGGCCGGGGCGCCGCCGGTGCGTCCAGCGCACCGGCGGCGGCCGACCAGCGTCCGCCCGCCGGCCGTCCACCGGTCGACCGGCGGCCCCGGCACAGCCTGCGGGACCGGCTGCGCCGGGACTGGCCGCTGCTGGCGATGACCGCGCCCGCAGCGGCACTGCTGCTGGTCTTCCACTACCTACCGACCCTGGGCAACGTGATCGCCTTCCAGGACTACAACCCCTTCGTCGGCGACGACCCCATCGAGGCGTTCCTCTACAGCGAATGGATCGGCTTCGGCAACTTCGAGGCGCTGTTCCGCGACCCGCTGTTCTGGGACGCGGTCCGCAACACCCTGACCATCACCGCGTTCCAGCTGGTCTTCTTCTTCCCGCTGCCGATCATGCTGGCGATCCTGCTCAACAGCCTGGTCTCCGGGCGGGTCCGGGGCTTCGTGCAGAGCGTGGTCTACCTGCCGCACTTCTTCAGTTGGGTGCTGGTGGTCACGTTCTTCGTGCAGATGCTCGGCGGGGCCGGACTGCTGGCCCAGGAGATGCGTCAGGCCGGCCTGCAGCCCTGGGACATCATGACGAACCCGGACACCTTCATCGTGCTGGTCACCGCCGAGGCGGTGTGGAAGGACATCGGCTGGGGGGCCATCGTCTTCCTGGCCGCGCTCGCCGCCATCGACCAGAACCTCTACGAGGCGGCGGCCGCCGACGGGGCCAACCGGTGGCGGCGGCTGTGGCACATCACCCTGCCGGGACTGCGCCCGGTGATCGTGCTGCTGCTCATCATGCGGCTGGGCGACGCGCTCTCGGTCGGCTTCGAGCAGTTCATCCTGCAACGGGAAGCGGTCGGGCGGGAGGCCGCGGAGGTGCTCGACACGTTCGTCTACTACCAGGCGATCAGCACCCAGCAGTGGGGGCTCGGCGCCGCCGCCGGGCTGTTCAAGGCCGCCGTCGGGCTGGTCCTCATCCTCGCCGCCAACCACGTGGCACACCGACTCGGCGAGCAGGGGGTGTACTCGAAGTCATGACCGCACAACTCAGTGGCGCCGGGCCGGCGCCGGCGCGGTCGGGGGCGCACCCGCCACCGGTGCGGCGGCGGTCACGGCGCCCCGCCTGGGAGGAGCCGCCCTCGGTGCCGGGCACCCTGGCCAAGGGCGCCGTGCTCACGGCGCTCGTCGCGGCCGTGCTCGTGCCGCTGTGGGCGGTGCTGGTGACCAGCCTCGCCTCGCGGAAGACGATCGACGCGGCCGGCGGGATGGTGATGGTGCCCCGCGAGATCGACCCGTCGGCGTACATCACCATCTTCAGCGGCGGGCAGATCACCCAGGCGGTGTGGATCAGCACCCTGGTCACCGTGCTGGGCACGACGGTGAGCCTCGTGCTCACCGTGCTGGCCGCGTACGGGCTGTCCCGGCCGGGGTCGGTGGGGCACCGGGGGCTGCTCTTCTTCTTCCTGCTGACCTTCCTGATCTTCCCGGGGCTGGTGCCCAGCTACCTGGTGGTCACCGGCCTCGGGCTCAAGGACAGCATCTGGTCGCTGATCCTGCCGAGCGCGATCAGCGTGTTCAACCTGGTGGTGATCCGGGCATTCTTCATGAACGTCCCCGGTGAGCTGCTCGACAGCGCCCGCATCGACGGCGCGGGGGAGTTCCACATCCTGGTGCGCATCATGCTGCCGCTGTCGAAGGCGGTGGTGGCCGTGGTGGGCCTCTTCTACGCCGTCGGCTACTGGAACGCCTACTTCAACGCGGTGCTCTACATCGACGACAACGACAAGTTCCCGATCCAGCGGGTGTTGCAGAGCTACATCCTGGCCGGGCAGTCACCGAACGTCTCCGGCGCCGCGGTCAGCCTGCCCGGCGTCACCGCGTACCCGCCGACGCTGGCGGTCAAGATGGCGGTGGTGGTGGTGACCGTCGTCCCGGCGGTGATCGTCTACCCGTTCGTACAGCGGCACTTCACCAAGGGTGTGATCACCGGCGCGGTGAAGGGCTGAGTGGTCGGCGCCCGGCCCGGTCGGGCCGGGCGCCGACCACCGTCAGGCGCGGTCGGGGAACCACCGCTCGAAGGGCGCGGGGGTCATCGGTTCGCCGTTGAGCAGCAGCCGGGCCGGGGCGTCCGCGCCGGCGACGCTGACGTGCGCCACCCGCAGCGGGCCGTCGGTCTCCACCCGCAGGGCGTCGCCGTCGCGTACCGCCCGCACGACCGTGTCGCCGTCGACGTCGTGCACCACCGTCTGGGCGTCGACTCCGCCCCAGCTGACGAGGGTGACGTCGCGGAACGGCCCGTCGCCGACCGTGTCGCCCGGCGCGACGACCGGGACGAGCGCGCCGTGGCGGACGTAAAGCGGCAGCCGGTCCAGCGGCGTGGTGACCCGCAGATGCCGCCCGCCGGGGTGCCGCTCGCCGGTGGCAACGTCGACCCAGTCGTCCCCGGCCGGCAGGTAGACGTCCCGCCGCCCGGAGGGGTCGGCGACCGGGGCGACCAGCAGGTCGGTGCCGAGGCGGTACTGCAGGTCCGTCGTCCAGGCGGTCGGGTCGTCCGGGGTGTCGACCAGCAGCGCGCGCATCATCGGTGCCCCGGTGCGGGCCGACGAGACCGCCGCCGACCAGAGGTACGGCATCAGCCGGTAGCGCAGCCGCAGCGCGGCCACCGCGTCCCGCTCGGTCTCGGCGGGAAAGTCCCACGGCAGCCGGCTGGTGGTGCCGTGCAGGCGGACCAGCGGTGACAGGGCCCCGAACTGGGTCCAGCGGACGTAGAGATCCGGGGCCGGGGTGCCGTTGAAGCCGCCCGTGTCGTGGCTCCAGAACGGCACGCCGGACAGCCCGTGCGACAGCCCGCCGCGCAGCGTGCTGGCCAGCCCCGGCCAGGTGGCGTTGACGTCGCCGCTCCACTGCGCGCTGTGTCGCTGGCCACCCAGGTACGACGAGCGGGCCCACACGGTGCGGTGGCCGGCCACCTCCTGCGTCACCCCGGCGACGACGTCGTTGAACAGCAGCGCGTACACGTTGTGCAGCTCGACGCCGGTCATCCCGTTGTGCGCGACGGCGTCGGCGGGCACGCCCTCGGCGAAGTCGGTCTTGAACACCGCCACCCCCTGCTCCAGCAGGGGGCGCAGCAGCCCGGTGAACCACTCGACGGCGGCCGGGTTGGTGAAGTCCACGATGGCGCTCGGCGGGTGGCTACCGTGCCAGACGTCGGCGACGTACGTCGTGCCGTCGGGGCGGCGCAGGAAGTGGCCGGCCTCGGCCGCCGCGGCGTAGAGCGGGCTGTCGGTCATCAGGTAGGGGTTCATCCAGAGGCAGACCCGGAATCCCTGGTCGGCCAGCGTCCGCAGCATGCTCGCCGGGTCGGGGAACGCCGTGGCGTCCCAGCGCAGGTCCGACCAGCAGCCGGCGACCTGCCAGTAGCAGTCCAGGTGCAGCACGTCGCAGGGGATGCCCCGCTCGCGGATCTGGCGGGCCCGCTCGAGCACCCGCTCCTGCGAGTCGGGGAAGAATCCCGACGAGACCCAGGCGCCGAACGCCCACTTCGGCGGCAGGTACGGGCGGCTGGTGAGTCGGTCGAACCGGTCGAGCACCTCGGTCGGCGTCGGACCGGCCAGCACGTAGTAGTCGATGAGGTCGTCGGGCACCAGGATCTGCACGCTGCTGTGGGTGGACTGGCAGACGTCGAACTGCACCGGCAACCCGCTGTCGACCAGCACGCCGTAGCCACGGTCGGACAGGTAGAACGGCACGGTCTTGTGGGAGCGGTCAGACTCGCCGCCGAAGGCGTCGAAATTCCACATCAACGCCCGCTGCCCCCGCTTGTCCAGCGGGGTGAACTTCTCCCCGAAGCCGACGAAGCGCTCGTCGCCGGGGGCGACGAAGCTCTCGTGCCAGGCGACACCCACGCCGTCGACGGTGGAGCGGCCGAACGGCAGGCTGCGCCGGCGGCCGCTGATGTCCCGGGTGCCCGGGTCCTGGGCGAGCAGCAGCCGCCCGTCCGGGCCGACGAACCGCAGGTGCCACGGGTCCAGCCGGATCTGCGCGACCACCGCGCCGGCGTCGACGTGGACGTAAACGTCGTCGACGGTGACCACCGCGGGGTGGCTGCCGGGGTGGACCAGGGGCAGGGCCCGGGCCGATCGGCTGCGGGCCTGCGGGTCCTCGGCCAGGCGTACCCGGATCACCCCGTCGCCGGCGGCCTCGACGCGCACCACCATCGTCGCGCCGTCGGACATGGCGGCCTTGAACGTCACCCCGTGCGGGTCGGTCGTGACGACCTCGGCCCGGCCGACGACGGTGGCCCCGTCCTCGCCGGGGGCGGGCACCGGCAGGTCGGGCGGGTCGGCCACGAACGTCTCGTACGGGACCAACGGCGGTCGGTACGGCATGGGGATCTCCTCCAGGTGGTTCCGACGGTCCCGCCAGTTTCTTTGGCATCCCAACTAACTGTCAACGACGATGGTCACTGGATCTCTCACGAATGGGCGTTGACAAGCGAAAACGTTCTCCATACTTTGGACGCCTCCCCAACAAATTGGTGGTGGGCGATGTGGGCTGACGGCCGGCTCCGCTACGGCGGCGACTACAACCCGGAGCAGTGGCGGCCGGAGGTGTGGCGGGAGGACGTGGCGCTCATGCGCCGCGCCCGGGTCAACCTGGTCACCGTCGGCGTGTTCGCCTGGTCGCGGCTCGAACCCGAGCCCGGCCGGTACACCTTCGACTGGCTGGACCAGGTGCTGGACCTGCTGCACGGCAACGGCATCCGGGTCGCCCTCGCCACCCCGAC
>NZ_POUB01000191.1 GCF_003236335.1 Micromonospora deserti
GGTGTGGGAGCGGGTCAGCTGGGCAGGAGTGCGGGTTCGCTGGCAGGGCTGATCGCCGGGCCGGTGCTGACCGGGTGGCGTTCGTGGGTGGACCACTGCACCGCCAGGGCGGCCAGCAGGACCAGGCAGGAGCCGAGCATGTGCGCGCCCACCAGCAGCGCCGGCAGGTTGGTGACGTACTGCACGAAGCCGATCACGCCCTGGCCCAGCTCCACCGCGACCAGCACGACGGCGGCGCGGGCCGGCCCCGCCGCGCCGACCGCACGGAAGGCGAAGACCAGCGCCACCGAGAGGCCGAGCAGCAGGAAGACGGCGTCGGCGTGTACCTGGGAGATCGTCTCCGGGTCGAGGCCGTTGCGGGCCGCCCCGTGGTCGCCCGCGTGCGGACCGCTGCCGGTGACCCAGGTGCCGACCACCAGCACCACCACGCTGACCCCGGTGGTGAGCCGGGCCAGCGCCCGCAGCGGGGCCGGCACCACGGGCACCGCCGGGCCGTCCGGGTCGGTGACCCGCCGCCAGAGGGCGTACGCGACGGCGATCACCGCCATCGAGGCGAGGAAGTGCAGCCCGACCACCCACGGGTTGAGGTTGGTCAGCACGGTGATCCCGCCGATCACCGCCTGGGCCGGGATGCCGAGCAGGACCGCGACCGCGAGTGGCACCAGCCCGCGCCGGCGGGGGCGGTGTAGCAGCACCGCCAACAGCACCGCCAGCGCGATGATGCCGACCGCGAAGGTGAGCAGCCGGTTGCCGAACTCGATCACCCCGTGCACGCCCATCTCGGCGGTGGCGGTGTACGACTCGTCGGTGCACCGAGGCCAGGTGGGGCAGCCCAGACCGGACGCGGTGAGCCGGACCGCCCCGCCGGTGACGACGATGCCGACGTTCGCGATGATCGAGGCGAGCGCGAGACGGCGCAGCAGGGTGGTGGAGACCGGGAACCGGACGGCGGCAGTCACGCGCAAATCCTACGCACCGTAGTGATCGAGGAGCCTCCGACTCCGCCGTGGCGGTGGTTGGGATCACCGGGACCCGGGTTTGCGGGCTCTGGGCGAATTACGTAACGTTGGCGTTGTGAAAAACGCGGCAGGGCTCTCCGGGCGCCAGCCGGCGACCGCTCCGGTTGCCGGTCAGCCCGCGTCCGCCGCGTCCGCCGCGTCCGACCTCTCCACCCGGGACCGGGTCACCCGGCTCCTGCTGGAGCGGGGGGCGACCACGGCGGCCCAGCTGGGCGACGCGCTCGGGCTCAGCCCGGCCGCGATCCGGCGGCACCTCGACGCGATGCTCGCCGACGGCGACGTCGTGGCCCGGGAGCAGACGGTCCGCGGGCACCGGGGTCGGGGCCGTCCGGCCAAGGTGTTCCTGCTGACCGACGCCGCCCGGGTCCGCTGCGGCACCCACCACTACGACAACATGGCCACCGCCGCGCTGCGCTGGATCGCCCGCAACGGTGGCTCGGCGGCGGTCGAGGCGTTCGCGGCCGATCAGGTCGCCGCCCTGGAGGCCCGCTGCCGGGCCGCCATGGAGGACGCCGGTGACGACCCCCTCGCGCGGGCGGAGGCGCTCGCCGGGGCGCTCACCGCCGAGGGATACGCTGCCAGCGCGTCCACGATCGCCACCGGCGGTCAGCTCTGTCAGCACCACTGCCCGGTGGCGCACGTGGCCGCCGAGTTCCCCCAGCTGTGCGAGGCCGAGACCACGGTGATCTCCCGTCTGGTCGGCACCCACGTGCAGCGCCTGGCCACCATCGCGCACGGCGACGGGGTGTGCACCACGCACATCCCGGCCCAGCCGGGGCGTGCCCAGTCCGGAAAGACCGTCACCACTGTGAGGACAGATAGATGACCGAGCAGATCGTCCAGCCCCTGACCCAGGAAGAGCAGCTCGCCGCCCTGGGTCGCTACGAGTACGGCTGGGCCGACCCGGACGTCGCCGGGGCGGTCGCCCAGCGTGGCCTCAACGAGGCGGTGGTGCGGGACATCTCGGCGAAGAAGAGCGAGCCGGCCTGGATGCTCGACCTGCGCCTGAAGGGCCTGCGGCTGTTCGGCCGCAAGCCGATGCCGGCCTGGGGCGCCGACCTCACCGGGATCGACTTCGACAACATCAAGTACTTCGTCCGGTCCACCGAGAAGCAGGCCACCAGCTGGGAGGACCTGCCCGAGGACATCAAGAACACCTACGACAAGCTGGGCATCCCCGAGGCGGAGAAGCAGCGGCTGATCGCCGGTGTCGCGGCGCAGTACGAGTCCGAGGTCGTCTACCACAAGATCCGCGAGGACCTGGAGGAGCAGGGTGTCGTCTTCCTCGACACCGACACCGCCCTCAAGGAGCACGAGGACCTGTTCAAGGAGTACTTCGGCACGGTCATCCCGGTCGGTGACAACAAGTTCGCCGCGCTGAACACCTCCGTCTGGTCCGGTGGCTCGTTCATCTACGTGCCGAAGGGCGTGCACGTGGAGATCCCGCTGCAGGCCTACTTCCGGATCAACACGGAGAACATGGGCCAGTTCGAGCGGACGCTGATCATCGTCGACGAGGGCGCGTACGTGCACTACGTCGAGGGCTGCACCGCGCCCATCTACTCCTCCGACTCGCTGCACAGCGCCGTGGTGGAGATCATCGTCAAGAAGAACGCCCGGTGCCGCTACACGACCATCCAGAACTGGTCGAACAACGTCTACAACCTGGTCACCAAGCGGGCCGTGTGCCACGAGGGCGCGACCATGGAGTGGATCGACGGCAACATCGGCTCCAAGGTCACCATGAAGTACCCGGCGGTCTACATGACCGGCGAGCACGCCAAGGGCGAGGTGCTCTCGGTGGCGATGGCCGGCGAGGGCCAGCACCAGGACGCGGGCGCCAAGATGGTGCACGCGGCGCCGCACACCAGCAGCACCATCGTCTCCAAGTCGATCGCCCGGGGCGGCGGCCGCACCTCGTACCGGGGCCTGGTCCAGGTGCTGGAGGGCTCGACCAACAGCAAGAGCACGGTCAAGTGCGACGCGCTGCTGGTCGACACCATCTCCCGCTCGGACACCTACCCGTACGTCGACATCCGCGAGGACGACGTGTCGATGGGGCACGAGGCGACCGTCTCCAAGGTCAGCGAGGACCAGCTCTTCTACCTGATGAGCCGGGGCCTGAGCGAGGACGAGGCGATGGCGATGATCGTGCGCGGCTTCATCGAGCCGATCGCGAAGGAGCTCCCGATGGAGTACGCCCTGGAGCTCAACCGCCTGATCGAGCTGCAGATGGAGGGCGCGGTCGGCTGACGCCGCCGTGGGCGGGCCGGTTCGCCGGCCCGCCTGCCCCAGCTCAAGACACCGTCGTCGCAGAACAGACCAAGGAAGAGATGACTACCCAGGCTTCCGCGCCGCCCAGCACCAAGACGCAGGCGCTCCGCTCGTACGACGTCGCCGATTTCCCGGCCCTGACCGGCCTGGAGGAGGAGTGGCGCTTCACCCCGCTCAAGCGGCTGCGCGGGCTGGTCGGCGGTGACCAGACCGCGACCGGCGCCGTCCGGCACGAGTACGGGAACCTGCCCGCGGGCGTCTCCGTCGCCACTGTGGGTCGGGACGACCCGCGGATCGGCAGCGTGCTCACCCCGGGTGACCGGGTCAGCGCGCTGGCCTACGGCGGTGCGGAGCGGGCGCTGCTGGTGTCGGTGGCGCCCGACGCGGTGGTCGCGGAGCCGGCGACCCTGCGGGTGGTCGGCGACGGTGCGGACGGCCTGGCCTTCGGGCACACCTTCGTCGAGGTGGGCCGGTTCGCCGAGGTGACCCTGGTGCTGGAGCACTCCGGTTCGGCCACCCTCGCCGACAACGTCGAGGTGGCGGTGGCCGACGGGGCGAAGCTGACCCTGGTCACGGTGGCCGACTGGGCCGACGACGCGGTGCAGGCGCAGCACCTGAAGGTCAAGCTGGGCCGGGATGCCAAGGTGGTGCACGTGCAGGTCAGCCTTGGCGGCGACCTGGTGCGGCAGTACACGTCGGTGGAGTACACCGACCGGGGCGGCGAGGCTGAGCTGTACGGCCTCTACTTCGCCGACTCCGGTCAGCACCTGGAACACCGGCAGCTGGTCGACCACTCGGTGCCGGACTGCCGCAGCTACGTCGGCTACCGGGGCGCCCTGCAGGGCGAGAGCGCGCACACCGTCTGGGTGGGGGACGTGCTGATCCGCGCGGAGGCGACCGGCACCGACACGTACGAGATCAACCGGAACCTGCTGCTCACCGACGGCGCGCGGGCCGACTCCGTACCGAACCTGGAGATCGAGACCGGCGAGATCGCCGGCGCCGGCCACGCCAGCGCGACCGGCCGCTTCGACGACGAGCAGCTGTTCTACCTGATGGCCCGGGGCATCCCGGAGTCCGAGGCGCGCCGCCTGGTGGTGCGCGGGTTCTTCGCCGAGCTGATCAACAAGATCCCGGTCGAGGAGCTGCGCGAGCGGCTCGGCGACGCCATCGAGGCCCGGTTGGCCAAGGCGGGCGCCTGATGATCCGGATCTGCTCCACGGAGGACGTGCCGAAGGGGACCGCGATCAGCGCGGACGTCGACGGCACTCCGATCGCGGTGGTGCACGGCGAGGACGGCACCTTCTACGCCGCCTACGACGAGTGCTCGCACGCCGCGGTCGCCCTCTCCGAGGGCGAGATCGAGGGCTGCACGCTGGAATGCTGGCTGCACGGTTCGCGTTTCGACCTGCGTACCGGCGAGCCGACCGGGCTGCCCGCCACCGAACCCGTTCCCGTCTACCCCGTCGAAGTCCGTGACGGCGACATCTACGTCAGCCTGACGCCGAGCAATGGAGTGACCCGATAATGAGCACCCTGGAGATCCGCGACCTGAAGGTGTCGGTCAAGCTGCCCGAGGGTGAGCTCAAGCCGATCCTGGCCGGTGTCGACCTGACCGTCCGCTCGGGCGAGACGCACGCCATCATGGGCCCGAACGGCTCCGGCAAGTCCACCCTGGCCTACTCGATCGCCGGCCACCCCAAGTACGAGATCACCGGCGGCACGGTGACCCTCGACGGCGAGGACGTGCTGGCCATGTCCGTCGACGAGCGGGCCCGCGCCGGCCTCTTCCTGGCCATGCAGTACCCGGTCGAGGTGCCCGGCGTCTCGGTGGCCAACTTCCTGCGTACCGCCAAGACCGCCATCGACGGCGAGGCGCCGAAGCTGCGCACCTGGGGCGGCGAGCTGCGCGGGGCGATGGAGCGCCTGCAGATGGACCCGGCGTTCGCCCAGCGCAACGTCAACGAGGGCTTCTCCGGCGGTGAGAAGAAGCGGCACGAGATCGTGCAGCTGGAGCTGCTCAGGCCGAAGATGGCCATCCTCGACGAGACCGACTCCGGCCTCGACGTCGACGCGCTGCGCGTGGTCAGCGAGGGGGTCAACCGGGTCCGCGACACCGGCGACACCGGCCTGCTGCTGATCACCCACTACACCCGGATCCTGCGCTACATCAAGCCGGACTTCGTGCACGTCTTCGTCGCCGGCCGGATCGTCGAGCAGGGCGGCTCGGAGCTGGCCGACAAGCTCGAGGAAGAGGGCTACGAGCGGTACGTCGCCGGGGCCGGTTCGGCACGGGCCTGAGGCGGCTGAGATGACCTCCATCGCGATCCCGCCCGGGATGCCGCAGTACGGCGACGTGCCGCGATACGACGTGGCGAAGGTGCGCGCCGACTTCCCGATCCTAGACCGGGAGGTCAACGGGCACCGGCTGGTCTATCTCGACAGCGCCAACACCTCGCACAAGCCGCGGCAGGTGCTCGACGTGCTCGCCGAGCACTACGCGATGCACAACGCCAACGTGTCCCGCTCGGTGCACACGTTGGGCACCGAGGCCACCGAGGCGTACGAGGGGGCGCGGGCCAAGGTCGCCGCGTTCATCAACGCGCCGAGCGCGGACGAGGTGGTGTTCACCAAGAACTCCACCGAGGCGATCAACATCGTGGCGTACGCCTTCTCGAACGCCTCGCTGCGGCCCGATGCCGACCCGCGGTTCCGGCTCGGCCCCGGCGACGAGGTGGTGATCTCCGAGATGGAGCACCACTCGAACATCGTCCCGTGGCAGTTGCTCTGCGAGCGCACCGGCGCGACCCTGCGCTGGTTCCCGGTCACCGATCAGGGGCGGCTGGACGAGTCGGGGTTGGCGGAGCTCGTCACCGAGCGGACGAAGATCGTCTCGATGGTGCACATGTCCAACATCCTCGGCACGGTCAACGCCACCTCGCGGATCACCCAGCGGGTCCGCGAGGTCGGGGCGCTGCTGCTGCTCGACTGCTCGCAGTCGGTGCCGCACATGCCGATGGACGTGGTCGACTACGACGCCGACTTCATCGTCTTCACCGGGCACAAGATGTGCGGCCCGACCGGCATCGGGGTGCTCTGGGGCCGGTCCGAGCTGCTCGCCGCGATGCCCCCGGTGCTCGGCGGCGGTTCGATGATCGAGACGGTGACGATGGCGGGCTCCACGTTCGCCGCGCCGCCGGCCCGGTTCGAGGCGGGCACCCCGCCGATCGCCGAGGCGGTGGCGCTCGGCGCGGCGGTGGACTACCTCACCGGCATCGGCATGCGGGCCATCCAGTGGCACGAGAAGGAGCTGACCGCGTACGCGCTGGACGCTCTCGGCACCGTCCCGGGGCTGCGGATCTTCGGCCCGGCCGTGCCGGTCGGGCGGGGCGGCACCATCTCGTTCGCGCTCGGCGACATCCACCCGCACGACGTGGGGCAGGTGCTCGACTCCCTCGGTGTGCAGGTGCGGGTCGGGCACCACTGCGCCCGCCCGGTCTGCACCCGCTTCGGCGTGCCGGCGATGACGCGGGCCTCGTTCTACCTCTACACCACCACCGAGGAGATCGACGCCCTGGTGGCGGGCCTGGAGCAGGCGCGGAAGGTGTTCGACTGATGCAGCTCGACCAGCTCTACCAGGAGATCATCCTGGACCACTACAAGCACCCGCACGGCCGCGGCCTGCGTGACGCGGACGACCCGGCCGACCGGGTCGCCGAGGCGCACCATGTCAACCCGACCTGCGGTGACGAGGTCACCGTCCGGGTGGCCACCGACGGCGAGGTGCTGCACGACGTGTCGTACGACGGCATGGGCTGTTCGATCAGCCAGGCGTCGGCGAGTGTGCTGCACGAGCTGCTGACCGGCAGGGACGCGGACGAGGCGTACCGGGTGCACGAGGCGTTCGTGGAGTTGATGTCCGGTCGTGGCCAGGTCACGCCGGACGAGGACGTGCTCGGTGACGGGGTGGCGTTCGCGGGGGTCGCCCGCTACCCGGCCCGGGTCAAGTGCGCGCTGCTGCCGTGGATGGCGTTCAAGGACGCCGCGGCACGCGCCGGCGTGGGCGTGAGCCCATCGGAGGTGAAGGCATGAGTAGCGAGGAAACCGCCACCGCGGCGACGCCGGCGACCGAGGGCGCGGCCGCTGCCGGTGCGGCGCCGGCCGGCGGCAAGGCGGCCGTCGCCGACATCGAGGAGGCGATGAAGGACGTCGTCGATCCCGAGCTGGGCATCAACGTGGTCGACCTGGGCCTGGTGTACGGGGTGCACGTCGACGACGACAACGTCGCCACCCTGGACATGACGCTGACCTCGGCGGCCTGCCCGCTCACCGACGTGATCGAGGACCAGGCCCGGGCGGCGCTGACCACCGGTCCCGGTGGCGGGCTGGTCAACGACATCCGGATCAACTGGGTCTGGCTGCCGCCGTGGGGGCCCGACAAGATCACCGACGAGGGGCGCGACCAGCTCCGCTCCCTCGGCTTCAACGTCTGACCGGGCGACACCGGTCCTCCGTCGAGCGCGACGCCCACCTGGGGCGTCGCGCTCGACGCGGCTAAGCCGCCAGTGCCCGCAGGGCCGGCCGGGACGGCTACCTGGGCTGGTCAGGTTGGTGGCCTACGTGCGGCCCGCCCGGCAACGGCGTTAACCGATCGCGCGGCCGACCGCCTTCGCTTCAGAATGGGGCCGTGATCGAGACGTACCGGATGCAGATGATCCCTGTCCGCGCGGCCACCGCCGCGTGCCGACAGCGGACCGCGCCCCGGTACGTGTCGACCCGCCGGCGACCGTCGTGACCGGTGCGTTCCTGGCCGGTCTGGTCGCCGGCTACGGCGTTGCGATCCCGGTCGGCGCGATCGCCGTGCTCATCCTCGGGCTCACCGCACGCACCTCGTTCCGGGTCGGCGCCGCCGCCGCGCTCGGGGTCGCCACGGCCGACGGCCTCTACGCGGCGGTGGCGGCGCTGGGCGGAGCGGCGCTGGCCGCGCTGATCGCCCCGGCTGCTGGGCCGCTGCGGGTGGTCGCCGCAATGGTGCTGCTCGGTATCGCCGGCCACACCGCCTGGCGGGCGCTGCGCCCCCGCCCCGTGGCCCCGCACGGCGGCAACCGCCGTGGCCTAAAGAGCCCGGCCCGCGCGTTCGGTGGGCTGCTCGCGCTGACCCTGCTCAACCCGGCGACGGTGGTCTACTTCGCGGCGCTGGTGCTGGGCCGGGACGCCGACCCTGATCCGCTGGCCGCCGGCCTCTTCGCGGCCGGCGCGTTCGTCGCCTCGGCGAGCTGGCAACTGCTGATCGCCGGCAGTGGATCGGCGCTCGGCCGGCTGCTCACCTCCGCCCGGGGCCGGCTGGTCACCGCGCTGCTGTCCAGCGCGCTGATCGCGCTGCTGGCGCTGCGGATGATTGGGTGAGCCGCCCGATCAGTGCGGGTACACCTCCAGTTCCCAGAGCGAGAAGCCGTAGGAGGTGGCCCGGGTCAGCCCGACCATCCGGACGTAGCGGGCACTGGTCGCGGCGAACCGGTTGTTGTCGGTGCCGCCGTCGCCGGCGGTGGTGGACCAGACCGTCCGCCATCCGACCCCGTCAGCGGAGACGTCGATCCGGTACGACCGGGCGTAGGCGGCCTCCCAGCGCAGCACCGTGCGTGCCACCCGCCGGACCGAACCGAGGTCCACCGTGATCGACTGGTTGTCCGACCAGCCGCTCGCCCAGCGGGTGCCCCGGTCGCCGTCCACCGCGCGGCCGGCGGGCAGGGAGAGCTGGCTGCTGGAGGCGGTGACCGGCCGGCCGGCGGTTACGTTGGTCAGGTCGTCGCCGCGGCGGGCCGGGAACGACACCACCTGCTGGTAGGTCGGCCGGTTCTGCCACGCGATGACGGGCTGCTTCAGCCCGCCGAGCGGGGACTGCACGATCGCGTCGGCACACCACTGGTCGCCCGCCGCGCAGCTCGCGTCGCCCGGGTAGACCTCGCTCGCCGGTTGGGAGGCGGCGGTGCGGAGCGTGTCCACCAGGATCTGCCGGCAGGCGGCCAGCTCGCCGCCGCCGCAGTACCGGCGGGTCGGCCCGCCGGGCACCGACTCGCCGAGCACCCCGCGCAGGTCGGCATCCACGTAACCCCACCAGCCGTACTGGAACGACGAGCCCTTGTGGCCCTGCGCCCCGTTCGCCGAGCCGGGCAGGGTGGACTCGTCGCCGCGCTGCTGCCCGGACGGCGACTCGTTGATCTGCATGGCGTCGACCAGTGCCTGGTAGAGCTCGGCGCCGAGCGGCGCCTTGAACTGGCCCCTCACCAGCAGCGGCCACCACGCGTCGAAGATCCGGATCGCCTCGGCGTGCCGGTACACCTTGCTGCCGCGGGCCGTCTCGACCCGCAGCGCGCCGTCGGAGCGCCAGGCCCGCAGCTTGGACACCACGGCGGCCAGGCCGGAGTCGGTGACCGGCTGGCTCTCCAGCACCCGGATCAGCTCGTCGAGCACCTCGGCGCCGCGCAGGTCGGTCAGGCCGGCCTGCTCGACCAGCGAGGTCAGCGTGGCCCGGTCGAAGCTCCGCCCCGCCGCCAGTGCTGCCCGGATCGGCCGGTCCAGCAGGTTCCCCCGGTGTACGGGACCGAAGCTGAAGTTGCCGTCGGCGGCGCCGAAGTCCTTGGCCGGCTTGTTGTTCCAGCTCACGTAGTAGTCCTGGTTGACCGAGTACGGATGCTCGGCCAGCGGTTGGTACGCGGCGGTGTTGCTGGCCGGATCGAAGTCACGCCACTCGTACGCCGGCTCGGCCTTCATCGGCAGGTTCGGGTCGGACCCGGCCGCCCGCACGGGGTTGAGCCCCGAGTTCAGGTACGCCGAGGTGGTGGAGTTGACGTAGAACCAGTTGAACGCGTACTCGATGGTGCCGGCCGACTCGCGGAACGCCGCGGCGTCGCCCATCGCGGCCGGGTCGTTGAACATCTGGAAGCCGATCGCGGAGTTCGCCTCGTGGCGGTAGGTGGAGCGCAGCCGGGTGAAGGCGTGCGGCTCACCGCCCACGGTCGCCCGCCAGGCGACCAGGCCGAGCGCCGTGCGCCGGGCGACCAGCCGGTACGAGCCCGCCGCCGTGCCGTCGGCGAGGCTGGGCCGCCACTCGTTGACGTGCGACACCTCCTCCATCGGCTGGCACCTCCCGCGGTAGCGGTAGTAGTTGCTGGTCAGGGTGGCTGCGCTGCCGTCCGGGTTGCACAGCGGCAGGGCGTAGGTGTCGGTGATGTCGTGGGCCGACGAGGTGGCGCTCCAGGCGTAGTCCTGGCCCCGGCCGAGCAGCACGTAGAGGTTGAGCCCGGCGAAGGCGGCACCACGGGCGCTGATCCCGGGCCCCTGCAGCTCCTGCACCATCAGCAGCTGCGGCGAGAAGTAGCCGGTCTGCGGGCCGAACACCGCGATCGGGTGACCGGTGGCGGAGTGCTCGGCGGAGATCACCGCCGCGTTCGACATGCCCCGGCCGGCCGGGGTGAGGGTCAGCCCGGACAGCGCGGCGGCCAGCTCCGACGGCGCGCCGGTGGCGGGGCTGGTGGCCGTGCCGGTGGGGTCGGTGATCACGGGCTCCACCCGGGCCGACCCGCTGTCCGGCAGCACCACGCTGGGTGCGTTCGCCGGGGCGTCACCGTACGGGAAGCTCTGCCCGTCGTGCAGGGTCAGCACCGTCTCCGCGTTCTCCCGGCTGCGGAAGTCGGCCCAGACGCGGTCACCCTCGATTACCCCGTACCGGGCCCGCGCGGCCAGCCGGACCAGCGCGGACTGCATCTCGTTGCCGCCCCCGCCGCCGAACAGCCCGCCGATCACGCCGGCGGTGGCGATGAGGTCGGTCATCCGGAACGGCTCGGGCCCGCCGGCGTTGGTGACCGCGTCCAGGTGCCCGGTGAGCACGTACTCGCCCGGGCAGTTGCGGTTGGCCATGCAGTGCCCGATGTAGGCGTTGACGCCGGAGATGTACTCCTGTACGTCGCGGTAGAGCTGCGCGCCCCGGGGGCCCTTGCGCCGCAGCGCTTCCACCTGGGCCGCCAGATCCGCCTCTGTGTACGGCGAGTTGCGCCAGACGCTCTGCTCCAGCGCGCGGTTTCCAGGCGCGCCACCGGCGAACGGCGTGAGGGTGCCGCGCCCGACGTGGCGTAGCAGGTCCATGGTGAACAACCTGTCCTCGGCGCCGGCGTAGCCGGCCCCGAACATCGTGCCGCCGCGGGTGCTGCCGGTGATGTGCGGCACGCCGGTCGCCCGGTCCCGCACGATGGTCACGTCGGCGCGGGGCGAGTAGCTGCGCTCGACCTGATCGGGTGGCACCCCGAAGCTGGCGTCGTTGAAGAAGACGCCCAGTTGGTCCTCGCGCAGCCCCGCGTAACCGTAGACCAGGTCCGCGTACCGGCCGAGCTGATCCCCGGCGTGCCGGGGCAGAGTGCCGAAGGCCTGGTTGGCGAGCACGTCGACGAGGGTGGCGTTGCCGTTCTGCCCTGGCGGCAGGATGTCCGAGCACTCGCCGAGACAGTGGTCGCCGGCGGTGAATCCGCTGGTGGAGCCGGCGTTGGTTGGGGCCGGCGGGACGGCGGCAGTCGTGGCGGCGGCGGGAGGGG
>NZ_POUB01000192.1 GCF_003236335.1 Micromonospora deserti
GTGTTGAGGGGCCATTCGTTGCTGCGTGGGTCGGGGTTGCGGCGCATCGGGTAGAGGGTCGGGCCGTCGGGCAGGGTGAGCTCCGCCCGTGGTGTGTAGCCGTAGCGGGCATACAGATTTAGGGCGGCGGTGGCGGTGGTCCAGGACGGTAGGCCGACCCGGTCGACGCGGCTGTGGTGGTGGGCGAGCAGCGCTTTGCCGCGTCCGGCCTGCTGGGCGGGGGGCGCGACGGCGAGGAAGGTGAGGTGGTAGTGCGGTTCGGTGGGGTGCTGCCGGGCCAGGGCCTGGTGGAGGAGGTCGAAGCGGTCGCTGTGTGGGCCGGCGGCGTCGGCGAGCCGCGCCGGGTAGTTGGCCGGTGCTGGGATGGGCCGGTAGCGGCGGAAGCCGACTGCGGCGGCGGTGAGGTCGTCGGTGAGGTAGATGTCGCCGAAGAACATGGCGTGCTCCACCCAGATGCCGACGACGTCGGCCAGGATCCGCCGCCGTGTCGCCGGATCCGGCACGAGCCAGGCGGCGACAGAGCTGGGCTGGAGGGCATCGGCGATGAGCGCGGCGATGGAGTCTTTGTCCGCCCGGCGGGCGGCGCGGATACGAACTGTGGTGTCCATGCGGGCAACTCCAGTCAGCGGTAGGTGCGATGGCGAGGTCGCCGACAACGGCGTCCACGACGGCGGTGATGTCACATACCGGCCGATGGTGCTGGCCGCGATCGTGGCGCTGCGGCCGCCACGACGCCCGCGGCTCCCTGCCGGAGCCACACGGGGAGCGACAGTTGCTCGACGTGGAGCCGCCTTGTTGCCAATAACTGGCAACTACGGAATGCTGGCATCGGCGGTGGGCGCCCCGGCACGCGATGATCTGAACCTCCGCCCGGGGTGGCCGCCCGCTCGTGGCCGACGACGTGTTCGAGGAGTGCTGGTGGGCGTCCACTCGCTGCCCGACATGCCGGACGACTATGGCGCGCCGGAGCCGGCGATGTCCGACGCCGACGCCCCGACCGGCGTGACAATCCCCTCCCTGTCGCGGCGGACCTCGTTCAGCCCGCCTCGGTTACCGCGGCCCGCCACCGTGGGGAGCTGACCCTGCTCGTCGCCGACGCGGCACAGCCCCGTCGGCCTGAACCGACCCGTCCGCCGGCTGCCGCCACGCGCATCGACGGCCCCGGCCGATCGAAACGAGATCCTCGGTCCGGCGTGCGCCGGGCTCGCACCCGCAACTGCCAGGAGTACGTCATGGGTAAGCCGCTGTCCGTACGCGTGCTGGCGGTGACCGTCGCCGGTGTCCTCGCCGCCGCGGGTTGCTCGTCGCAGGCGGCCCCGTCCGGCGGCACGAACGGTGCCGGCACCGTGGTGGTGGCGACCGCGAGGGAGCCGGAGGCGCTGAACCCGGTGCTGAACTACGGCGTCGACGGCGGTTCGTTGATCTTCGACGGCCTGGTCGCCCGCGATGGCCGTGACCAGTTGGTGCCGGCCCTCGCCAGGGAGCATCTGCTGCCCGACTCAGATGCCGCAGTTCGGGGCCGACCAGGTCTGCGAGGACTTGTGGGCGACGTGGGTGTGATCGTTGTGGCCGGGGTAGCCGGGACCGAGGATCTCGCGCCAGCCGTGGTAGCGGGCGCGCTTGGCGAGGGTGCACAGGGAATGCGGCCCGGCGGCGAGGTCGACCGCGTCGCCGTAGAGGTGCCGGCTTGTCGACGAGCCGCCGACGGCGTTGTTGCACGCGTAGCTGCGGAAGGCGCTGGTGACGATGATCTGCCGGTCGCCGAGGGCGTGTCGCATGGCCTGCAGCTTCCACATGTTCACCAGGGCGTTGAACTTGGCGGTCGAGGCCGAGACGGCGCCGCCGGACCAGTCGGAGTTGCAGTCGTTCAGCTCGGCGTAGCTGAAGTTGACCGGGGTGCAGTCGTTGTCCTGCAACTCGTAGATCTTGTTGAACACGGCCGGGCCGGCGATGCCATTGTTGTCGAGGCCGTAGGCGTTCTTGAAGCGGTTGACGGCGGCCTTCGTCGCCGGACCGAAGATCCCGTCGATGCCGAGCACCTCGCCGTAGCCGGGGTAGCCGGCGACGCGAATCTGTAGCTGGCGGACATCCTCACCGGACATCCCTTCGGACAGCGTCCGTCCCCAGGTGTAGCAGCCATCCGCGTGGGCGGGCGAGGCGGTGGCTACCACGCCGACGAGACCCGCCACGGCGGTGAGGCTCAGCGCGGCGATCGAGCTGGCGATACGTCTGAACATGCTGGCCTCCAGCCGAGGGAGATATGTATCGATGAGCGTGACTGAACGCCGTCCCTGTGTCAATATTTGCCCGTAGCCGGGGCGGAGGCGGAGGATTCTTTCGTGACGGCGGGGCCATGGAGACCTCGGTTACCGGCGGCCGATGTCCTGGGCGGAACCGGGCGGCGGTCCGCACTCGCGCGCCGAGGCCATGCGCGGGCCGCAGGGCGAGGCGCTGGTGCTCGGCAACGACTTCTTCATCGCAACGGCAAGGCGATCACCACGTGGGCGCAGCGGCACAGTCTGACCCGCCGCCGCCCACGCTGATCACCGTCGTCAGGTGAGAAACTCGAGTAGGCGACGCGCGGTCTCCTCGGGTGCTTCCTCCGCCAGGAAGTGCCCAGCCGAGATCGGGCCACCCTCAACGTCGTCCGCCCAAGCTCGCCAGACCTCAAGCGGCTGGTACCGGCTGGCGAAGGCGCCGGTACGGCTCCACAGGGCGAGGACCGGGCAGGTGATCCGCCGCTTGCCGCGGTCGGCTTCGTCGTGCTCGTAGTCGAGGGTGACCGACGCCCGGTACTCCTCGCATATGGCGTGGATGGTGTCGGGATTGCGGAACTTGTCGGTGTACACGGCGCGGAGGTCGGCGGGGAAGGTGTCCGGTCGGTCAGACCACGAGTCGAGCATGTAGTCGACCATGACGGCGGGTGCCTGGGCAATCAGATGCTCGGGCACCGGTTCCGGGGCGGCAAGGAATGACCAGACCCAGAAGCCGAGGCTGAAGTCCTTGTCCGCGTGCTGGAACGTGTCGCCGGTGGGAATGATGTCGAGCACCGCAAGACGGGTGACGGCATCCGGATGGTCCAACGCCATCCGGTACGCGCATCGCGCTCCCCGATCATGGCCGACGACCATGAACCGGTCGTACCCCAGTGTCTGCATGACCTCGATTTGGTCCCGGGCGATCTCACGCATGCTGTAGGGCGCGTGGTCCGGGGTGCTCGGCGGTTTGCCGCTGTCGCCGAAGCCTCTCAAGTCGGTGGCGACCACGGTGAGCCGCTCAGCGAGTCGCGGTGCGACGTGGTGCCACATGAGGTGGGTCTCGGGGATGCCGTGCAGGAGGAGAACCGGTTCCCCTTCGCCGCCGTGACGTCCGTGGATCGTCGTAGCGCTCGTGGCGATGTCGAACTCGTCAAAGCCGTCAAACACCAGTAGCCCCCTCCAGTCCGACAGCTCGCGCCTTCGATCATCCGCTCCCGACCCCCCGGCCGTACCGGTTTCGGTTAGGTGCCGGCCGCCGCCGTGGCGCGCACGTGATCATCTACAGCCGCGACGCGGACGCGGACCGGCGTTCTTCCGCGACGTGTGGCGTACCCAGCTCCAAGCGTGCGGTGTGGAGTTCGCGCGGCCCGTGAGCGACGTGACGAGACCCCGTCGGGACGACGATCACGCTGCGCACGGCGAAGGCTGGCATCGGCGCTGTGTAACAGCACCGTGAGGGGCAACGCCTGTGCTTAAGGGAGGTCGGCGCACGGCTTCCCGGGCGGGCGGAACGCCAGGCCCAACGGCGTTCCCGCCCCGTCCGATCCGAACAGCGCACGCACAGGAAGTACAATGGCTGAGTCGCCACCGCAACGCCCAACCCGACAGCCGCCGTCCCGCCGTGGCGCGGCTACCACCGCTTCGGCGGGACCCGCGAGAGCGACACGTACCGCACGGGATAGCCCTGCCCAGGCGCCACCACCAGCGACTCAGGAACGACGAGCCGCGACGTGCCGGCACTGCCGGCAACCCCTGTTCAAGGACACGCTGTGGGGATGGATGCACGAAGGTGACCGATACCTGTGCCAGGACCCGGCCACGGGTGAGTTGCTCTGCCAACCCGCGACACCCATCTAACGGTGCGCCGTGGCCTCCCTCGCCGCCAGCTGACCCGCCGACCTCAACCCCTGTTACACCGGGCCGTCGTCGACGGGGCCGGTCCGACGGGGCGTCCGGCACCTCGGCTGACCTCGACCACTGCGGCTGCCCGGTCCTCGTCAGACCAGCGCCGGCCGTACGACCCGGCGGGGGAGTGCGGCGCCGGGTGGTAGCTGCCGGGATCCGGCAGCTACCACCCGGGTAGGTGGTACGGACAGCCTCAACAGGATCTGTTCGGCGCGCCTACGGTCACCTCGTGTCCGTCGCCGTGAACGTGAACGGCACCGCGGCGCCCAGCCACAGCTGGGTCAGGACGTAGCGAGCGCCGCTCGGGATCGTTCCGGACTCGTCAGCGGCCGCCGACGCCGCCGAGCCGATCAACGTGCACGACTCGTCGTAGAAATACAGATCGAAGTCGTACGGGCCGACACTGTCGCCGCGTACCTGCACCTCGTGGGCCCCGTCGCCGAAGCTGTCGGGCAGTTTCGTCACCCATCCGTCCGCGCCCTGTGCTGGCGCCACTGGCACGGTGCAGGTGGAGGTGAACGCCGTGGCGGTCACACCGGTGGCGTCGTCGACCGTGCCGGTGGACGGGTTACCCGTGACAATGATTCCAGTTTCGGTCACCGGCTCGTCGGGCGGCGACGGCGGTAGCGGCTCGACCTCGGTCGCGGTCTGCGAGAACACCTGCAGCTCGGCCACCTGCACCTCCGTCTTCGTCTCGCCGAGCGCGCTGTCGGTCCAGAACCGCACGTACTGTGCCTGCACCGGCTTCGACAGGGTGAACTGCTTGTAGTGCAGATCGGGGGCGGTGGGACGGGGTGCCTGGTAGGCGAACGCGTCCGGCTGGGCGAGGACGGTCTGCCAGGTGGTGCCGTCGGTCGAGGTCTGCAGAGTGAATCCGCGCAGGCCCTCGAACCGGGCTGTGGTGAACGCGCTGACCTGCACCGAGGAGATCGGCGCCGGGGCGGCCAGCTTGATCACGGCGTTGCCGGTGCCCGCGGCGGCCTTCCAGCCACTCGCCTCGGTGTCGTCGATCAGTCGTGCAGCGCCGTTCGCGGTTGCCGAGACCACGGTGGCGCCGTTGGCGGCCGACGCCAGGTTGGGAGCCAGGGAGAACCGCAGCGCGGACTTCTTGCCGGCCCTGACCTTCACGCCAGGGAAAGTCCGGGAGCCGAAACCCTCGGCCGTGATCGTCACCGGGTAGGTTCCGGCGGTCACCGGCGCGGAGAACGCGCCGTCCGCCGACGTCGTCCGCAGCGGCGTCACCCTCGCCTCGAAGACACCGAGCATGATGCGGGCACCGGGTATCGGCTTTCCGGTGGCGGCGTTGACGACGGTCCCGATCAGCGTCCCGTTATGGGCCTGGTTCAGGTGCGCGTACGACGGCACCGGATCGGTGTCCTCACCACCCTCGGTCTCGGCGTGTACGCCCAGACCCCGTTTGGCGAAAGCGCCGTAGACCACGTCCACCAGCGCGGCGTAGTCCGACCTGCTGTGGTACCGGTTGTCCAGCGCGGTGCGGATCGCGTCGCGCATGTCGACGAACGACGGATCGGCTGGGGACAGCGGCATCGCGTCGGTGACTAGCCGTGCCGCCATCTCGCCACCGGCGGATTCGCCGTAGCGGGCGACGAGAGCCTTGCGCATGTCCCACAGGATCGTCGTCCAGATCTCCCCGTCGGAGTGGACCTCCGGGCCGCCCAGGTCGTAGCCGATATCACCGAAGCCCGTCGGGTTCTGGTCGTAACCCCAGTTGCGGATGCCGCGGGAGGCGTTGCCCGTGACGTGCTGACCGACCACCGCGGTCGTGGCCAGCTTCCCGCCATAGAGGTAGTTCAGCGCGTACCAGTCACCCCAACCCTCGCCCATGGATCCGGACTGGTGGGTGTTGAGGGCGTTGTCCTCGCCGCTGACGTAGCGGTTGGACAGCCCGTGGGCGTACTCGTGCTCGATGACGGAGGCGTCGAAGTTCCCGTCCGCGTACGGCCCCTCGAACGTGTCGTTGATCGGCTCCCACAGGAACATGCCGCTCCACGGCGGGATGCCGTCGGGCAGGGTGAGCATGTAGGCGTTGTCCCGGCCGGTGTAGGTGGGTGCGCCGCCGCTGGCCGCACCGGCATGTACGAGCCCGATGATCGGGTCGCCGCCTTGGCCACCGTTGGCGCCGTTGTTGACCTGGAAGTTGCCGCCGGACTCGGTGAAGCCCAGGGCCCGGAACTCGTCGTGGATGCGGTTGTGGTGCCAGAACAGGTTCGTTGCCGCCGGTTCGAGGTCCTGAACATAGCTCGGCGGGATGGTCTGCCCGTCCGTGCGCGTCCAGTTGGCCCGGTAGGTGTAGTGGAACTGCGCGGTCGGGCTCACCGGGCGCGGCCCCTGGTCGGCGGGCACCAGGAAGTTGGAGTAGTTGGCGTACGTGTTGGCGTTGTTGCCGAAGGTCGTCGGCCCTGGTACGCCCGCCAGCCCGGTAGGGTCGACATAGCCGGACGGCGACTGGGCGGTCGGCCCGAAGGAGGCGACGACGGGAGAGCCGCCTGCCGCGGCGCCAGGATGGTTCTCGTACACGGTGCCTTCGGCGTCGTGCGCCACCAGGGACGCCCGGTAGAGGGTCTCACCGGTCGCCGCGTCGACCACGGTGTCCCACGCCTGGTCCAGCGCCTTGACGAACAGCACCCGGTAGGCCGGCCGGGCGCCGTCCCGGGTCGGGAAAGCGCCCTTCTGCACGTAGGAGTCACCCGCGAAGGGCCCCCTGGCGAAGACCTGGAATCCGGCGCGCTCCCCGGCCGGCTGCGGGGTGTAGCTGGTGCCGGCGGCGAGTCCGCCGACCACCTGTTGCAATGCCTGGGCCGCTGACAGCCTGTGCGCGGCGACGAGCCCGCCGCCACGTGCCGAGGTGCCGGCGTAGGAGAGGACCCGGCCGTCCCTGGCGACCGTGACCCCGAGCCGGCCGCCGCGCACCGCCGGCAGGCCGGCGTAGGTCTGCGCGAAGTTCACCACGTGCGTGCCGGTGCCGACGAGTTCGTGGTCCCGCACGACGGTCAGCGCCGCCACGTCCGCCGCCGTGAGACCGAACGCGTCCCGGTGGGCGTCTATGAAGGATCGGGCCACCGCGACCGGATCCCCCGAGCGGGGGCCGGCGAGCCAACCACCGTCCTTGCGGATCGTGCGGGGCGTGCCGAACCGTGCGTCCCAGCTGACCCGGGTGCCGGCGCCCGCGGCACCGAGCAACTCGCGCATCGCGATGAGCTGCGCGTCGGTCGGTCGCACCGATTCCGACGTACGGCGCACGTCAAGCCGGTCGGTGCCCGGTGTCCCGACATCGACGACGGCCGACGCGGTCGATGGACTGAGTGCCAGGACGAGGGCGAAGGCCGCACCGGCGGCGAGCGGTGGACGGATGCGCATGGAAGCTCCTCTGGGGGTAGATCATGCCTGCGTCGCGCTGGAGGTAGTAGCCCGTCGACATGGACATCGCCGCGAACCGCTGAGACGCAACAGGATCACCCATGCCGGTACGGGTGGCCGGTGTAACGGACGTCGCGAGGTGTGCCGTCGCTAACCCGGGCGGTGCCGCCGTTCGAGCGAGCGGTGGTGCCGCCGCAGCGCCTCGCGGTGTGTGGGCGAGCAACTGGTCGACCCCGGGCATGCTCCGGGGCCGGGGTTGAGCACGCACGCCCACCCGTGGGTACCGTAGACGGGGTGGGGGATGACCTGGTCGAGGGCGGTGAAGTCGACCGACGAGCGGTTGTCGGCGAACCGCGCGGGCGGGTAGCCGAAACGGCGCTGGAACTCCTCGCGGCCGATCTCGATGTTGAGTCGGAAGACGCCTGGCCGGTCAAGCTGCGATTCGTCGTCGAAGCCGGTGGTGTCGTGCTCGACGAGGGTGGCGAACGGCCGGCGGCGCTCCGGGCCGACGAAGAAGAACCGCTCGCCCCAGCTCGACGGCGGAGCGCCCGACGCCTCGTCGGCGCGGACGATGGCGACCTCGGGTTGCGCTCTGCGATGTCGTCGGCGCTCGGGACCGGCCCGGCCACGGCGACGTGGAGCACAGCGCCGCAGTGTGTGAGCGTCGCCTCGTCGAGCGGGAAGTAGCCCTGCTCGGCGGTGACCGCGTAGTGGTCGCCCAGCAGTGACGACACGATGGCGCCGGCGCTGAACCACTGCAGGTCCATGCCGGCCAGCCGCCAGGTGCTCGAGTGCCGTTGCAGGTGGCGGTTGTGGGCGAAGACCAGCGTGGGCCCGCGGTGCTGTTCGCGGGTACGAATGTCGAGCAGGGTTCTGCGCCATCCAGGCGTCGCGGACGGCGAGCCGCGTCCCTGCACGCGTGGCGGCAGCGGCTGGCCGCCCGCGGACGCGCGATGCTGGTGGCCGCCGGACGCCTCGCTCACTACCTGGAAACGGCCGGGCGGTGACGGCTCGTCGTGCCCAGGTGAACGACGAGGACTACCTGCTGTCGGCCTCGCGGTGACGTCGGTAGTAGCGGGCGGCCCGGGCGCGGTTGCCACAGGCGACGCTGCACCATTCGCGGCGTGGGGGGTCCGCGACGAAGTACAGCACGCAGCCGGGTGCGTAGCAGGCGGCAGTGGCGGCTCACCCGCCGACAGGAGTTGCGCACCCTCCCGCGCCAGGCCGGCGAGCACAGCTTCCGCTGAGGTGTCCACGTCAGACCGCAGTTCCCCACCGGCCGTGGTCCGGATAAGCAGGTCGCGCGGTGGTGCCGCTGCCATGACCGTGTTGACGACGTCAAGCGCGTCGGGTTTCAGTTTCCTTCGGGGGCGAGTTTCGCGCGGGCTTGCATGAGTCCGAATCCGAGCAGGTTGCTCCCGCGCCACTGTGCTGGGTCGCCGCGCGTGAATCCGTAGCGGCCACCTGCCCGCCCCCCTCGGGGCGCCGTCCTGATCAGTCGCGTCTGGACTTCGGGTGCCGCTGCCGCAGCCCGGGGCGCTCCTGGCAGGTGGTATGAGGTCCCGTCATTCAAGGTCTCTAGCGAACCGTCGCGGATGCCAGCGGCATCGGTGTTGCCTGACCGGGCCAGGCTCCGGTCAGCACGGCGCCGGTGATTTCGCTGCCGGCGTCGAGGCGGCGGACGACGGCCAGCTCAACGGTGTCGGTCACGATCAGGGTCGGCTCGCCCTCGACAACGCGCTGAACCGCGCCCACGGCGGGCGCCTTCGCGCCCTGGGTCGCGCTGCTGGCGATGCTCATGTCGAGCTCGCGGCGCTCGAGCCGGCCATCGACCTGCGTAAATTGCTCGGCCTGGCCGGTGTTTCCGAGGATCGCGCTCGCCAGCGCCGCGGCGTACACCGGGTCGCCGGATCCGTCGTAGATCCAGCGCTTGCCGAGCACCGAATGCTCAGCGGTGCCCAGCATCCAGTCGTCGCCACCGGTTAGGGGCGCGTCGCGGTACGTAAGCGGCACCTGGTGAACCGGCCCGTCGCCGACCCGGACCAGCATCGTCTCGATCCCGACCGCACCGGCCGGGTCGTCGAAACGGAAGGTCGCCACCCGCAGCACCTCACCGGCCGGCCCGGTGTACCAGCTGCGGCCGGGCAGCCAGATGGCCAGGAGCTCGAGCTTCGTCGGTCGCAGCGTGGCTTGGTGGATCAGGGCCATCCGCCCATCGTAGCTCCATGATCAAGGCGTCCCCCGGGCTGGATGCTCCGCGTGCCGTCCGACGTTGGGCCACCAGCTGACCGGCCGATTCCGTCCGGGCCGAAGCAGCAGCCGTGGCCCGAGCATCCGGCCCTCGCCGACCAGAAATCGGCAACCCCACACCCTCTGCCGACGCGGCGCAGGACACGAAACCGTCCCGCACCGAAGGGCGCGCGCTCGCACCGACGGCGGTCGCCGTCGCGTTGTGGCCTGGCGTGGTCTGCAACAAACCTGCACACGCCAACTCTTGAAGTCCGGAAAGCGCTTTCCATAGCCTGGGGTTTCGTCGATGTTTCGTCCTTGACCGGGCCAAGGGATGCGGAACACGAGGCCGTTGCGGCGTCTCGGGCAGCAGGGCAATGCCTACGCCGCGTTCACACTCTTGGAGATTCATGATGAGATTCACGCCTCTCATCGCGGGCACCGCCCTGGTAGCGGGGGCGGTGGTCGTATTGGCCGCTGGCTCGGCGGTCGCCGCGCCAACACGCTATGAGGCCGAGACCTCCCCGGCGGTCTGCACTGGCACGATTGACAGCAACTGGTCCGGGTTCTCCGGTTCCGGCTTTTGCAATGGCAACAACGCGACGGGCGCCTACGCCCAGTTCACGGTGAACGCCGCGGCGGCGGGTACGGCAACGCTGGGGGTGCGGTTCGCCAACGGCACCACCAGCAGCAGGCCCGCCAACCTGATCGTCAACGGCAGCACCGTCCAAACGCCTTCGTTCGAGAGCACCGGCGCGTGGAGCACCTGGGCCACCAAGACGTTGACCGTCACCGTGAACTCGGGCAGCAACACAATCCGGTTCAACCCCACCAGCTCCGCCGGCCTGCCGAACATCGACTACATCGACTTCGAGTCGGGAGGTACGCCACCACCCCCGCCGCCGGGCAACACCCTGTACGTGGCGCCGAATGGCAGTGACAGTGCCGCGGGGACGGAGTCGAACCCGACGACGCTGGCCTCGGCGATCACCCGCGTGGCTCCTGGCGGGACGATCTATGTGCGCGGCGGGACGTACCGGCTCTCGCAGACGGTCACCATCGCGCCGGGGAACAACGGCACCTCGAGTGCCCGCAAGAAGCTGACGGCGTATCCGGGTGAGCGGCCGGTGCTGAACTTCTCGGCCCAGAGTGAGGATCCGGCGAACCGTGGGCTTGCGGTGAACGGGTCGTTCTGGCACGTCCACGGCATGGTTGTTGAGCGGGCCGGTGACAATGGGATCTTCGTGGGTGGTAGTAACAACATCATCGAGCGTACGGTGACGCGGTTCAACCGTGATACGGGGTTGCAGATCTCGCGGATCGCCTCCAACACTCCCAAGGATCAGTGGCCGTCCAACAATCTCGTGCTGAGTGCGGAGTCGCACGACAACGCTGACTCCGACGGTGAGGATGCTGATGGCTTCGCGGCAAAGCTCACCTCCGGCCCCGGGAACGTCTTCCGTTACGCGGTGGCTCACAACAATATCGACGACGGTTGGGACCTCTACACCAAGGACGACACGGGGCCCATCGGCGCGGTGACCATCGAGGACTCCCTGGCTTATGAGAACGGCACCCTCAGCGACGGCTCTCAGGCCGGCAACGGTGACCGCAACGGTTACAAGCTCGGCGGCGAGGACATCGCGGTCAACCACGTCATCCGGCGCAACATCGCCTACGACAACGGTAAGCACGGGTTCACCTACAACCGCAACCCGGGCACGATGACGGTCTCGAACAACATCAGCATCGACAACGCGCAGCGCAACTTCTCGTTTGACGCGGGCACCTCGGTGTACCGGAACAACACCTCATGTCGTAGCAGCAGCGGGTCGAACGACAAGATTGTTGGGGACGCCGACGGGTCGAACCAGTTCTGGTTCGGCTCGAACGGGTCCCGGTGCTCCTCCTACACCGGCGCCCTGGGCTGGTCCTTCGCCACGGACGGCCGTCTCGTCGTGACCCTCGGTGGCAGGACGGTTACGCCCTAATCCGACCTCGGATCAACGGCGCTCACCCAGGATCGGCGGTGGCCCTGGCCGGCCCATCCGGACGAACCGGAAGGGCCGGCCAGGGCGAGGGCGCCCGGTGGGGGGGGG
>NZ_POUB01000193.1 GCF_003236335.1 Micromonospora deserti
GCCCGTACCCGCCCGTCCCGGGCCTCCCGCAGCCCGCACAGGGCAGCACGAGCGGTCCCGCGGTGGGCGGCCCCCAGCCGGAGCCCGGGCCGACGGCCCCGCCGGCACGATGAACCTCCGGTCCAACGGGGCGGACCACCCGGAGCGCGCCGCACACGGGGGCGACGCGATCCGGGGGTTCACCGTCCTCTACGACGCCCACTGCCCGCTGTGCCGGGCCGCCCGCAGCTGGCTGGCGTCGCGCGCGCAGCTCGTACCCCTGGAGTTCGTGCCGGCCGGCTCGACCGAGGCCCGGCGCCGCCTCCCCGGCCTGGACCACGCCGCCACGCTGCGCGACCTCACCGTGGTGGCCGACACCGGCGAGGTCTACGCGGGCGACGGCGCCTGGTTCGCCTGCCTCTGGGCGCTGGCCGATCACCGGTCGACGGCCGAACGCCTCGCCCACCCGCACCTGCTGCCGCTCGCCCGTCGGGTGGTGGCCACCGCCTCGTCGCTGCGCGAACGCGTCCGCGACCCGTGGCCCGGGCCGATCGAGGACCGGGCGGGATACGGTGACCCCGATGACCGATCAGACTGCGCCGACGACCGCTGCGGGTGAGCCGGCGACCGCGCGCGGCGAGCAGACCCGGCGGCTCATCCTGGACACCGCGATGCGGCTGTTCCGCGAGCGCGGGTACGCGCAGACCACCATGCGCGCCATCGCGCAGGAGGCCGGGGTGGCGGTCGGCAACGCCTACTACTACTTCGGCTCCAAGGACCACCTGATCCAGGAGTTCTACGCGCTCTCCCAGCTAGAACACCGGGCGGCCGCCCGGCCGGTACTCGACCGGGAGACCGACTTCGCCACCCGGCTGGCCGGGGTGCTGCACGCCGGCGTCGACGTGCTGACCCCGTCACACGACTTCGCCGCCAGCTTCTTCAAGACCGCGGCGGAGCCCACCTCGCCGCTGAGCCCCTTCTCCGCGGAGTCCTCCAGGCCCCGGCACGCCGCCATCGGCCTGTTCGCGGAGGTGCTGGACGGCTCCACCGCCAAGGTGGACCCGGAGCTGCGCCCGCAGCTGCCCGAGCTGCTCTGGCTGGCCTACATGGGGGTGGTCCTGTACTGGGTCCACGACCGGTCCCCGGGTCAGACCCGGACCCGACAACTGATCGACGGCGCGGTGCCGCTGATCGACCGGCTGGTGGCGCTGTCCCGGCTGCGGGTGCTGCGCCCGGTCACCCGCCAGGTACTCGATCTCGTTCGCACGCTGCGTCACTGAGGCGTCGCACCGCCTCAGGTGCTCCGCTCCAGGTCAAGTCCACTATTGGACAATTCCCGCCGGCCGGTGGCGTCTTGCCGATGAGCCGATCGATACGTAGCGTAATCAGCATCGAGAGCGACCGGCCCGGTGCCGCCGGTCGACCCGCCCGGGACCTGGGGGGAGGCTGCGGACCGTGGATCCGGCCCGGGATCCACGGTCCGCGCCCTGCCGTCGTTCGGCGTCCGGTACGGCCGTCAGCTGGGGTACACGCCGTACGACCGCCAGCCCCGGTCGGGGAAGCCGGCCGCCTCCGCCACCCGGGCCGACGCCGCGTTGCTGCGGTCGTGCAGGTAGGTCGGGACGGCGCCCTCGTCGAGCACCCGGCGGGCCGCCTGCGCGACAAGCCGCCGGGCCAGCCCACGACCCCGCGCGGCGGGCACCGTGCCCACCGCCAACTCGTGGCCGTGCGCGTCGTGCCGCTTGATCCCCACCCCGGCCAGGTAACGGCCCCGGTCGTCGCGGACCACGAGCACCGGGCGGTCGAACAACCGCAGCCAGGACGGCAGGCCGGACGCGGTCGGGGCGGTCCACTCCCCCGCCTCGGGTAGCGGGGCGGGGGCCATGCTCCAGCGGAAGACGTCGTCGTGGACCGCCCAGCCGGGACGGCCGACCGCCGCGGGCAGCCCGGGCAGCAGCCGCCCCACCCGCCCGCGAGCCAGGTCGCGGACCGCGGCCACCCGGTCCGGGGGCACCGAGAGCACGGTGCTGGCGCCGGCGCTGACCGCGATCGCCGGCCGGAGCCGCCCGTCCCAGGCGGGCCGGGCCCGCCGGTGCGACCCCACCACGTGCAGCCCGGGGCCTGCCGGCCACTGCCCGAGCCAGGTCGCCAGGTGCAGGTGGAGCCGCCGGTCGAGCATCGATTCACCTCCCTGAGCGCTCGGCACCGGTGGAGTCCGTGCCCGGTCGGGCCGATCAGCCGGTGCGCGGCGAGCGACCCGGCCGCGCCGCCGATCACCGTACGCCGGGCGTCAGCCGCCCGGCGTACGGTTCCGGTCAGTGGTGGGCGTGCCCGGCCTCGCGCCGGTCCGGCCCCGCGTGCTCCTCGTGGCCGTGCCCCGCGTGCTCCTCGTGGCCGTGCCCCGCGCGGTCGACCGGTGAGCCACCGTGCCCGCCGTGGTGGTACCGGTGGGTGACCGCGTGGCCGCGGCCACGGGCGATCAGGGCCCGGTTGACCGGCACCGTGACCACGAAGGCCACCGCCAGCGCGCCAGCGAGGCTGACCCAGAAGACCCAGCTCGCCAGGCCCGCCTCCATCGCGCCGGGGATGGCGAGCATGACGCCATTGTCGACGACCTCCATCACCGCGATGCTCACCGTGTCGGCGACGAGCGCCACCCGGACCGCGGTGCGCAGCGGCACCCCGGAGCGAAGGACCGGGCGGACGGTGAGCGAGTAGCCGAAGAGGAAGGCCAGCCCGACGGCGAGGCCGATGGTGGCCGGGTCGGACCAGCCGAGCGCGGTGCCGATGACCATGCCGAGCACCTCGCCGATCGCGCAGCCGGTGAGGCAGTGCAGGGTCGCCGTGATCGCCAGCCGGGTGAGATTCGCGTTCGTCATGCGCCGACCATATACCCCCTAGGGGTATGTGTCCAGGGCTCGCGGCCACCCCTCGCCGGACAACGTAAGGAGGTCGCAAGGGTTCGGCCCGGGCCGCCGCGGCTAGGCTGGCCCGGCACGAGGGAGGTGCCCGGTGGTCCAGCGGGTACTGGTCGTCGACGACGACCGGACGGTCAGCGACGTGGTCTGCCGGTACCTGGAGCACGCCGGCTACCAGGTCGCGCACGTCGGCGACGGGGCGGCGGCACTGGCCGCCGTCGCCGCGGAACGCCCGCACCTGGTGGTGCTGGACCTGATGCTGCCGGTGCTGGACGGGCTGGAGGTCTGCCGGCGGCTACGCGCCCGGCCGGACGGCGTACCGATCATCATGCTGACCGCGCGCGGCGACGAGGCCGACCGGATCCTGGGCCTGCAACTGGGCGCGGACGACTACCTGGGCAAGCCGTTCTCCCCCCGCGAGCTGGTGCTGCGGGTCGGCTCGGTGCTGCGCCGGGCCGGCGAGCCGGCCCCGGCGCCGCCGGAGGTGCTGGTCGACGGCGGACTGGAGGTGGAGACCGGCCCCCGGGTGGCCCGGCTGCACGGCCGGGACCTGACCCTCACCCTGCGCGAATTCGACCTGCTGGCGCACCTGATGCGGCATCCCGCGCGGGCGTTCCGCCGAGCCGAGCTGCTGGAACGGGTGTGGGGCTGGAGCTTCGGCGACCAGTCGACGGTGACCGTGCACGTACGACGGCTGCGGGAGAAGGTGGAGACCGACCCGGCGAACCCCCGGCGGATCGTGACCGTCTGGGGCGTCGGCTACCGCTACGAGCCGGCCGATGCGTGACCTGGCGCTGATCTTCGTAGCGGCGCTGGTGGCGGCGCTCGGTGTGGGTGCGGTCGGGGCGCTCGCCCTGCGACTGCTGCGCGGGCGGTCGATCACCGTGCACATCGTCGTCCTGCTGACGGTGACCGTGACCGCGGTGGTGGCCGGCGTGGTGGTGGTCGCCGAGGCGATGTTCCTCTCCGCGCACGACCTGGAGGTGGTGCTGATCACCGTCGCCGCCGCGGCGGTGGTGAGCCTGGCGGTGGGTTGGCTCTTCGGGCGCCGGCTGGCCGCCGCCGCGATCTGGGCGGACCAGGCCCGGCAGCGGGAACGGCGGATCGAACAGGGACGGCGGGACCTGGTCGCCTGGGTCTCGCACGACCTGCGCACCCCGCTGGCCGGGCTGCGGGCGATGGCGGAGGCGCTGGAGGACCGGGTGGTACGCGACCCGGGGACGGTGGCCGAGTACCACCGGCGGATTCGGGTGGAGACGGACCGGATGACCCGGCTGGTGGACGACCTGTTCGAGCTGTCCCGGATCAACGCGGGGGCGCTGCGCCTGTCCATGTCCGCGGTGCCGCTGGGCGACGTGGTCTCCGACGCCCTGGCCAGCGCCGCGCCGCTGGCCGCCGCCCGCGGGATCCGCCTGGAGGCGGCCGAGTCCGGCTGGCCGACGGTGCTCGCCAGCGAGCCGGAGCTGGCCCGGGTGGTGGGCAACCTGCTGCTCAACGCGGTCCGCTACACCCCGGAGGACGGCACGGTACGCGTCGACGCCGGGCAGGAGGCCGACACCGCCTGGTTGGCGGTGGCGGACACCTGCGGCGGGATCCCCGAGGCGGACCTGCCCCGGCTGTTCGACGTGGCGTTCCGGGGCGAGCCCGCCCGGACCCCGGGGCCGGGCAACGGCGCCGTGGAGGGTTCCGGCGGGCTGGGCCTGGCGATCGTGCGCGGGCTGGTTGAGGCCCACGGCGGACGGGTACAGGTGCAGAACGTCGCCGACGGCTGCCGCTTCGAGATCCGGTTACGGACGGCGGGAACCTGAGACATCGATCGGCCGTCATATCGATTTCCATACATGGACAACATTTCTTGGGACGGTATGGTCATGCCGAATCAGCCGAATGACCGGTACCAGCAGGACACCGAGCGACTCTGGCGTGCCACCCGGGCGGCCGGACGGTTCCCGGCCCAGCCGCCATACCGGGGCAACCGAGCCGTCGACGCGGACACGCTCTCCTGGGGCGAGCTGAACCGGCTGCCAGCCGGCGCCTCCACCCGCCACAACCTCAACCCCCGCTGACGCGCCGGCCGGCGCCTCCACCCGCCACAACCTCAACCCCCGCTGACGCGCCAGCCGGCGCCTCCACCCACCGCAACCTCAACCCCCGCTGACGCGCCGGCCGGCACCGCATCCCCGGCGGCGACACACCCGGGGCGGTCCACCGGGCTTTCGCACACCTGTCGGGTAACGTCTCCTGGTCCGGCATCCCGGCCTACGACAGGAGAAGCTCCGTACATGGGCAAGAAGACCATCCACGTCTCCGACTTCAGCGGCACCGTACTGCGGCCCGGCGACGAGGCGGTCCGCGTCGTCGTGCTGGAGCACCCCGACCTGGTGGCGGGGCCCGTACGGCTGGACGCCACCCCGGTCGAGGTGGAGAGCATCGACGACGCGGCCCTGGACGTCGCGGTGGTCGAGATCCACGACCGGCACGGCGGCGACGAACCGCGGCGGGTGGTGCTCACCGCGAGCGAGTTCGACGCGATGGCCACCGACATGCCGATGGCGCAGCTGCTCCGGACCGCCGAACGGGTCCGCCCGGCGAAGGCGCGCCGCGGCGCCGAGCGGCTCGACTACGGCACCATCGAGCATGCCGGCAAGCCGCACCGGGGGCGGGTCACCGAGGAGGAGGCCCGGCTGGTGCGCGAGCGGCTCGACGAGGTCAACAAGCGCCTCGCCGACGCCGGGATCCGCCAGATCGACCCGGCCGACCCGGAGCACGCCACCCGGTACGGCTTCCCCACCGCGCCCTGACCCCGGTCAGTCCTGCTGCGCGGCGGCCCGCACCGCCGCCGTCACAGCGGCCTCGGCGGCGGCCTTGTCGACGCCGAGGCCGCTGAGCACCCCGCGGCCGTCCTCCTGCTCCAGCAGGGCGAGCAGGATGTGCTCGGTGCCGATGTAGTTGTGCCCCAGCCGCAGCGCCTCGCGGAACGTCAGCTCCAGCGCCTTCTTGCCCTGCGCGTCGTACGGGATCAGGTCGGGGACCTTGGCCGACGACGGCGGCAGCGCGGCGGTCGCGGCCTCCCGCACCCTCTCCAGCGGTACGCCCTGCGCGACGATCGCCCTTGCGGCGAGCGCCTCCGGCTCGACCAGCAGCCCCAACACCAGGTGCTCCGGGCGGATCTCGGCGTGCCCGGTGGCCCGCGCCTCGTTCTGCGAGGCCATCACCACGTTGCGGGCACGGGGGGTGAACCGGCTGAAACCCTGCTGCGGGTCCAGCGGCGCGTCGGTCGGCTTCGGCACGAACCGCTTCTGCGCGGCCTGCTTGCTAACCCCCATGCTCCGGCCGATCTCGGTCCAGGACGCGCCGGAGCGGCGGGCCTGGTCCACGAAGTGCCCAATCAGGTGGTCGGCGACCTCGCCGAGGTACTCGGCGGCGAGGACGGCGTCGGCGAGCTGGTCGAGAGTGTCGGTGTGCACCTTCTTGATGGCCTCGATCAGATCGTCGAGGCGTACCGGGTTGCTCATCTGCACTGGCTCTGTCATACGTCAACCATAGGTTGACGATCTGCGATCGTCAACTACCGGTTGACGGTCCGTACGACGATGCCGTCCGGCAGCCGCCCTCCGAGGATCGGCACCATCCGGAAAGGTCTGGCGCGTCTCTCGCGGTGCAGCGGCCGCCGACCGAGAACCGGCCAGGGCTCGCGGACGCCAAGGACGGCGCGAGCCGGCGGCGCGGGTGCCGGCGCGCCCCCGAGCAACAGAGCGGCGGCCCACTCTTCCCCGAGCACCGAGCCTTCAGATAAGGAAAGAACGACGAAGGCCCGCTCGACCCCGCCTGTTCGCGAGGCGACAATGCCATCACCCGGCGTAGCTGTCCGCCTCGGTCCCGGCCCGGGAACTCGTCGCCGCTCGGGGCGGGTGGGTGTACGGCTCGTCGGACGGGCGGCAACTTGTCCTGGGTCGTAAAGGACGAGGCCGATGGCTGAGGGCACCAACCGGGATGTCGGGGACCGGATCGCCGGGGCCAGGCGCCAGCGGGGCATGTCCCGCAAGACCCTGGCGGACCTCGTCGGCCGGAGCGAGGAGTGGCTGCGGCAGATCGAGAACGGCCACCGCCGGCTGGACAGCATCGAGTGCGCGGTCCGCATCGCGGAGGTCCTCCACCTCGGCGACCTCATGACCCTGCTCGGCCTGCCGGCCCGCACGGGGGCCAAGCCCTCGGTCCACACCGCCCTGGTCGCGCCCGTCCGGGAGGCCGTGATGGACTGCGTCGCTGTCAACGCGTTCACGCAGCCCGACACCTGGTCGGAGGCGGCTGCCACCCTCGAGGCGGACGTCGCCGAGGCGGGGCGGCGGTGGCTCGGGCGGGCCGGACGGTACGGCAGCACGCTGCAACTGCTGCCTCGCCTGCTACGCGGTGCCGCCGCACGCCTGCACGCCACCACCGATCCCGTCGCGCTCCAGCCGGCGATCGCCGCCTGCCTGCTGGCCCGGACTGTCCTGTCCCGTATGGGCGAGGAGCAACTGGCCTGGCTCACCGCCGACCGGGCGCTGAGTGCCGCCGCCCGCGTCACCGGCCCGGCGCTGCCCGCCGCGGCATGGCACGTCAGTTCCTGCTACCTGGAGCAGGGGCACCACATGGAGGCCTACCGGTTCGCACTCGGCGCGGCGGAGTCAGCGACGGCCGGCGACTCACCCGAGACGGGCAACCACCGTGGCGCACTGCGCCTGCTGGCCGCGGAGGCCGCAGCGGCCCTGCTCGAGGTCGACCGCGCCGGCGAGCTGCTCAGCGTTGCCCGGGACGCCGCCACCGGACTCGCCGACCAACCCCAGCCCCACCTGGTCCCCTTCAACATGACCGAGGTCGGCATGGCGGCCGTGCAGATCGCGATCCACCTCGGCCACGGGGCCGAGGCCATCCGCCTGGCCTCCGAGGTGGACGTGCCGGACGCCTACCCGGCTGACCGGCAGGCCCGCCACTACATCTCCCTCGCCCACCTGCACGCGCGGCGCAACGAGGACGCCGCCGCCGTGTTCGCCCTCGGCAAGGTCGCCACCCTGTCGCCCGAGGACGTTCGCTACGACTCGCTGAGCCGCGAGGCGCTGCACCGTCTACAACGCCGCAACAACCTCACCGTACGCCGCGAACTGGCCCACCTCACCCGACTGGCCGGCATGACCTGACAGCGGACAGGGGCGCGGACACCAAATCCGGTGGCCTTGTCGTCCCCCATTTCCGGTGCGCCTTCGAGCCCCAGGTGAGTTGCGGTACCGGCCGTGCTCGCCGGATACGGTCATGCCTTGTCGCGCCTGCGTACGGCACGACAGAGCGGCCGTCCGCACGGCGGCCTCGGGTGGCTCCTCGCACTGGTGAGGGTGCCGGCCTGACCACAGATCCCGTGGAGGGGCGTCATGGACGCGACGAGGACTGATTCGGTGCTCGCAGAGACCCGACATATGCGGAGTCACATCAAAGGCGCGGCGGACCACCTGCGCAACGAATCCGCACCACTGCGAGAGCGCTCTCCCGAGCAGATCCTCTATCACCGTTACGTGACGGCCGGATCTCCGCACGGTCCGGTGATCTACGCGGTCAAGGGTGAGCACTGGAATGGCGTCTGTCCCGATTTCCTCGAATTCCTCAATTCATTCAGCTTCGACCGAGAGGACATGGGATACGCGGAGTGCGGCTACGGCATCCAGCGGCATCGCGACGTCATGCGGAAACTCATCGTCGAGGAACACCACCTGACGGGGCGGCAGCCGGGTGGTGGACTCGAGATCGATGTGGGCTGCCTGTCGATGACCACGAGGATGGCGATGTACGACCTCGCCAAGGTGGCCATGCGGCACTTCCGGAAGCGTGCGGCCGGAGGCAGACCGGCCGCCCTCGTACCGACGCCGGGCTGGGACTACCGCGGGATCTTCAGGGACGTCGGGTTCGACATCGTGTACCTGCCCATCCGACCCGGCAACGGCTGGCTGCCCGACCTGGAGGAATGGTCGTCCATCGTCCGGAAGGCGCGGGAGCGGGACGGCCGCCGCGTCGCCCTCGCCGTCAGCAATCCACAACACAATCCGACCGGCATGCAGTGGCCGGCAGACGTCACGACCCACCTGCTGCACCTCTGCGCCGCCGAGAGCGGCTACCTGCTCGTCGACGACGCCTACTACGCGGTGCACGACCCACGGGTCCCCCTGGTCAACGGCCTCAAGACCGTTCTGGACGCGTTCGACCGGAACGGCGGCGACAACGCCCTGACGCGGTCCGGGATGTTCGACCGCTGGGTCGCGACGCGCCCCTTCGGCAAACAGTTCAGCTGCAACACGATGGGGGTGGCGGCCATCACCGCCTCACCACGGCTGTTGCGCGACCTGGGGCGCGAGTCCTGGATCAATCGCTACCACTGCAACACCCACAACGCGGAGGTGATGTGCGCCTGGTTGAAGACCGCCGAAGCCGCCCGTTGGACTCTGGAGACGGGCATGTTCTACGCGCGCCAGAAGGAACGGGTCCGGCAGTACCTCGTCGATCGTATGGGGTGGCCGAGCAGTTCGGTGTGCGTAGGACCTTCCACCTCATATATGATCTTCGAGGTCCCGGCGGTGTACCACTCCATCCCGCAGGGCATCGACCGGTTTCGGGACGACCTCTTCTACGCGACCGGCACCATGATCTGTGCCTCGCTGTTCAACCAGGCGGCACCCGCACCGTACGTGCGGCTACATCTGGGCAGCCACTACGACATCATCGACGAGATCCTGCGCCGCTGGATCGTGGCAGGGCTGCGCTACGACCAGCCGGCCCCCTTCCCCGGACCAGCGGCGCTGACCCGCCCGATCGCTCGGCCAGAATTCCGGCGGCAGCAGGAGGGCCGCACGGTGGATGAGCATGTGCCTCTTCAGTGAACGGCTGAACATCCCGGCCGGCGCGAATGCACCCCTACCGCATGGCTCGGGTAGGGGTTACGCCGCGCAGGATGCCGGCCTCGGCACCCACCGGGGAACCGAGTCTCGGCGCGATGTGGATGCCGTCCGCTCATCGAGGTGGGCGGTCGGCCGACCCGGCGTCCGACGAATACCCGACGTATCCAGTTGACGACAGCGGATTTCTCTTCACCCCTGCCACCCCGCGCTGCCACGCTGCCACCGGGATGTCACTGTCTGAATGGGACGGTCGAGGGTGATGACAAAGCGCTGGTTGGTCACGGGGTGCTCAAGCGGACTCGGTCAAGCCCTCGCAGCCCGGCTCGCCGCCGAGGGAGAGCAGGTGGTGGCGACGGCCCGAAGGCTGGAGACCCTGGCCGGGTTGGCGGCGCAGCATCCGGGCAACCTGGTGGCCGCCGCGTTGGACGTACGGGATCCGGCGCAGTGCCACGCCGCGGTCGAGCGGGCGGTGACCACCTTCGGCGGCATCGATGTCCTGGTCAACAACGCCGCCTACGGACAGTTCGGCACCTTCGAGGAGGTCTCCGACGCGGAGCTCGCCGCGCAGTTCGACACCAACCTCTTCGGGTCGTGGCGACTCACCCGTGCGGTGCTGCCGGTGTGGCGGGCGCAGCGCTCCGGGCACGCGGTCTTCGTCAGCTCGATCGCCGGCATGGTCCCCTTCCCGGGGCTCGCCGCATACACCGCGAGCAAGTTCGCGCTGGAGGGTGCCGCCGAGTCCCTCGCCGCCGAGGCCGGGCACCTCGGGGTGAAGGTAACCATCCTGCAGCCGGGCGGCTTCGCCACCGGATACAGCTCCAACCTGGTTATGCCGGAGATCCGAATCGCGGACTACGCGCCGGTCAGCGACGGCATGCTCGGCGCGCTGCGCGGCATGAACGCCAAGGCGGAGATCAACTCCCCTGAGCTCTTCGCCGACGTGGTCTGGCGGCTCAGCCGGATGGAGTCGCCACCGCTGCGACTGCCGGTGGGTTCGGACACGGAGGCGTACCTGGAGGCCGCCTACGACGCCCGGCGCAGCGAGTACGACCGGGTCATCAAGGCCGGCCACCACACCCTCGACTGACGGGCCGTACCGGGTTGTCGTAGGACCCTCCCGACGGCGGGCTGGGTGGCCGGGGGCTGTTCGCGCGGCGCGGCGCCGGTGGCCCTCGCCCACGTACCGCCCGGCGCTGGGCACCGGCGCATGACGACGGCGGCTGGCTCGGCCTGACCGCGGCACCGCGGTGCGGGTCGATGCTCGGCGCGGCGCCGCCGATCCGCCCTGCCGGTGATGGTCCTCGTCGTCTTCCCGCGCTCCCCCGCCCGCCGGAGCCAACAAGGAGGGCGCGCCACCTTGTGGTCGATATAGGGCTGTATCGATTGACAAAGTTTATGATCCAAACTTATTCTGCGACCGATTCCGGCGTCGCTCCCACGCGGCGTCCGGCACGGTCACCCGAGGCGACAGCAACTTCTGACGAGGAGCGTCATGGCCGGACTGCGAGGCACGGTACGACGGACACGATGGCGGCTCGGCCTGGTCGTCAGCGGCATCGCGGTGCTGCTGGCCGGCGTCGGCCTGATGGTCACGGGCACCGCCCACGCGGCGGCGGGCTGCGCGGTGGCGTACTCCACCCCCAGTCAGTGGCCGGGCGGCTTCACGGCGGACGTGCGGGTGACCAATCTCGGCGAACCGCTCAACGGCTGGCGTCTGACCTGGACGTTCCCCTCCGGACAGCGGGTGACCCAGGCGTGGAACGCCACCGTCACCTCGTCGGGCAATGACGTCACCGCCACCAACGTCAGCTACAACGCCACCATCGCCACGAACGCGACGGTGTCGTTCGGCTTCAACGGGTCGTGGTCGGGCACCAACACGGCCCCTTCCTCGTTCGCCCTCAACGGGGTCACCTGCACTGGCGGCGTCGGCGGCACCACGCCGCCAGTGCAGGTGACCCCGTTGAGGGCGAACGAGGAAGG
>NZ_POUB01000194.1 GCF_003236335.1 Micromonospora deserti
GCCCGACGGAGCTTGGTTGCGTCCACGGGAGGGTTCTACCAGGTGTGGGGAAACGGTTGGGGGGAAACTTTCCGGTATTCGCACGGCTCGGCTGGCCCGGACGGGGGTACGCGAGCCGCAATCGGAATCAGTAGCATCGCGCCATGCCGCATCGCCAGCAGTACGTGGAACCAGAGACCACGGTTTTAGACGGGCCGTCGACGCCGGAGCCGACCGAGGCGTCGCGTCCCCGCCGTCGCCGATGGCGGAAGATCGGCTTGATCAGCCTGCTGGTGGTGACGCTGCTCGGCGGCGGCACCGCGATCGCCGGCGGTCTCTACCTCCGCTCCGTGGAGTCGGACATCGACCGGGTCGACGCGTTCAGCGGCGTGCCGGAGGCCGACCGGCCACAGGCGGTCGCCAAGGGCGCCCTGAACATCATGATTCTCGGCAGCGATTCCCGCGACCCGGAGAACACCACCGGCTCGCGGACCGACACCATCATCCTCGCCCACCTGCCCAAGGACCGGTCGAGCGCCCAGCTCATCTCCATCCCTCGGGACACCTGGGTGCACGTGCCCCGGTCGAAGGACGGTAACCACGGCGGCCGGGATGCCAAGATCAACGCAGCCTTCGCCTGGGGCGGGGTGCCGCTGATGGTGCAGACCGTGGAGAAGTTCACCGGCGTCCGGATCGACCACGTCATGATGATCGACTTCGCCGGATTCAAGGAGATCATCGACGCGCTGGGCGGCATCGACGTCAACTCGGAGAAGACCTTCACCTCTATCCACCCGCCGTTCCGCACCTTCCAACAGGGAATGCAGCGGATGGACGGTGAGACGGCGCTGGACTACTCCCGACAGCGCAAGCAGTTCCCCGACGGGGACTTCGCTCGCATCCGGCACCAGCAGCAGGTCATCAAAGCGATCCTCGACCAGGCGGTCTCCGGCGGCATCGTCACGAATCCGGCCCGGCTCAACTCCTTCGTCAAGGCGACCTCCAGCGCGGTGTCCGTGGACGAGGGCATGTCCCTGCTGGGCATGGCCACGGATCTGCGCGGCCTGCGCGGCAACAACCTGGTCTTCCTGACCACCCCCACCAAGGGCACCGGCCGGGTCGGCTCGGAGAGCGTCGTCTTCGCCGACGCCGAGGGGACCCGGTCGTTCTACGAGGCGGTCCGCCACGACACGGTGCAGGAAATCATCAAGGGCGGGAAGTGAGACGGGCGCCCCGGCCGGGGGCGCCCGTTCAGTACGCGCCCCGCCGTGCGAGGACCACGCTGGCGGTCCGCCACAGGATACCCAGGTCGTAGACGAGCGACCAGTTGTCGACGTAGTGCAGGTCGAGCCGGACGGCGTCCTCCCAGGTCAGGTCGGACCGGCCGGAGATCTGCCAGAGCCCGGTGATGCCAGGGCGCACCAGCAGTCGCCGGCGGACATCGCCACGGTAGTCGTCGTCCTCGGTGGGCAGCGGACGCGGGCCGACCAGGGACATCTCGCCCTTGAGCACGTTGATCAGCTGGGGTAGCTCGTCCAGCGAGAGCCCGCGCAGGTGCCGGCCGATCGGCGTCACCCGCGGATCGTCCTTGATCTTGAAAAGCAGGCCGTCGCTCTCGTTACGGTGCCGCAGCGCCTCCAGCCGCTGCTCCGCGTCGGTGTACATGGTGCGGAACTTCCAGACCTTGAAGGCCCGGCCCTCGTGGCCGATACGGGTCTGCCGGAACATCACCGGCCCGGGATCGGTCAGCTTGATGGCCACCGCGATCCCGACCAGCAGCGGGCTCAGCAACACCAGCCCGACCAGCGCCGTCACCCGGTCCAACATGCTCTTGACCAGCAGCGAGAGGCCGGAGATGGTGGGCTCCTCGACGTTGAGCAGCGGCAGGCCCTCGATCGGGCGCACGTGAATGCGCGGGCCGGTGACGTCGGTGACCTGCGGGACCACCACGAGGTCCAGGCCGGTGCCCTCCAGTTGCCAGGCCAGCTTGCGCAGCTCGTACGACTCCAGGCTCGCCGGGCCGCAGACGGCGATGGTGTCCGCGCCGAGCTGCTGGACCAGCGGCACCAGGTCCCATCCAACGTAGACCGGCACCGGGGCGGTGACGCGCTCGCCGGGCCGCGGGTGGTGCGGCAGGTGGATGGCGATCGGACGCAGCCCGGCGCCCGGGTTGCGGGTCACCACCTCGTGCACCGCCATGGCGTCGGAAAGCCGCCCGACCAGCAGCACCTTCTGCGAGGCCCGCTGGCTGACCCGGCGGATGCGGCGCAGCACCACCCGGGCGAGGGCACGGGTCACCAGCGTGTAGAGCAGCAGCGTGAGGATGATGGCGGCGACCGTCGCCCGGGACAGGTCCTTCTTGAAGCCCAGCGCCAGGAACGACACGGTGGCGGCCATCGCGACGTTGGCGCGAGCCACCCGCTTGAGCTCCTCGGTGCCGCGCCCGAGGGCGCGCCGGTCGTACGCGCCGGCGGCGACGAGCACCGTCATCCACATCAGCGGGACGACGAGGTTCGTCACCAGGGCGAAGGCGCTGACCGCGCCGCCCAGCACCCGCTGGTCCCAGAAGCCGGCGTCGGCCTCGTCCAGCAGGGCGACCACGGTCCGGCTGGCCCCCAGGGCGGTGACGAAGTCGATCAGCACCAGGCAGGCCAGGTAGCGCCGGCGCCACCGGGCCCGCGGGGCCACCGGGCGGGCGAAGGCCGACCGGGCCATGCCGTTGGACGGGGGTGTGATGACCCCGAGATCAGGGTCGAAACTCGGTGACTGCGATGGCGCGACAGTCGAGAGGAGTTGAGTCTGCGCGGACACGACGTTCCTTTCACGCATGCTTGTCGTCACCAGAAACCTGATCGCGGGCTCTAGCACAGCGAGAGAGCGCGGGGCGCCGCCAAGCCAGCGAGGGGACCGTTCGGACTCAACCGGGGCTGGGCACGATCCCGCCTCGGGCTGAGTGGCGGCGTAGCTCGTCCAGCAGCGCGGCATGGGCTGGCTTCGGCGCTGGACTGGTGTCGAAGAGGCAGGCCGCACCGTAGCCACGGTGGTAGCCCGGGATCCAGCTGCGCGCGTCGGTGAACCCCCAGACGGTGAACGATACGCACGCCGGCACCGCGAGGCAGGCCTGGAGCACCTGGCGGTAGACCGCCGCCTGCCGCTCCAGCTTCTGCGGCGTGGCCGGCAGCGCGATCCGCACGTCCAGTTCGGTGACGGCCACCGACAACCCCAGGTCGGCGAACCGGCGTAGATTGCCGAGCAGGTCCCGGGGCTGCTGGTCCCACCGCAGGTGGCTCTGGAAACCGACGCCGTCGACGGGCACGCCGGCCCGGCGCAGCTCGCGGACGAGTTTCACCAGGGCGTCCGCCTTCCGGGTGCGACCCTCGATCCCGTACTCGTTGATGAACAGCCGAGCCCCCGGGTCGGCCGCGTGCGCCCAGCGGAACGCGTCGGCGATGTATCCCGGCCCGAGCTTTCGCAGCCAGACGGTGTCGCGTAGCGAACCGTCCTCGTCCAGCACCTCGTTCACTACGTCCCACGCCCAGACGCGACCCCGGTACCGGGAGACGACGGCGGTCACGTGCTCCTGGAGCACGGCGCGGACCCGCTCTGCCGGCCAGTCCGGCGACACCCACTTCGGCACGTCGCTGTGCCACACGAGAGTGTGTCCGTACACCGCCTGACCGTGCCGCTCGGCGAACTCGACGAGCTGGTCGGCGCCGGTCCAGGCGTAGACGCCCGGCACCGGTTCGAGGCTGCGCCACTTCATCGCGTTCTCGGCCGTTATCGCGTTGAATTCGGAGCCGAGCAGGTCCCGGTATGCCGGGTCCAGGCTCAGGCTCCGACCATCGACCGCTGAGCCGATCCGTACGCCCGGGGGCATCTGGTCCCGCAGCGACTGCCGCTTAGGTGTGGCAGGAGCGGTCGGCGAGGTGAGCGCCCCGGAGGGGCCACCGTCGGCCGGCTCCTTCGGGCCGTGCCTTAGCAGCAGCAGACCGAGCGCGACCAACGCGGCTAGCACCAGACCGACCGACACCAGCGTGACCGGAGAGCGGATCCGCCGCGGCGTCCCGGGGGCAGCCGGCCGCGACGAGCCGTAGCCGGACTCCGGTTGGCTCCCCGGGTACGACGCCGGCTCACGGCCCAGGGTGAACATCTCGGCAGTCACCGCGCCGGTGCACCTGGCACGTCGCGCACTGCCCACGGCGCCCGGCTGAAATTCCACCGGGCCCGCTCGGCGAACTCCTCGCGTGGCAACCCCGGAACCGCCGTGTGGTGGATCATGCCGGTCAGTACCCGGGTCACCTCCGTGGCCTCCTCGGGCACCCGGCCCAGCCGCAGCGACTCCGGCTGACCGATCTCGGCGAGGAAATCGTCGCACTTCTTCTGGTACGGCACCAGCGCGAAGGGGACGCCGGCCAGGTACGCGAAGATCGCGCCGTGCAGCCGCATGTGCAGGCCGATGTCGCAGCGCTTCATCTCGTCCCAGCAGGCCCGTACGCCGTCGCGTGCGGTGACCACCCGAACGTCGCAGAGCCCGTGCACGGCGGTTCGGAGCCGCTCGCTGACCTGCTCGTCCCCGTGCACAGGGTGGGTGTTGAACACGAAGACGGTCAGGTCAACCGGCTCCTTGAGCACCAGGCGGCGGATCCCTTCGATGAGGGCCTCCCCGCGCTGCCGCGCCTGCACGGCGTCCGCCTCGTAGTCCACACCGAGCAGCGTCACTCCGAGGCGGGCTCGACCATCCGAAGCGGGCCGTGGCCGGCGATCGGGGATCGGCTCGCCGAGCGCCTCGGGCAGCAGCCCAGCGAGGTCGCCAGCGGTGACGAGCACCCCCGGGTGGCCAGCCCGCTCAAGAATCTCGGCCGAGGCGTGGTCGCGTACGCCGATGAAGTCGATCCGCCGCAGCACCTCCACCAGCCGCCGCTCGGCCGCCGCAGAGAGAAACGGTCCGACGGAGACACCGACGGCCGCCATCGGATGACCGGACACCCGCGAGAAGAGCGAGAAGAGCTTCTTCTCACTCAGCGGGCCCATGTCGCGGAACACCGAGCCGCCACCGAAGACCAGCATCGAGGAGCGGCTCAGCAGCGCGGCCTTGTTCAGCACCCAGCCAACCCGGTCCGGCACGCTCCGCGAGCGGTACCAGCGGGGATTCATCCCGGCGCTTTCTGCCGGAAGGTCGACGATCGGCGGTGCCGCGAAGACGGGTTCCCGCGATCCCCAGTAGGTACGGGTGGCCCAGTCCATAACGACGCAGAACGCATTGTCGCCGACGTTCTCCATGCCGTAGTAGCCGACGACCAGCGGACGGCGGGCAGCAGCGTGCGGCTCAGGAAGCACCGGGGTTCCCCCTCGTCAGTCGGCGGCGGAGATCGCGCCAGGAGGGCAGGTGGTCGTCGCCGACCACCCGCCTACGTACGGCGATCCAGAACAGCGCGCAGAGCACGATCTCGGCGACGACTGTGGCGGCGGCGGTGCCACGGACGCCCCACAGCGGCGTCGCCACCGCCAGGGCCACGAGGTACATCAGAGCACCCACACCCTGGTAGGCCACCTTGCGGCGGAGCAGGCCACCGCTGGTGAGCAGGGCGGCGACGGCCGCACCCCCAAACCTGAACGGAATGGCCAGGGCCAGCACGGCGAGCACGGCCGCGGATTCCACGTAGTCCGGACCCAGCAGGAACGGGAGCACCGGCAGGCCGCCGAGGGCGACCAACGCCGCGATGATCGCACCCAGCACGAGCATCCCCGCCCCGCCCCAGCGGTACGCGATCAGGACAGCGTCCCGGTCGGTGACCGACCAGCGGTGCAGCCGGGCGAGGAAGTACTGCTGGTAGACGATGCGGGGTATGAGGTAGACGGCGGTCAGGACGGACATCGGGACGGCCAGAACCGCAGCCGCGGCCGGGCCGAGCGACTCGGCGGCGACCACCGTCCCCAGGTACATGCCGATCAGGTAGAAAAGGTTGCCCAGTACGAACGGCGTGGCCGCGCCGGTCACCCGCGCCGCGCCTACCCGAGAGGCCCGGACGGCCGGCTCGGATATCGAGCGCGTCGGCGCCTTCGCGGGTGCCACGCGCGAGTGTCCGTCGAGCGCGGTAAGGCGCCGGACGAACGGCCGCATCACTATCACACAGGCGATCACCGCCAGCGCCGCCACGACCGCGTAGCCGGTGGCCGCCGCAAAAACGGAGAGTCCGAACACCCACACCGCGAGCACCACGAGGACGCGGGCCAGGTGCGGCGCGACCTGAAGCGCCGACAGGCCCCGGTAGTCGCCTTGCAACTGCTGGACCGATCCGACCAGCGCCAGACCGGCCTGGGCGACCACGACGCTCGTCAGCAACGCCCGCACACCGGCCGCCTCCGGGTCGGACCACTCGCCGAGGCTCCAGGCAAGCATGCCGGCGACGGTCACAGCGGTGGCGACCGCCACCACCCGCAGCGAAGGGCCGATCCAGCGGTGGGCCCGCTCGCCTTCCCGTCCGAACCGCTGCAACCACAGCTCCGGTACGCCGAAGACCGCCAACGGCGCGGTCAGCGACACCACCGCCAACGCCGCGGTGAACGTGCCGAACGCCTCCTGGGAAAGGCTGCGGGCGAGGAGGATCTGCGTCCCGAAGGCAGCGATGGTGACGCCCACCTGGCTCAGGCCCAACATGCCGAGGTGGATCAGGGCGGTGCCGAGGCGACCACGGGGAGCTGCCGGCCGGGCCACGGCACCCGGACCGACACCGAGATCAACGACCGAGGGTGACAAGCCACTTGCCCATCTCGCTGAGGGTCCGCAGCGCCTTGATGGCCAGTCCGACGCCCGGCCACCGCGACGGCCGGTACATGTCGATCAGGCGGAACCAGAGGACGAGGCCACCGAGACGGCCCCGGGTGACGTTGCCGTCGTGCCGGTGGAAAAGCACGATCGGGTGGGCCAAGTGCCGGGGGTGCACGCCGGCGCTGAGGGCGCGGAGCATCAGCTCGACGTCCTCGAAGAGCCGGAAGCTCTCGTCGTACACACCGATCCGGTCGAGCAGCGCGCGATCGATGGTGGTGCCCGAGTGCTTGAACGGCAGGCGCGGACGGGTGAGCACCCCGAGCAGCATGCGCCGCGCCGAGGCGTACTCCGGCAGCCTGATGAGCCGCGCAGACCCCCGACGGACCTCGGTGTAGTCGGCGTACACCCAGCTGCCGCCGGTGGTGGCGAGTAGCTGGTGCACCCGGTCGAGCGCGTCGACGGTCAGCTCGTCGTCGGAGTCCAACACCGTGACGTACCTGCCCACGGCCGCCCGCAGGCCGCGGTTACGGGCCTCGGCGATGCCCCTGGGCGGCTGGGCCAGCACCCGCACCCGGCGGTCCGCCGAGAGGTCGGCCTCCGCGATCACCTGGGCGACGGGGATCCGCGAACCGTCGTCGACGATCACCAGCTCGAGGTCGGCGAAGCTGTTCGCGAGCACACTGCGCACCGCGTTGACGAGCAGGACGGGCCGGTCGCGGACCACGATGCAGACCGAAAAGGTCGGCTGGACGGCGCGCTCGGTGGCAGCCTCGGCCTCGGGACGCCCAGCCTGGGCGGGGAGTCGGGACGAGTCGTGCAGCGACGCGGGAAGCAACGGGTTCACTGGGTCGGCTCACTCTCGCTCGGTGTCGGCTCGCCGCTGTCCGCGCGGGGGTGGACGGCGAGGACCGCCATCTGCCCAAGGAAGAACAGCCAGAGGAAGTACGGGTAGGCGAGCGGCTTCTGGGTGAGACCGAAGATGACGAGGATCGCGAAGAGCAGCGCCACCGCGGGCCGACCCGCCCGGGTGACCCGCGCGTTGACGAACCGGTAGAGCCCCACGAGGACCGCGGCGGTCACGACAACGCCGACGATCCCCCAGATGACCATCACCCGAAGCAGGTCGTTGTGCATGTCCCACGGTTCGTAGCCGAAGCCGAGGAGCCAGACGTCCACAGGGGAACGGCCGAAAATTTCCACCACGTCGTTCCAGATGGCACCGCGACCGTGCATGAACGTGTCGGAGCGGACATCCAGCGACCCCACCTCGGTAAGGGTCACCTCGGCCCGCCTCCAGATGGCGCCGCCCCACAGCGCTCCGGCGACCGCCACGACGGCGGCCAACGCGCCGCAGACCGCCAGCGCGGCGCGACGGTTCACACCCCCGCCGACGCGACGGGCCCGCACCATGGTGAGCAGCCGCCGCGCCTCGAACGCGGCCACGATCACGCCGAGGCACAGGATCGTGAAGCGGTGCAGGGAGACGACACCGGTGGCCATGAAGAGACCGATGAGCCCGTAACGGACGGCGAACGGAGCTCGGATCCGGTCACCGAAGACGTAGACGAGGAACACCGAGAACATCAGCAGCCGACCAAGCGACATCGGATGGTAGTAGCCGCCGGAGGCGCGCCCGATCTTCTCGTAGTTCGCCAGCTCGAAGTGGAACGAGTACGGGTAAACCCCGGCCACCTGCAGCCAGGCCAACACGCAATGCACCACTGCGGCCGCCACTACCACAGCCGCGACGAGGGCGAGCCGACGGACGGGGAACCAGTCGCGGCGCATGAGCATCAACCCGAGCAGTGCGATCGGCGCGAACCCCACCACCAGCCGCATCGCCTCCGCCGGTATGGCGCTGGCCGGTTCTTGTGCCGGCCCGTAAATCGAGTAGCGGCGGACGTCGAAGAGGCTGAGTAGGTCGGCCCGGGCGGACGCGGCCAGGTAGCTGACGGCGGTGAGCACGAGCAGCAGCGCCAGCCCGGCCGCTATCAGCAGCAGAGCGCGGTGCGGCAGGCGCCGGGCACCGAGCGACACAACAGCTAGTGCGGCGAACATGCACATCGCACCGAGTGTGGTGATCAGCACACCCAGGTCGAGCCCGCTGCTCCCGCCCTTCTCGCCGATGTCGAGCAATGGCTTCACCGCAACCAGTACCAGTGCGCCGCTGGCCAGGATGCGTGCGACCCGTTCATGCCGAGTCACCGACGCGTCCTGGCGAACTTCCCTGGAGGGCGGGCGCCACTCCGGGGTGGTCAAGGTGTCCATCGCGGGTGCGTCTCCCATCAGTGTCTGCCGCGGTAGCAGCGACAACTCGGGCATGTCACGCCCGGCCCCGTACTGCCGATGCCGGTGCCGATCTGGCAATCGGCACCATGCTCTGTGGACGGATCAGGTGGGAGATGCCCCGTGTGCTTCTGCCCCCCCACAGAAACACGAGGACGATACCAGCGATGGACGAGTTGGAGGTGTCGGGTAACCGGCGGGTAGCGGGTCCCGATGGTTGCCGTGACGCCGCGCGTCGGGCAAGCTGTACCGCCGTACCCGGGCCGGCCCTGACGGCCCATAATCCGCTGAGGACCGCGCCGGGGCAGGCACCCCGACCAGGGAGATGCGGGGATCCGGTGTGAGTGCCCGTGAGGGAACAATGATCAGTGTGGTGATGGCTGCGCACAACGAGGCGCGGGTCATCGGTGGCTGCCTCGACGCGTTGCTCGCCGACGCCGCACCCGGCGAGCTCGACATCGTGGTGGTTGCGAACGGCTGCAGCGACGACACCGCCCAGGTCGCCGCGGCACGCCCGGGGGTGCGGGTCATCGAGGTGGCGCAGGCGGGCAAGGCGAACGCCCTGAACGTAGGGGACACGGCGGCTCGCGGTTTCCCTCGGATCTACCTGGACGCAGACGTGGTGCTCAGCCCGGGCGCGCTGCGGGAGATGGCCGCCGCTCTCACCGGCGACGCGGCGCCCCTGGCTGTGATGCCGCGGCGCCGCATGGTGACCGAGGGGCGCTCACTGGCCGTACGGGCGTACTACGCGATCAACACACGGCTGCCGGTCTTCGCCGACGCCTTGTTTGGTCGTGGGGCGATTGGAGTCTCCGCCGCCGGGCGCGATCGCTTCGACCGCTTTCCCGAGCAGATCGCCGATGACCTGTTCCTCGACTCGCAGTTCTCCGCCGAGGAAAAGCAGGAGGTGGCCAGTGCGACCTCCTTGGTGCAGGCGCCTCGGCATACCCGCGATCTGGTCCGCACCCTCGCGCGGGTACGCGCCGGCAACACCATGCTGCGTGCCAGCCACACCAACATCCGACCGTCGGCGCCGTCCTCTTGGTTCCGGGACGTGGTTCTGCCCCGGCCATGGCTGGCTCCGGCGGCCACGGTGTACGTGACCATCACGTTGGCCGCCGCGCTGAAGTCACGCCGTCACCCGAGCAACGGGTGGGGACGCGACGAATCGACCCGCTGATTTCGATGGTCCGGCGGACGCGAGACGCAACCGTCCAACCCCTCGGTCCCGCCAGTTTTCGGTAGCTGGACCGGCCGGGCAGGACGTCAGTAGCTGCTGGACCGGCGGCGCAGGAGCAGCACCGCGGCGACGACCACGCCGACCACGAGGGCTCCGACCAGGCCCGCCAGCAGGATGGTCAGCAGAGGCGAGGAGTCGTTCGACTCCGCCTCCAGCCGCGCCCGGTCCACCGCGTTCTGCCGGTACGCCTGCGCAAGCAGGTTGGTCGGCGAGGATGCCGCGACAGTGTCGAACTGCTTGATCGCCTCCGCGTTCCGGCCGGCGAAGAAGGCTTCCAGCCCGCTGCGATACACCCGGTCGGCTTCGGCGAGCCCGTTTGTGACACCCGTCTCACCTAGCAGCCCCGTCACCACGGAAACCGGGACGACGGCACGGTTGGCCCCACCGTTGGCCGCCCGGTCGTTGTCCAGCACACCGACCACCCGGCCGCTGGTGTCGATGGCGATCCCACCATGGGAGTAGATGCCGATGTCGTCGTTGATCCGGAGGACCGTGACGGCGCCCTGGTTGGCGGTGGCGGACACCCGCACCGGCTTCGACCGAAGGGTGTGGGTGGCGGCACGGAAGTCGGCGTCGGTCGTGTGGTAGCCGACCACGAGCAGCGCCGCACCGGGACCGAGCGCAGCCTCCTGGCTCAGCTCGACCGCCGGGAGATTCGTCTGGGCAAGCTTGACCAGCGCGAGGTCCCCGTTGTCGGCGGGAAGCACTCGTACCACCTCGGCCGGCACGGCCGGGCTGGCCGTCAAGTCTCCGCGGGCGACGTTGAACTGCCCGAACACCTTGCTGGTGGGCTCCGTGCCCGGCTGAGGGCCGGTGAAGCTAGTGGTGGTCATCCGCGTCTGGACGTACCGGTCGAGCTGCGGCGCGGTAAGCTTCTTCTGCTCGATGAGGATCCGGCCCAGCGTGTAGAGGGCACGTTCCCGCGCGGCTTCCGCTTCAGGGCGGACACACTGGCCGTTCGTGACCACGTGACCGTCCGGGTTGATCACGAACCCGCTGCATCGGCGCTTGAAGGTGACCGGGGTGGCGCTGAGCGGCACATTGGACTTCGTCTCTCGCAGCACGCCGGTGACGACGGCCTCGATGAAGACCAGGGACGGTGCGCTGATCGCCAGCGCCCGCTCCTCGGGGCTGTACGGGGCGGCCTCCGCCCAGGGCTTCAGACCCGGGTTCACCGCCGCGCTGCTCGGGAAGGACGAGGCGGTGGTCGGCCCGGTCCGGGGGTCGTTGGACTCCGGACCGGAGAGCGCCCACACGGCGGCACCGGCACCCAGCGCGGCCACCAGGACGAGGGCGGCGACGCCGGCCCAGAGCCCGGTGTGCCGCTTCGGCGGCTCGGAGGGCCTGATCCGGGGGGTCGGATCGGCGAACGGGTCGTACGGTGGGACGT
>NZ_POUB01000195.1 GCF_003236335.1 Micromonospora deserti
ACCCTCACCCGCCCTCCGGCACCTGTCATGATGTGCGACGCCTCCCGCGTCACTCGGCGCGACAGAGGGTCGTGCCAGCGACTCTCTGCTGCTATCTTCATTGCCCTACGTCAGTTTCAAATCCGCACCGAGTGGTTGTGGGTGACGCCGCTTCCACGGCAGCCGAGGGGGCGCGCCCGGACGCAACCCCGTTGTCGCTCCTCGGGTTCGCCCGTCGCACCCGTGGCGGCCACGGGCCGGCGACAACCCGCGGTACGCCTGACGCCTGCCGATGCGGCTAGCTTGCGTATCACCGTCAACCAAGGGGCTTGGATGGTGGACAACTTCGGCGGACCGCCAGCGCCGGCGGGGCAGCTCAGCAGGCACCAGCAGCTGGCCATCGGCGCGCTCGCCGCCTCGTTCCTGATGGTGGCGGTGGAGAGCACCAGCGTCTACGTCGCCATACCGAGCATCCAGCGAGGGCTGGCCCTGTCCACCGGCACGGTGCAGTGGCTCATGTCGGCGTTCCTGATCAGCTTCGGCGGCCTGCTGCTGCTCAGCCCCCGGCTGGCCGGCCTCTTCGGCCGCCGCCGGTTGTTCGCCGCCGGCCTGGCGGTGGTGACGTCCGCCTCGCTGCTGTCGGCCGTGGCCTGGTCCGGCGGTGTGCTGATCGCCGCCCGGGCCCTCCAGGGCGCCGGCGCGGCACTGATCGCGGCCACCGCGCTGCCCCTGCTCGTGATTGCCCTCGGCAGCGGTCTGGTCCGGGCCCGGGCGCTGGGCCTGTGGACACTGATCGGCGCCTTCGGCGGCACCGCCGGGCTTCTGCTCGGCGGGCTGCTCACCGACGGGCCCGGGTGGCGGTGGGTCTTCCTCGTCAACGTGCCGGTGGGGATCACCGCCGCCCTCCTCGTGCCGGTCCTGCCGGCCGACCCGTGCCCCCGCTCCGGGCGCCCGCTGGATCTGGTCGGAGCGGCGAGCCTGATCGGCGCGCTGGCCCTGTTCGGCTGGGCGATCGTCGACGCCTTCGCAGGGGACGGCTCGGTCGGTGGCACGCTGCTACGGATGGCCGGCTCGGCCGTGCTGCTCCTGCTCTTCCTGGTCAGCGAGTCCCGCGCCGCCCGCCCCCTGGTCCGCCCCGAACTGCTGCGCTCCCGGACCCGGCTGGCCGGTCTCGTCGTGCTGCTCGCCGCCGGCACGGTGGTCGACGGGATGCTGCTGCTGATCACCCTGTACGGCCAGCAGTCGCTGGGACTGTCGGCCATCGGGTACGGCGCGCTGATGGCCGCGCTGACGCTGCCGTCGGTGATCGGCTCCTACGCCGGGCAGGCCGTGGTGCTCCGGCTCGGGCTGCGCACGGTCACCATGTCCGGGATGGCCCTGGCCGGCGCCGGCCTGCTGGCGCTGGCCATGGTGCGTGGCCCCCTGGCCACGGGCAACATCGTCGGCGTGCTGCCGGTCATCGGAGCCGGCGCGGGGGCGGCCTTCGTGGCCGCGCAGATCGCCGTGACGCTCGGCGCCAGCGACGCCGACTCGCCCACCGTCTCAGGCCTCACCGACGCCTCGTTCAGCATCGGCGGGGCGCTCGGCCTGGCCGTCGTGTCGGCCGCGCTCGTCGCCCATCAGGCGGCGCCCGGCTCGCCGGCAGCGCCCGCGCAGGTCGCCGCCGGGCTGCAGACCGCGTTCGCGGTCGCCGCCGGCCTCGCCGCCGTCGGCCTGCTGGCGGCGTTCCTGCTGCTCCGGCGCGGCATCGCCGCCCGTCCCGTGGCGCTGCGTGAGCCGGGTGTGTGACAAGAGTAATGTCACCGGTCACCGATGGCCGTCGAGCAATTATTATGTCTCAATGTCTCGACGCGGGTACGGCCAGGACTGCTCGATCGCACGCGCGCTGGACGTCGTCGGCGAACGCTGGACTCTCCTCATCATTCGCAACGCGATGATCGGCGACTGCCGCTTCGACTCGTTCCTCAACCACCTCGGGATGGCCCGCAACGTCCTCGCCCAGCGGCTCAACACGCTCGTCGAGGCGGGCATCTTCGAGCGGGTGCCCTACGCCTTCCGCCCCCTTCGGCACGAGTACCGGCTCACCGCCCGGGGCCGGGAGCTGGCACCGGTGCTCACCGCCCTGATGCAGTGGGGTGACAAGCACCTTCCCGGTGACGGCCCACCGCCCCGGGTCACCGTCCACGCGACCTGCGACCACCCCGTCGAGATGGTGCTCGTCTGCTCGGCGTGCGGCGGGCCGGTGCCGCAGGACGAGGTGACCACCCGGCCCGCCGCCCACACCCACTGCCCCGCCGGCTCGCCGGCGGGGTCCGCCGACGCCGCTGTGCACACCGCGCCGGCCGCGGCCGCGGTCGGCGCGGCGACCGGCTCCTAACCCGGCGCGGCGACCGGCTCCTGACCCGGCGGTCCGGCCGGAGCTGATCCGGCCGGCAGGCCCGGGCGTCCCGTGTCGTCCGAAGTGGGACGACAGCGCAACACGGAAGACGTTGCGGGCCTCGACCGGGCCGGAGAATGAGGGGACCGCATCCGGCAAGGAGGTCGTTCCCCGTGGTCGTAGCGGCTGCTCCGGCACCTCTTGCGCACGACCAACTGCTGGTCTTCCTCGCGGCCGTCGCGGCCCTGCTGCTCCTCGCCCGCCTTCTCGGTGCGCTCGCCGAACGCTTCGGGCTGCCCGCCGTGGTCGGCGAACTGCTCACCGGCGTCGTCCTGGGCCCGTCGCTGCTGGGACATCTAACACCGGGGGTCACCGGGTGGCTGCTGCCCAGCGACCCGCGGCAGATGCACCTGCTGGACGCCGTCGCCCAACTTGGCGTCCTGCTGCTCGTCGGGGTCACCGGGACCCACGTCGACCTGTCCGTGCTGTCCCGCTACCGGCGGGCGGCGGCCGCGGTCAGCGCCTGCGGTCTGCTGATCCCGCTCGGCCTGGGCATCGGGCTGGGCCTGCTGATCCCGGCCTCGGTGTCGGCGACACCCGACCCGCAGCGGTGGACCTTCGCGCTCCTGGTGGGGGTGGCGGTCTGCGTCTCGGCCGTGCCGGTCATCGCCAAGACCCTGTCGGACATGCGACTGATGCACCGTGACATCGGTCAGCTCATCCTCGCCACCAGCACCATCGACGACGTGGTCGGGTGGCTGCTGCTGTCGCTGGTCGCCGCCGCCGCGACCGTCGGGCTCACCGCCGGTGCCGTCGGCCTCGCCGTCGGGTACCTGCTGGGTTTCATGGCGTTCGCCGCGACCGTGGGCCGGGTCGTGGTCCGGCACGTGATGGAGCATGCCGCCCGCTCCGGCGAGCCCGGCCCTGCGGTGACCGCAGCCGTCATCATCGTGCTGCTGGGCGCCGTGACCACCCACTCGCTGGGCATGGAGGCGCTGTTCGGTGCTCTGGTCGCCGGTGTCCTCATCGCCGCCACCCGGTCGGCCCAGGTGCTCCTCGCGCCGCTGCGGGCGTTCGTGCTGTCGGTCCTGGCGCCGCTCTTCCTCGCCACCGCCGGCCTGCGGATGGACCTCACCGCCCTGGCCGAGCCGACCGTGGCGCTAACCGGGCTCGCCGTGCTGGCGGTGGCGGTCGTCAGCAAGTTCGGCGGGGCCTTCCTCGGCGCATGGCTCGGTCGGCTCAACCGGTGGGAGGCACTGGCTCTCGGCTCGGGTATGAACGCCCGCGGCGTCATCCAGGTGATCGTCGCGCTCACCGGCCTCCGGCTCGGCGTGCTGAACACCGCCATGTACACGGTCGTCGTGCTGGTCGCCATCGTCACCTCCCTGATGACGCCGCCCCTGCTGCGCGTCGCCACCGCCCGCGTGGTCGAGCGCGACGATGAGCGTCTGCGCCGGATCGAACACGACACGTGGCGGGACGCGCGACCGGTACGTGAGGTACCCCCGCCGGCGGTCGCCCGCGCCGACGGTCCCTGAGACACGTGACCGGCCGGTGGCGCTCAGGCCCACTCGCCCTCGAAGAGCGGGGCGACCGGCCGCTCCCGGCGCCCGATCCGCAGATCCCCGAAGATGGTGCTCCGCTCCGCCCGGTCGACCTCCGCGTCCAGGTCGATACGCAGCTCCTCGGAGGCGTCGTGGGCCGCGCCGATGAGTACGATCTCGGTACCGGGGTGGTCGAGGAAGCCCGGCGGGTCGAGCGGGGCGAAGCGGCGGCCGTGGAACTCCTTCTGCAGCGCGCCCGGCAGCTTCACCTTCCGAGGTCCGCGCAGGCCCACCCCGGGCGGGGAGGGTGCCTGCGGGTTCTTCACCGTGACGATGTAGCTCGCCTCCGGTTCGATGCTGAGGTCGTGCTGCGCCGGGCCGGGGTGCAGCGGCAGTTCGAGTTCGTACGCCAGGTGGGTGTGGTCGTCGTGCCGGGCGATCACGTACGCGCCCTCCGCCACGGGCCGGGCCGGCGGCTGCTTCCGCTCGTCGCGGGTCCTCGTCCGGTACCGGCGCGCCCGCAGGGTCTCGTGCAGCTGCTCCGGCCGGTCCACCACCTCGTCGACGAACGCCCAGAAGCGGTCGTGCTCGTCGATGTCGGGCAGCCGTTTGCGCCCCACCACCAGGAGCCTCAGGTGCCGCCCGTGCCACGGATGCATCACCACGAACAGCCGTTGCACCTCGTCGAGAGAGTCGACGTGCTCCTCCTCCACGCGGGGGCGGTAGAGGAAGTAGATGTCCCCGTCCTCCAGCAGCTCGGCCATCCACCCCGGGTACCCAGGAAAGCCGGCGAGCCACCCGCTCCGCCGCCCCGGGGAGGACTCGAACCTACCCCGCGCACGAATCCGACAAATGCAGCGAGCAGTCGTGACATTGCCCGTTACATTGGAGTCCACTATTATGCAGAACAGTCTCCATTCAGGGCGCGGCTAACCGACGCCGGAAGAAATAGGAATCAGGTTCAGCAGCTGTCCTGGCAGGTGGGGGGCGGCCAGGTGCCGGGCCAGGCAGGCGACGCCGAGACCACGCATGTCCGGCATGTTGCCCCCATACGTCGAAGATTTGCCTTTTCGACTTTGCCCACACCGGACCAACGACTCACTAATCCACATCTGCCGCTATTCGTAACAGAGCGCCACTACCATCATCGCGACACCGATTGACCGGCGTCACCGAGGAAACATCCCGGAATGGGTGGGGAACCGGAAGGGGTGGGGATGAGGGCGATCCCGGCCGCGTCCTTGGTCATCGGCATCGCCTCCTCGCCGGCCGAACGCAGACGGCTCGCCCAACTGCTCGGCGGGACGGATGCCTTCCTGATCGTCTCGAGCGTCGATCAGGTTCGGGAGTTCCTCGGTGCGGCCGGGGCACCCGCCGCCGCGGCGATGGCGCCGCCCGTCCAGACCGTGGCTGCCGAGTCCGCCGACGACGCCGGTCCGCCACCACCCGACCTGAGCGTCGATTCCGACCGACGGGTGCTGCGGTGGCTGGACCGCGAAATCGACCTGACCCCGCTGGAGCACGATCTCCTGTTGTGCCTGGTCGGCTCGCCCGGACGAGTCTGGACCTACCAACGGCTGCATCTCGAGGTGTGGGGTAACGAGCACCTCGGCCGCGGTTCCGACCTGCATTCGGTGGTGCGCAGGGTACGACGCAAACTCGCCCGGCTGGACGCCTCGGCGACGATCCACGCGGTCCGCGGGGTCGGCTTCCGCCTCACCCCGATCTGACCATCACGCGCCGCTGCAGCCGCCGGTGAGCTCCGAACCTGGTCCGGCCCGCCTGGGCGGAACCCAGGCGGGCCGGACCTGTCGGCTAGCGGTCAGCTAGCAGCGGATGGGGAGCAGCGCGAAGTCCTCCACCGTCGGGGTGCTGGTGGTGATCCTCGTCTTACGGGTCTGGGGCTTCCAGCCGTCCTTGGCGACGATCATCGTCATCGGGTTGTTCCGACGGTCCATCCAGTACGCGTACGTGCCCTCGGCGTCGGTGGCGAACGTCCACGACATCGCCCACGAGTCCACCTGGACGACCGCACCGGGAATCGAAGAGCTCACACCCTGGCAACTCGTCCCGGTGACGACACCCATCAACTTGCCCCAGGTCTTCGGCGGCTGCACGTTCATCGTCACCGCCACCGGCTGCACCGGGTACGGGGTGTTCTCCTTGATCGAGACCGACCCGGAGTAGGTACCCGGCTGGTCGACGTTCGCCGTCATCCCGACGGTGACCGTGACCTGCTGACCCGGTGCCAGCGTGACTGCTGTCTTGTCGACCGTCATCCAGCTGACGTCGGCGGGACCCTCGCCGCACTCCTCGAACCCGGGCAGCGCCTCACTGTCCGGGGTCGCGTTGAATTGGCCGGACGATCCGCCGATCTTGTAGAAGCCGCACGCCGCGGCGCCGCGGTACCGGGCGGTGTTGGCGTTCGGCAGGTTGGACCACGAGTTGGTGGCCGGGTCGTAGGCGAAGCCGGCGTTGGTGATGGCGCCCCCCTGCGAACCGCCGACGACCAGGAACCTGCCGTTCGCGACGGCGAACGAGCTGGCCCAGTTGTCGGCCGGCGCGTCGGCGATGGCGGTCCAGGTGTTGGCGCCCGGGTCGAAGGCGTAGCTGGCCTTCTGCGAGGTGGAACCGTCGTTGCCACCGGTGCAGTAGACGACGCCGTCGATCCCGCCGCAGGAGAGGAACGCCACCGACTTCGGGTAGTCGGGCAACGTCTCCCAGCTGTTGCTGGCCGGGTCGTACCGGACGACATCGTTCGACATCGGCGTACACGACGATGTGGTGCAGCCGCCGACGGCGTACAGCTTGCCGTCGACGACCGCCTGGCCGGCGGCGGAGCGCGGCGCGGGGTTGTCGGCCTTCCCGGTCCAGGTGTTGGCCGCCGGGTCGTACGACCAGGTGGTGCCGTCGGGCCCGGACGCAGCCCAGCCGCCGGTCGCGACGATCTTCCCGTCCACGGCGCCGACGGTCATGGCGTTACGCGCACCGGGAAGATCGGCGATCGGTGCCCAGCTCTGTGCGATCGGGTCGTAGACGAAGTTCTTCGTCGTGGACGCCGACCCGTTGCCACCGGCGATCGAGTACACCTTGCCGTTCAGGTTCACCACCCGGTTGTCCATCACGTTCGCCGGGTAGTCCGCGATGTCCGTCCAGGGCTCCGCCTGCGGCCCAACCGCGGCGGATGCCGCCGTCGCCGACTTGCCTGACGCCGTCGCGGCGAACGACGTCGGGACCTCCAGCCGCTGCTCCGGAGCGCCGCCGGACCCGAGCACCTCCTGCTTGCTCAGCCGGGACCCGTCGGCCCGGAGGATCTCGAACCCGCCGTCGCGCTCGCCGAACTCGACGTCGACCGGGGCGCCGCCGGTGTTGGTCACGGTGAACGTCTTGTTGCCCTTGCCGGTGGGCATCCGGACCGTCCCGCTCACCTGGGCCGGCTGAACCGACAGGCGGCCGGCCGCGAGCTGGAAGTTCACCGCCGTCGCCCAGTCGGCCCCGACGTCGACCTGCTTGCGCTGGCTGACGTAGTTGGCGGCTTTCGCGCTGAACGGGTGGGTGCCCGGCAGGGAGGAGAACAGCCAGAAGAAGCCGTCCGCCAGCCCGGGGTCGTTCGGGGTCGCCACGGTGGTGGCCTTCTCCGCGGGCCGGTCGTCGCTGGTGACGGTGGCCCCGTTGACGTAGCCGCTGTCGTTCCTGTCGCGGACGTGACCGAGCACCAGGCCGCCGTCGGTCGGCTCGCAGCTGACCTGGCTACCGATCAGCACGTTGTCGACCTGCCACCACCACTCGTAGGAGGCGTCGTAGTAGTGAAACCGAACCCGGACCTGTGCCTGGCCCGCGGCCTGCGGGATCGGTATCTCGGTCACCCGCGGTCCGCGGACGTCGGCCGCCTGCCGCAGCACGTTCGTCCAGGTGGTGCCGCCGTCGATGCTGAGATCGACATCGGCGCGGTCGCTGCCCAGCCAGTTGTAGTCCTGGTTGAACCGGATCACCGGTGCCGCGACGCCGGTGAGGTCGACGACCGGGCTGACGAGTGAGGTGTCCTGCCGTCCGCCGGTCCCGTAGTCGTCGCTGTCGATGATCGCGAAGTTGCCGGTGCCGCCGGTCAGGTTGCCGCGGTTGCCGTCGTCGGTGAACTTCCAGACCTGGCCGGTGCCCGCGTGGTCCGCCACCGACCAACCCGCCGGCACGGTGGTGCCGTCGAAGGTCTCGTACTCACCGTCGGAGCCGTACCGGTAACCCGGCGCCGTCGTGCAGGCGGTGTCCTGCACCGGCACCGCGACGTTGGCGGTGGCGTTGCCCGAGCCGACCACAACCTCCTTGGTCACCGTCTGGTAGCCCGGGTACTGCGGCTCGACCTTCAAGGTGTACGTCGTCCCGGCCGGCAACGTGAGGCTGTAGCGGCCGGAGGCGGGTGTGGTGTGGTCGGACACACCGGACGCCCCCTCGACGGTCACCTTCGCGTAGAGCGGCCAGCCGTGTCCGGAGCCGTCGGTGACCGATCCGCTGACGGTGACATTCGGTACCGGCGTCAACGCGGCGTTGATCGTCGTGGTCGCGTCGGTGGTGACCGTCGCCGGCACCGTCCTGCCCTCGTAGCCGAACGCCGCCACGGCGACCTGGTAGTCGCCGACCGGAAGGAGAGTGGAGTAGGTTCCACCGTTCCCGGTGGTCAACTGGCGATTCGCCGCACCGGTCAGGGTCACCGTGGCACCCGCGATCGGGGCACCGGTGGCCGCGTCCGTGACCGTGCCGGCCAGGGTGCCGGTGTCGCCGATCGGGGCGGAGTTGAGCAGCGCGAGCGCGTCCAGCCGGCCCTCGCCGTACACGTTGTTGTCGTCGGTGGTGCCACCACACTGGGTGTCGGCCTTGTCGATCGCCGAGTTGTCCAGCAGCGCACGGGTCGCGTCGACCTCACCGACCAGCGCCGGCGCCGCCGACCACAACAGCGCGATCGCGCCCGCGAGGTGCGGTGCCGCCATCGAAGTGCCGTTGAGGCTGGCGTAGCCACTGCCCGGAACGCTGGATCGGACGTTCACACCGGGCGCCGCGATGTTGGGCTTGGTCTCGCCGTTCTGGCCCGCGCCACGGGACGAGAAGGCGGCGATGGTGTTGTTGATGTCGTAGGCACCGGCCGAGTAGTTGCTGACCAGGCTGCCCGGCGAGCCGCTGGTCTGGCACGCCGAACCGCTGTTGCCGTTGGACCAGATCCCGAAGATGCCCGATGCGGTCCAGGCCAGCGTCACGTCCTCCATGAACGGGTCGTTGGAGGGCAGCGTCGATCCCCACGAGTTGTTGATGATGTTGGGCCGCTTGCTGGCGTCCGGGTTCTGACCGTTGAGGTCCGTCGGCTCGAGCATCCACTCGCCGGAGGAGACCAGCGCCGCGTCACTGGGGCAGCAGCCGTTCGCCGCGATCCACCTGACCTCGGGTGCGACGCCGATCTGGTTCGCACCGGCGGAGCCGGCCATCGTGCCCATCGTGTGCGTGCCGTGACCGTCGCTGTCGCAGGGCGCGGCGCAGGTTCCGGCGGCTCGGAACCAGTTGTAGTTGTGGTCGAACGTGCCGTCGCCGTTGTTGCCGCGGTAGGAGCCGACCAGCGCCGGGTGGTCGAACTGGACCCCGGTGTCGATGTTCGCCACCGTGATGCCCGCACCCTTGACGCCGTACTGGGACCAGACGTCGTCGGCGTTGATGTTCGCGATGCCCCACTCGAGGGCGTTCACCGTCTTCTCGTCGGTGCCCTTGCTGACCTCGGGCAGCTTGTAGGCGACCGGAGCGTACAGGCCCTCGACCTCGGCGTGGGCCGCGAAGCTCTGCGCCATCGCCAGCGAACCGCTGCTGACCTTGATGGCGTTGGTCGCCCAGAACGTCTGGTACGTGGCGCCGTTGCCGTCCAGCTCAGCCCGGATCTTGGCCTGGCTGTCGCCGGCGGTCTTCTTCAACGCGTCCGCGACCGCGGTACCCCGCTTGGCCCAGTCCTTGATCGTACTGGCCTGGGTCAGGTCCGCCCTGTCCTTGAAACGGATCCAGAAATCGCTCTCGCTCTTGGCTTGGAGCCGCTTCGCGAGATCCGGGCGAATCTTGTCTGACGCGGAGACCGCGGCTGCTCCCGCCTTGGTCGTCACGGCCTGCGCGGCTGAGCCGGTTGCGGCCAAACTTGTCGCGGCGAGGACAATCGCCGCGCCGGCGCTCACCAGAGATCTGGCTATGCGCCTGGCGGGTGGACGTCTGAGCATCGGTGCTGCCTCCTCCAGAACGACCCAGAGTTGATCGAGCCATGGTGGAGGGTGCCGGGAGCCCGCCTCCCTTGTGGATGAGACCGAAACGAACGAACCCCCTACGCCCCCCAGGCGCCGCGGGTCACGCCGGCTGCCCGTGTGGACACTATGATCGAGAATGAAGGACGATCAAGCACACGACGTAAGCAAGTTGTCACTATCGGTTGCTCGGTAGTCGGCAAGCTTGACCATCATTGTCACGGTCATGACGAAGCCGGGCAGAAGTTGCCCTTCGTTTCCGGGTGGGGTGCGGTGGCCGAGGACGACGAGAGCACTGTTCCGGGCGGATCCGAACCGGCCGAGGAGCTGTTCCCGCTGTTGATCGCGGTGACGCCGTCGCCGGCCGAACGGCTGCGGCTCGCGGAGCGCCTCGACGGCCTCGCGCCGCTGCTACTGGTCGCCGACCTCGACGAGTTGCGCAGGCTGATCGCGGCCCCGCAGCAGCTTCCCCGGGCGGCGTCCGCGCAGGCGCCCGCCGCCGAGCCAGCGGTAGCCGACAACACGCTACTGATCGACTCGACCCGGTCCACCGCCCACTGTGGCGACCGCGAGGTCGGCCTCACCCGACTCGAGCACGACCTGCTGACCAGCCTGACCACCGAGCCGGTCCGGGTCTGGAGCTACGCCGAGCTGCACCGGTCGGTCTGGCGTGACGAGGGGCTGGAGCGCAAGGCGGACGTGCAGTCGCTGGTGAAACGGCTGCGACGCAAGCTCGCGGAACTCGGCACCCGCGTCAGCATCGACGCGGTACGCGGCGTCGGGTTCCGGCTGACCGAGCACAAGCGGCCGAAGGTCGGCGGTAGGTGACGCCTGCCTGACTTGGGCAACCTGCACCCCCTGGCATGGAGGGTCAGGTCTCCGCTCCCTCCCCGCGGGGGTGTCGAGCACCTGACCGGACGGGGTGGCGAGGATGTGCGCCCGCACGGTTACGGCGACGACGGCGTCGGGGTTGACCGGGCAGCACGAGCCCCGACCCGCCGAGATCGCGGTGACTGCACCCGCGAACCGGCGCCCAGGTCACCCGGGAATCGCCGCGATGAGCTTGCGCAGCAGCGCCTCGTTGGCGGCAGCGTCGCTCGCGAAGCTGCTGATCTGCACCGTGAAGGCTCCCGCCCCGCTGATCACGACGGCCTCGGCCTCGGTCTCCCCGGCAGCCAGATACCCCTGGTCGCCCTTGTCCACGGCAGCCACCCCCTCGTACCGCTTCCCGGCCTGCTCCCTGCTGTACGCGAAGGTCGCCGACCCGGCCAACTCGGAGGCGAGCGTGACGGTCAGGATGGCGACGCCGTTCCCGTCGCGGAACAGGCAGTTGCCGTCGGCGTGCATGGCCCGGCCCACGATCTCCGAGGCCCGCTCGGGTGTGAACGGGCACGAGGGAATCGCCGCGTTGCCCCCACTGCCCTCGTCGATGCCATCGCCGTCGCTGCCCCCGCCGTTGGCTCCGGCCGGCAACCCGGAGG
>NZ_POUB01000196.1 GCF_003236335.1 Micromonospora deserti
CTCCCCTCCTTCGCCGGTCCTGCGCCCGCGCCCGGATCGCTCAGGCATGGGGCTTTTGCCTGGGCGCGAGGCGCAGGATCGCGGACGGTTGGGGCGGGTGCGCGGTCTGTTACCGGGTGGTCATTTCTGGTTACCCTTGGCGGACCGTCGTGAGGGCGGTCGCTGGGTGGGGGAGGGCGCGTCATGCGCCGTGCGACGAGGGTCGTGGTCGCGGCGGTGGCCGTGGGAGCGCTCCTGGCCGGCTGCGCCGACCCCGGCGGGACCGACGGCGACCTGGTCGACGACTGGGCCGCCCCGCCCCCGGCCGGCCCGTTCACCCCGGCCGCCGGGGTCTGCCAGGCCGCGGACTTCACCGACGTGGTGACGCTGGCCGAGTACCAGCCGGTGGACTGTGCCGCGCCGCACCGGGTGGAGACGGTGCACGTCGGGGCCTTCCCGGCCGAGCGGGTCGCGCCACCGGCCGCCGGCTCGGCGGAGTTGCGTGGCGCCTTCGCCGACTGCGACACCCGGGCCACCGGGTACGTCGGGGACGACTGGCGGGCCGGCCGGCTCCGCCTGGCGGTGGCGCTCCCGTCCGGGGCGGGATGGGCGGCGGGCGCCCGCTGGTACCGCTGTGATCTCAGCGAGGTGAGCACGGTCGAGGCGGCGGCCACCGTGGTCACCCGCACCGGCAGCCTCCGCGACGCGCTCCGGGCGCCGTCCCCGCTGCGCCTCGGCTGCCAGCAGACCCGGTCGGGGCGGGGCGGCGGCGTCCAGACGCTGCTGCCGGTCGACTGCGGCACCCGCCACGACGCGGAGTTCGTCGGGGTGTGGCAGGCGCCGGACCGCCCGTACCCGACCCGGGACGCCGACTGGGCCCCGCTCTACGCCGGCTGCCGTTCCGTGCTGGGCCGCTACGTCGGCGTACCGGACGACGCGGACCTGCGCTTCCGCAGCGGGGTGGTGGTCCGCCCGCCCGGCGCGGGGCGGTGGCGCGTTGGGGACCGGGGAGTGCGCTGCTACCTCTGGCTCAGTGACCGGACGGTGACCGGCTCGCTGAAGGGGGCCGGCACCGCCGGACTGCCGGTGCGGACCAGGTAGCGGAAACCACTCGTCGCGCCCCCGCCGCCCCTCGCGAGGCGCCTTCGGGTTGACTGTGAGCATGGACCTGCCGACCGTCGACCTGCCGACCCTGCCCCGCCTGCTGGCCGCCCCCGCGCCCGGCTGGGTGGAGACCACCGACGTGATCGTCGTCGGTTCCGGGGTCGCCGGGCTCACCGCCGCGCTGCACCTGCGCGAGGCTGGGCTGCACGTCACGGTCGTCACCAAGGTCAACATCGACGACGGCTCGACCCGCTGGGCGCAGGGCGGGATCGCCGCCGTGCTCGACCCGCACGACACCCCGGCCGCCCACGCGTCGGACACCGAGATCGCCGGAGTCGGGCTCTGTGACCCGGCGGCGGTGCGGGTGCTGGTCGAGGAGGGGCCGACCCGGCTGCGCGAACTGATGCGGATCGGCGCCGAGTTCGACCGCAACCCGGACGGCTCGCTGATGCTCACCCGGGAGGGCGGGCACCGGGCCGACCGGATCGTGCACGCCGGCGGCGACGCCACCGGCGCGGAGGTGCAACGGGCGCTGCACATGGCGGTCCGCCGCGACCCGTGGATCCGGCTGGTCGAGCACGCCCTGGTGCTGGACCTGCTGCGGGCGCCGGGTGACGGCCCCGACGGGCTCGGCCCGGCCTGCGGGATCACCCTGCACGTGCTCGGCGAGGGCAGCGAGGACGGCGTGGGCGCCATCCTGGCCCGGGCGGTGGTGCTGGCCACCGGCGGGATGGGGCAGATCTTCTCGGCCACCACCAACCCCGCGGTGTCGACCGGGGACGGGGTGGCGCTGGCGATGCGGGCCGGCGCGGCGGTTACCGACGTGGAGTTCGTCCAGTTCCACCCGACCGCGCTGATCACCCCGCCCGGGGCCGGCGTGCCCGGCACCGGCCACGCCCAGCAACCGCTGGTCTCCGAGGCGCTGCGGGGCGAGGGGGCCCACCTGGTCGACGCGGACGGCAAGCGGTTCATGGTCGGCCAGCACGAGCTGGCCGAGCTGGCCCCCCGCGACGTGGTGGCCAAGGGGATCCACCGGGTGCTGCTGGCCACCGGCGCGGACCACGTCTACCTCGACGCGCGGCACCTGGGCGCCGAGTTCCTCGCCCGGCGCTTCCCGACCATCGTCGCCTCCTGCCTGGCCATCGGGGTCGACCCGGCGACCGGCCTGATCCCGGTCGCCCCGGCCGCCCACTACGCCTCCGGCGGGGTCCGCACCGACCTGCGTGGCCGCACCTCCATTCCCGGCCTGTACGCCTGCGGGGAGGTCGCCTGCACCGGCGTGCACGGGGCGAACCGGCTGGCCAGCAACTCGCTGCTGGAGGGGTTGGTCTTCTCCCGGCGGATCGCCGAGGACCTCGCCACCGGGCTGCCCGAGCAGGCCCAGCCGGCGCCGGCCGGAGCCTGGCGCGGCGGCGAGGGCTGGGTGGTCCCGGCGGAGGGGACGCCGGCCATGCAGCGGGCGATGACCCGGGGCGCCGGCGTGCTCCGGTCGGCGGCGACCCTCGCCGAGACCGCCGGCGCCCTCCTCGGGCTGGGCACCGGGCGGGGCAGGCCGCGCACCGCCGACTGGGAGGCGACGAACCTGATCACCGTGGCGTCGAGCCTGGTCGCCGCCGCGTACGCCCGCCGGGAGACCCGGGGCTGCCACTGGCGGGAGGACTTCCCGACGGCCGACGATCGGTGGCTGGGCCACCTGGTCGGCGCGGTCGGGGCGCAGGGCCGGTTGACGTCCCGGTGGGAGGAGTCGCGATGACGGAGTCGACGGAGCGGATGGTGCGGGATGCCGGCCTGGACCCGGCGCAGGTGCGGCGGGTGATCGAGGATGCGCTCACCGAGGACCTGGGTCCCGGGTTCCTCGACGTCACCAGCGTCGCCACCATCCCCGCCGGGCAGACCGACACGGCCGACCTGGTGGCCCGCGCCGACGGTGTGGTGGCCGGGCTGGCCGTCGCCGCCGCGGTCTTCGAGCTGGTCGGCGAGGTGACCGGCGCAGGTCGTACGGTCGAGGTGTCGTTGGTGGCCCACGACGGCGCGCGCGTCGCCCGCGGCGACGTGCTGGCCACGGTGACCGGGCCGACCCGGCTGCTGCTCACCGCCGAGCGCACCGCGCTGAACCTGCTCTGCCGGATGTCCGGGGTGGCCACCCACACCCGGGCCTGGGCCGACGCGCTGGCCGGCACCAAGGCGTTGGTGCTCGACACCCGCAAGACCACCCCCGGCCTGCGCGCCCTGGAGAAGTACGCGGTCCGCGCCGGTGGCGGCACCAACAAGCGGATGGGCCTGCACGACGTCGCGATGATCAAGGACAACCACAAGCTGGCGGCCGGTGGCGTCAGCGCCGCCTACCGGCGGGTCCGGGAGGCGTTCCCGGACGTGCCGGTGCAGGTGGAGGTGGACACCCTCGCCGAGGCGGTGGAGGCCGTCGAGGCCGGCGCGGACTTCCTGCTGCTGGACAACATGACCCCGGAGACGCTGACCGCGGTGGTGGCGGCGGTGGGGGACCGCGCCGAGCTGGAGGCGACCGGCGGGCTGACCCTGGACGTGGCGGCCCGGTATGCGGCGACCGGCGTCGACTTTCTGTCCGTCGGCGCGCTGACCCACTCGTCGCCGATCCTCGACATCGCCCTGGACCTGCGCACGGAGTGAATTCCCGCCGTTGTCTAGGCTGCGTGCGTGCTGCTCTGCATCGACATTGGAAACACCAACACCGTGCTGGCGACCTTCGACGGCGACAAGCTGGTGCACTCCTGGCGGATCAAGACCGATGCGCGCTCGACGGCCGACGAGCTCGGCCTGATGTTCCGCGGCCTGCTCGCCGGGGACGCCGTCGAGATCACCGGCGTGGCCGCCTGTTCCACGGTGCCGGCCGCACTGCGCTCGCTGCGCACCATGCTCGCCCGCTACTACGGCGAGCTGCCCAGCGTGATCGTCGAGCCCGGGGTCCGCACCGGGGTGCAGCTCGCCATCGACAACCCCAAGGAGGTCGGTGCCGACCGGGTGGTCAACACCCTCGCGGCGTACACCCTCTACGGCGGGCCGTCGATCGTGGTCGATTTCGGCACCACCACCAACTTCGACGTGATCAGCGGTCGGGGGGAGTTCCTCGGTGGTGCCTTCGCCCCGGGCATCGAGATCTCCTTCGACGCGCTCGCCGCCCGCGCGGCCCAGTTGCGCAAGGTCGAGGCGACCCGGCCCCGGTCAGTAATCGGCAAGAACACCGTCGAGTGCCTCCAGTCGGGCCTCTACTTCGGCTTCGCCGGCCAGGTGGACCGGATCGTCGAGCGGATGGCCGAGGAGCTGGGTGAGGTGAAGGCGGTGATCGCCACCGGCGGCCTGGCCTCCCTGGTGATCAACGAGTGTCGGACGATCACCCACCACGAGCCGATGATCACGCTGATCGGCCTGCGGATGGTCTACGAGCGCAACGTCTGACCGGCCGCCGTCGGGGTCGGCCGCCGCCGGCGGCTCAGCTCCGCCGGGCCCGGAAGACCAGCGTGCGGTACGGCAGGTCGACGGTCTCCCGCCCGGCCAGGTCGGCGTGGGTGGCGAAGAGACCGACCAGCTCCCGGTCGATCCGCGCCCGTCGTTCGGGCCCCGCGGTCAGGTAGTGAGAGCGGGTGTACAGCATGGCGGCCACCTCCTCCGGCGTGAGCCTGGTCTGGTGCGGGAACTCGCCCAGCTCCACCGCCCCGAAGGTGGGGCCGAAGGTCCGGCATTTCTCGATCACGTCGCCGGCATTGTCCCCGATGTGGGCCACCCGGCCCAGCTCCGCCACCCATCCGACACTCTCGTCCCGAATGTTCCAGATCGGCGCGAAGGTCCCACCCGGCCGGAGTACCCGCGCGATCTCGGCGTGCGCCCGATCCCGGTCGAACCAGTGGTAGGCCTGCCCGACCAGTACCGCGTCGGCCGTGCCGTCCGGCAGCGGCATCGCCTCGGCGCTGCCGGCCAGGGCGGTCACGCCGGGGGTGGCGGCGGCGAGCTGAAGCGCGCATGCCCGGATCCGGCTCCACCGGCACGACCTCGTGGCCGAGGGCCAGCACGGCACGGGTCAGGATGCCGGTGCCGGCGCCGAGGTCGACGATCCGGGCCCGGGTAGCGCCGCCGGCCACCCCGTCGAGCGCCCAGCGCACCGCCGGTTCCGGATAACGCGGCCGGAACCGGTCGTAGTCGGCCGCGGCCGTACCGAACGAGAGCGCCGGTGTGTGCTCGACCATGACGGGCAGGTTATCCGCTAACGACCACCTGGGCCCTTGAGTACGCTCGGTGCCTGAACCCCCGCCCGACAACTCCCTCTGAGGAAGCGTGCCGTGACCGAGCAGACTCCCGTGCCAGTCGACCCCGCCGACGACCTTCCAGAGCAGATGAAGGTCCGCCGGGAGAAGCGGGACCGGATGCTCGCCGAGGGCGTCGAGCCGTACCCGGTCGGCTACCCGCGCACCCGCACCCTGGCCGAGGTCCGCCAGCGGTACGCCGACCTGCCCACCGACACCGCCACCGGGGACCGGGTCTCGGTCACCGGGCGGGTGATCTTCGTCCGCAACACCGGCAAGCTCTGCTTCGCCACCCTGCGTGACGGCGACGGCACCGAGTTGCAGGCGATGTTCTCGCTCGACCGGGTCGGTGCCGAGCGGCTGGAGGACTGGAAGCGCCTGGTGGATCTCGGCGACCACGTCGGGGTCACCGGCGAGGTGATCACCAGCCGGCGGGGCGAACTGTCCGTGCTGGTCGAGCAGTGGGCGGTCACCGCCAAGGCGCTGCGTCCGCTGCCGGTGGCCCACAAGCCGCTCTCCGAGGAGGCCCGGGTCCGGCAGCGCTACGTCGACCTGATCGTCCGGCCGCAGGCGCGCCAGATGGTGCGTACCCGGGCCGCGACCGTGCGCAGCCTGCGCGACTCGCTGCACGACTGGGGTTTCATCGAGGTGGAGACCCCGATGTTGCAGTTGCTGCACGGCGGCGCGGCGGCCCGACCGTTCGTGACCCACAGCAACGCGTTGAGCACGGATCTGTATCTGCGAATCGCGCCGGAACTGTTTCTCAAGCGTGCCGTGGTCGGTGGCGTCGACCGGGTCTTCGAGATCAACCGCAACTTCCGTAATGAGGGAGTCGACTCTTCGCACTCGCCGGAGTTCGCGATGCTGGAAACTTACCAGGCGTACGGCGACTACGACACCATGGCCGAGCTGACCCGTAATCTCGTGCAGCAGGCGGCCGTCGCGGTCGCCGGCTCGACCGTGGTGACCCACGCCGACGGCCGGGAGTTCGACCTGGGCGGCGAGTGGCGTTCGGTGACCCTGTTCGGGGCGCTTTCCGAGGCGCTCGGGGAGGAAGTCACGGTCCGCACCGAGCGGGCCCACCTGGTGGAGTACGCCGACAAGGTCGGATTGGCGGTCGACCCGAAGTGGGGGCCGGGCAAGCTGGCCGAGGAACTGTTCGAGGAACTGGTCGTACCCGGCCTGGAGGCGCCCACCTTCGTGCGCGACTACCCGGAGGAGACCAGCCCGCTGACCAGGGCGCACCGCAGCGAGCCGGGGCTGGCCGAGAAGTGGGACCTCTACGTGCTCGGCTTCGAGCTGGGCACCGCGTACTCCGAGCTGGTGGACCCGGTGGTGCAGCGGGAGCGGCTAATGGCCCAGGCGCAGCTGGCCGCCCGCGGCGACGACGAGGCCATGCGGCTGGACGAGGACTTTCTCCGGGCGATGGAGTACGGAATGCCACCCGCCGGGGGTATGGGAATGGGAATCGACCGGCTGTTGATGGCGCTGACCGGCCTGGGAATTCGGGAAACCATCCTCTTCCCGCTGGTGCGCCCGGAGTAGTCGGTCGTACTCGCCACCGGGCTCTTTACCGCATCCTATTGACGCGACAAGCATCGCGCGGGTTATTGTGCTCTGAGTTTGCAGGAGTACCCTGCTCGAAAGGAATGTGGGACGTGGCCAAGCAGATCATTCACAAGCTGGTCGATGACCTGGACGGCGGGGACGCTGACGAGACCGTCAAGTTCGCCCTCGACGGCGTTCAGTACGAGATCGACCTCTCGAGTACGAACGCCGAGAAATTGCGTGACGTATTCGCTCCGTACGTCGCGGCCGGCACCAAGGTCGGCCGGGGCGGGGTGGTGGTCGGCGGCCGGGCCGCCCGCGGACGGGGTGGCGCCACCGCCGACCGGGAGCAGAACAAGGCGATCCGCGCGTGGGCCAAGAAGGCCGGCAAGGACATCTCCGACCGGGGCCGGATCCCCCAGGAGATCGTCGAGGAGTACCACTCCAAGGCCGGTCACTGACCCGAGCACTGACAGGCGGCACCGACGCCGGCCCGGAGCACCGCCCCGGGCCGGCGTCGCCGTATCCGCAGCCGCCGGTGGGAAGAAAGCCCGCCGGGTCGACGTTGTCCACAGCCGGTGGAGATTCTGTCCACAGCCTGTGGACGAGTCTTGGGCGACCCGGATCCGGGTCGTGTCGGCCCTGTCCCGCCCGGCGGACGGTGTTCGGGAGGCGGCCGAATTTCGCTCTGCGCGTACAGGCGGAGGCACCGGAACACCTCCTGAGCGCGGACGGTTGTGTAAAACGACGCGTACACGGCCGCTAACGGGGACACACGACCTCAGCGGAGTCGGTCCGCGGCGATAGAGTAAGGAGGCACGGACGCCCGTCCCGGACGTCCGTGCACCGGCCCCGCCACGACTTCTTGACCATCAAGATTGAGTGCGCACGGCACGTGAGGAGCACGAGGGCATGTTCGAGCGGTTCACCGACCGAGCGCGACGGGTTGTCGTCCTGGCCCAGGAAGAGGCCCGGATGCTCAACCACAACTACATCGGTACGGAGCACATCCTGCTGGGCCTCATCCACGAGGGTGAGGGCGTCGCGGCCAAGGCTCTGGAGAGCCTCGGCATCTCCCTGGAGGGTGTGCGGCAGCAGGTCGAGGAGATCATCGGCCAGGGCCAGCAGGCGCCGAGCGGGCACATCCCGTTCACGCCGCGGGCCAAGAAGGTGCTGGAGCTGTCGCTGCGTGAGGCGCTGCAGCTCGGCCACAACTACATCGGTACGGAGCACATCCTGCTCGGTCTGATCCGCGAGGGTGAGGGCGTCGCCGCCCAGGTGCTGGTCAAGCTCGGCGCCGACCTCAACCGGGTCCGCCAGCAGGTGATCCAGCTGCTCTCCGGCTACCAGGGCAAGGAGCCGGCCGCGGCGGGCGCCGCGCCGGGCGAGGCCGCGCCGTCCACCAGCCTCGTGCTGGACCAGTTCGGCCGGAACCTGACCCAGGCCGCCCGCGAGGGCAAGCTCGACCCGGTCATCGGGCGCGAGAAGGAAATCGAGCGGGTCATGCAGGTGCTGTCCCGGCGCACCAAGAACAACCCGGTCCTGATCGGTGAGCCCGGCGTCGGCAAGACCGCCGTGGTGGAGGGGCTGTCCCAGAAGATCATCAAGGGCGAGGTGCCCGAGACGCTGAAGGACAAGCAGCTCTACACCCTCGACCTCGGTGCGCTGGTCGCCGGTTCCCGCTACCGCGGTGACTTCGAGGAGCGCCTCAAGAAGGTGCTCAAGGAGATCCGCACCCGGGGCGACATCATCCTGTTCATCGACGAGATCCACACCCTGGTCGGCGCGGGTGCCGCCGAGGGCGCGATCGACGCGGCGAGCATCCTCAAGCCGATGCTGGCTCGTGGCGAGCTGCAGACCATCGGCGCGACCACCCTCGACGAGTACCGCAAGCACCTGGAGAAGGACGCCGCTCTGGAGCGCCGCTTCCAGCCGATCCAGGTGGGTGAGCCGTCCCTGGCGCACACCATCGAGATCCTCAAGGGGCTGCGGGACCGCTACGAGGCGCACCACCGGGTCTCGATCACGGACGCCGCTCTGGTGGCTGCCGCGACGCTGGCCGACCGGTACATCTCGGACCGCTTCCTGCCGGACAAGGCGATCGACCTGATCGACGAGGCCGGTGCCCGGATGCGGATCCGCCGGATGACCGCGCCGCCAGACCTGCGTGACTTCGACGAGCGCATCGCCCAGGTGCGTCGCGACAAGGAGTCCGCGATCGACGCGCAGGACTTCGAGCGCGCCGCCCAGCTGCGCGACAAGGAGAAGCAGCTCCTCGGCCAGAAGGCGCAGCGGGAGAAGGAGTGGAAGGCCGGTGACCTGGACGTCGTCAGCGAGGTGGACGACGAGCAGATCGCCGAGGTGCTCGGCAACTGGACCGGCATCCCGGTCTACAAGCTGACCGAGGAGGAGACCTCGCGCCTGCTGCGCATGGAGGACGAGCTGCACAAGCGCGTCATCGGCCAGGAGGATGCGGTCAAGGCGGTCTCGAAGGCGATCCGGCGTACCCGCGCCGGCCTGAAGGACCCGAAGCGCCCCTCCGGCTCGTTCATCTTCGCCGGTCCGTCCGGCGTGGGTAAGACCGAGCTGTCCAAGGCGCTGGCCGAGTTCCTGTTCGGCAGTGAGGACGCCCTCATCCAGCTGGACATGTCCGAGTTCCACGACCGGTACACGGTCTCCCGGCTGGTGGGTGCCCCTCCCGGCTACGTCGGCTACGACGAGGGCGGGCAGCTGACCGAGAAGGTGCGGCGTCGGCCGTTCTCGGTGGTCCTCTTCGACGAGATCGAGAAGGCCCACCCGGACGTGTTCAACACGCTGCTCCAGATCCTGGAGGACGGTCGGCTCACCGACGGTCAGGGCCGGATCGTGGACTTCAAGAACACGGTCATCATCCTGACCACCAACCTGGGCACGCGGGACGTGGCCAAGGCGGTCTCGCTCGGCTTCCAGGCGTCGGAGGACTCGGAGTCCAACTACGACCGGATGAAGCAGAAGGTCAACGACGAGCTCAAGCAGCACTTCCGGCCTGAGTTCCTGAACCGGATCGACGACACCATCGTCTTCCACCAGCTGCGCCAGCAGGAGATCCTGTCGATCGTCGACATCATGATCTCCCGCATCGAGACCCAGCTGCGGAACAAGGACATGGGCCTGGAGCTCACCGAGAACGCCAAGAAGTACCTGGCGACCAAGGGCTTCGACCCGGTGCTCGGTGCGCGGCCGCTGCGTCGCACGATCCAGCGCGACATCGAGGACAACCTCTCCGAGCGGATCCTCTTCAACGAGCTGACCCCGGGTCAGATCGTGGTGGTGGACTGCGAGGGCGACCCGAACAACATCGACAAGTCCAAGCTCGTCTTCCGGGGCGCCGAAAAGCCGGTCAACGTGCCGGACGCCGTCCCGGCCGACCTCGGTGGCGCCGCCACCGCGGGCGCGGACGAGTAAGGAACAGCACGACACGGGCGACGGCCCGGTGGCACACCGCCACCGGGCCGTCGCCCTTTTGGGTGCCGCTGACCAGCGCGCTGGCCGCCGTAGCGGTCTGGGGTGGCCACGGCCAGCCGGCCCGGTCCCGTCGAAGCCGTGGCCGCGGCCCGTCGACGCCGTACCCGGCGTCCGGGGCCCGCGATGCCCGCACCACGTCAGGGCAGGACCGGGACTGGTGGGCCGTCGCCGACGAGCCGGAACGAGGACCCGCCGACCGGCTCCACCAGGCCGTCCTGTATCAGCCCGGAGAGTGCCCGGGACCGCTGGACGTCGTCGGCCCAGACCTGGTCGAGACGCTGGTGTGGAACCGGGCCGGTCGCCTCCCGGAGCACGCCGAGCAGCAGCCCGCGTACCTGGCGGTCGGTGCCCGCGTACCGCTGGGGGCGGCGGGTCGGCCCGGCGGGGACCGCCTGACCGGACGCCCGCCAGGCGCAGATCGACTCCACCGGGCAGGTCCCGCAGCGGGGTGACCGGGCGGTGCAGACGAGCGCCCCCAATTCCATGATGGCCGCGCTGGTCAGCGCGGCGGCGGCCGGCTCGACGGGGAGCAGTGCCTCGGTGGCGACCAGGTCGGCGGGGCGGGTCGCCGGGCCGGCGTCCGGTTCACCGGCCACCGCCCGGCAGACCACCCGGCGCACGTTGGTGTCCACCACCGGGTGCCGCTGCCCGTACGCGAACGCGGCCACCGCCCGCGCGGTGTACGTCCCGACGCCCGGCAAGGCCAGCAACTGCTCCAACCGGTCGGGCACCCGGCCGCCGTGCCGTTCCACGATCGCCACCGCGCAGTCCCGCAGCCGTACCGCCCGGCGGGGGTAGCCGAGCCGTCCCCACATCCGGATCGCCTCGGCCGGCGTGTCCGCGGCGAGGTCCGCCGGCTCGGGCCAGCGGACCAGCCAGGCCGCCCAGGCGGGCACCACCCGCGCCACCGGGGTCTGCTGGAGCATGACCTCGCTGACCAGGATCGCCCACGGACCCACGTCGGGCTTGCGCCACGGCAGGTCGCGGGCGTGTTCGGCGTACCACTGGCGGACCAGGGTGGCGAAGGTGTGCTCAGACATGGCGCCGCCGATGATGTCACGCGGCGCTGTCCCGCTGGATGGGCG
>NZ_POUB01000197.1 GCF_003236335.1 Micromonospora deserti
GGTCTGAACTTCGGCCCGCTCGGTGGCACGCCCGCGGGTGGTCTGGTCGGCACCGGCGCCCTCGCCGGCTCGGCCGCCAGCGCGCCGACGACGACGGCCCGTCCGGCAGGCGGCACCGCCGCGGCGGAGACCCGGTCGGCCAGCGGGGTCGGGCGAAGCATGGACGGCCGGCGCGCCGACGGCGACCGGGCGGCCGGCGGTGCCGCGCGCCGCGGCGCGGCGGGTGGCGCGAACCGGGTCGGCGTGCTCGGCGCCGGTCGCGGGCAGCACGACGAGGATCCGTCCGACGACCGGCTGACCTGGCTGACCGAGGACGAGATGGTCTGGCGCGACGGCCCGGACGGCGCCCCGCCGGTGCTCGGCACCGAAGGCTGACACGCATCCACGACGGCCCACCCGGCGGGTGTACCACCGGGGTGGGCCGTCGGCGTCAGCAGGCACCGGCGTGGGACCGTCCACCCCGGGCGATCGTTCACACCGCACACCGTGGCCTCGGTCACGCCCTCCGACGCCCCGGCGTGCTGCGCTCGCCTGAATCGGGCGATAGGTTGGACGGGTGCCGTACGGAGCGTCCACCCACCCGCTGTGGTCGGTGACGCTGCGCTCGCTGCGCCGGCTGACCCGTCTCGCGGTCACCGCGCTGGCGCTGGCCATCGGCCTGAACGGGGCGACCACCGCCCCGACACCACCGACCTCCGCCACGGCCGTCCAGGCGGCCGCCGTGAGCAGCCGGTTCGACGCGCTGCGCCCCGGACACCCGGCCGACGCCGAGCGGCCCGCCGACGCGGCCGCCGCGCGACCCGCCCGGCCGCAGCCCGACCCCGGCCCGGCCACCGTCCCCACCGCCGGTCGGCTCGATCCACCGGGGGGCGAGTCGGGCTCGGGCCCGACGACCCGGCGCGGGCCGCCCACCGCCTGATCCACCGCCGCTTCCGGCCACGCCGGCGCGGCACCGTCCGGTGTGGAGCACCGCCCGCCGTGCCGCGTGCACTCGACGCGGCCGAGCCACCCGCGATGTGCTCCCACCCGGCCGACCGGGCCGTGCTACGCCGCTGCGCCGGACGACCGCACGCCGTTGTCTCCGACGGCCCACCTCCGCCCGCCGCGCGGGCCCCCCACCGTCGATCCCCGTCACCCGACCACGAGGTGCTGCTGATGCGAACCGTGCTCTCCTCCGTCCTGCTCGATGTGCCCCGGGCCGCCGCGATCTGGCTGAGCCTGCTCGGCGTGGTGGCTGTCGCCGTCACCGGCCTGCTGCTGCGCCCGGGGCGGCTCCGCTTCGACGCGGAGGGCCGGATCCGCCGTGCGGCGATGCCGACCGAGCTGGAACTGGCCGAAGAGAAGCGGGAACGGGCACGGTACGCCGAGGAGATCGCGGTGGCCGCGGAACGTGCCGCCACCACCGCCCAGCGTCGCCGGACCGAGTGGCTGGCGGCCCAAGAGGCGGTCGAGGCGGCCTGGCAGGCGTACGAGGCCGCCGAGGCGGATGTCCACCGGCTGGCGGCCGCCGCCGCGATGCCGCTGCCGCGTACCGCCCGCACCCCGGCCGAGTACGCCGACCGCGAGCGCTACCTGCACCGGGCCGCGCTGGACGCGTACTGGCGGCGGGAGCTCTCGGTGGAGCAGCTCAGCGATGTCTTCGCCCACCGCGAGGGGTGGGACCCGCGGCTGCACCCGGTCGAGCAGGAGCTCGTGCTGCGCCGGGCGGTACGGGACAACCTGTTCGCCCGGCAGCAGGCCGCCCGGGAGCAGGAGCAGGCGGCCTGGCGGGCCGCGGAGCTGGCCGCCGAGGCGGCGCGCAGCCTGCGGGACGAGGCGTTCGCCGCGACCGGCCGCCGTCCCGAGGAGCCACCGGCACTGCTGCCGCTGATCGCGGACGCCCGGGCGGCCACCGGGCAGACCCGGGAACTCCCGGCGGCGCAGACCCGGGAGATCCCCACCGTGGCCCGGGGCCGCGCGGCGGTCGTCGCCTACTGACCGAGCCGTCTGCCCCCGAGGCGGCAGACCGGGCCGGCACTCCGGGCCGAAGTCACGACCTGCGGCAGCTTGCGCCCACACGCCGGGTCGCCGGCACGGGCTGCGGCAGCTTGCGCCCACACGCCGGGTCGCCGGCACGGGCTGCGGCAGGTCGAGTGGATCCGGGGCGGCGAGGCGCAGGTTGGGCCGGCGGCTGCGACGGGCGATACCGGCTGGGTTAGCGTGGCGGTATGTCCCGGGAGGCCTGGCTCATCATCGGTGTCCTTGCGGTCGCCACGTTCGCCGGCGCCGTGCTGCTCGCCGTCCGGCTGATCCGGGCCCGGCGGCTGCTCGGCGCTCTCGGCGCGAATGGCAAGGTCGCGTTCTACGGCGCGCTGCTCTACACCGTCCTCCCCGTCGACCTGCTCCCCGACCCGATCTACCTGGACGACATCGGCGTGCTGGCCGGCGCGCTGCTCTACCTCAACCACCTGGTCCGGCAGCGGCGCGCCGCCGGCCGGCCGCTGCCCGGCCAGCCGGACACCCCGCCGGATCCCGGCCGCATCCGCCGTCCCGTACGCTGACCAGCCGGCTTTCCGGCCCGCCGTGTCATGATCGTAAGCGGGCCGCGGGACGGGGGACGACATGCCGGGCGACCATCGGTTGGACCCACACGACGAACGGGTCACCACGTTCTGCCGGGAACGGCATCTGGCCACATTGACCACCCTGCGCGGCGACGGCACCCCACACGTCGTACCGGTCGGGGTCACCGTCGACGCGGCAGCGGGCCTGGCCCGGGTGATCACCAGCCGCACCTCCCGCAAGGCGGGCCACGTCGCCGCCGCCGGCCCGGCGGGCGCTCCGGTGGCCGTCTGCCACGTCGACGGGCGGCGCTGGCTGACGGTCGAGGGCCGGGCGGTCGTCCGGGCGGACCGGGCAGCGGTGGCCGAGGCCGAGCGCCGGTACGCCGAGCGCTACCGGCCACCCCGCCCGAATCCGGACCGGGTGGTCATCGAGATCACCATCACCCGCCTGCTCGGCAGCCTGTGACGACCTGACCGACCCGCCCACGTACCGGTGACCAATCGCCGGGAGAGCCACTCGACATACGGCGTCCAGGTCTGTCCCGGCCGCCGGACACCCCGGCATCCGACCAGGCGATGCTGCGCGGCACGGGTGCCCGCGGCCGCCGCGCCATCGGCAGTCGGAGTGGGACCTCCGGCGACACCGCACCGATCGTCCGGGTCATCCTGCCCTGTTCGTGCCGTCTGACCGGTTCCGCCGCCGCCACCGGCCACGTGCGCCGTGACCGGCGGCACCGCCGGCGCGCGGAATCCTGCCGTTCCTGCCGCCGTTGCGCCTGGTCGTGCTGCCGGACGGGCGGGCCGGAATGCCCGCCGGAGCAGGGCTGTTACATCCCGGTATGCCGGTGGGCGGTAAGCCCCAGGCCGTCGAATCCATCCAGCCGAGCGCCTTTCCCGGTGCTTGCCGTCTCCGGTCCTTCCGGAGGCGTCAGACCCCGAATGGAGCCCGACCATGAACCCGATCATGAAGAAGAGTGGCCTGTCCGTCGCCGGACTGCTGGTCGCCGGCGGCTGCCTGGCCGGACCGGCCGCGGCCGCACAGGCCGCCCCGGCCGAGACCGCTCCGGTCGCCTCCGTGCACACCGACAAGGGCGGCCGCGCGGACAAGCGGGCCGAGCGCATGGTGGGCATCGAGTACCAGGCGCAGCCCAACTTCTACTACTGCGGCCCCGCCGCGACCCGGATCGCCCTGTCCGCGCAGGGCAAGGCGCTCTCCCAGGACGAGGTCGCGAAGCGGCTCGGCACCACCGAGGCCGGCACCGACTCGGCGCTGGACACCACCCGCGTGCTCAACGAGCTGACCGGCGGCAAGTACAAGACCACCGAGATCCGTGACTCGGTGGCCAAGCCGGAGCAGGTCGAACAGCTGCGTACCGACGTGATCGAGGCGCTGGACGCCGGCCGGCCGGTGGTGGCCAACATCAAGGGCACCGCGGTCGACACCGACGGCAACCCGCACTCGTACGAGGGCGGCCACTACCTGACCCTGGTGGGATACCGCGAGGGTGGTGACCTGATCCGGATCGCCGACCCGGCCGCGCCGGAGGGCGAGTACTGGATGACCCTGGAGAAGGTCGCCAACTGGATCGCCGAGCGCGGCTACTCGTCCTGACCGAAGGCGTCAGCGGGCCGGTCTCCCCTTTCCGGGGAGGCCGGCCCGTCGTCCGCCGTCGGCGCGCTCTCCTACTACGTCGAGACGAACCCGGTGATGGCCGACACCGCCCGACACACGCTCGACGCGCTCCTGCACGTCGGCGGGTGAACGCCGCGCCGTGGGCGTGGCGTCCGGCTCGCGCTCCGCGCCCGCGCGTCGTCGCCACGCTCGCCACGGCTGAACACCGACCGTGCGGCGCTCAGGGCTCCGGCGCGATCCGGCGCAGGGTGTCCACCTCCGACACGATGACTGCCTCCACGGGGCACGAGTCGGCGGCGTCCAGCACCGCGTCGTCGGGCGCCACCCGCTCCGCCAGGGGACGGGACAGGCCGTCCACCAGGACGAAGTACGCGGGTGCCATACCGGCGCAGACCCCGGACCCGATACACCGGGTGGCATCCACATGCAGCCGCCACGCCTCGTCGCCGCTCATCCGGCCCTCCTTCCGTCCGCCACGTGCACCCGCCGCTCCTCGGTCACCGGATGGCTTCCTCTCGTCGCGGCGCCACCAGGGAGGGGTGGAGGTCGGTCCACTCAGGGCGGCTCGACAGTGAGTCATGCTCAGATTGCGGATGGTAGCGAGAGTCTTCGATCCTGGCCAGGGCCGGATCGGTCCGGAGACGACCGTCCCGGGCCGCCGATGCTCGGCGACCCGGGACCACGTCGGCTGATCAGCGCATCTGGTCGCCCTCGCCGGTGCGTTCCTGGGCCTGCTCGACGCCCTTGTCGATCTGGTCTTTGTACCTGCCGCCGGTGCGCTGGTCGGCAAGGTCGCCGGCCTTCTTCAGACCCTGGTCGACCTGCTTGTCATGCTTGTCGGCCAGGTTCTTGGCCTTGTCCAGGAAGTCGCTCACGTCAGTCCTCCTCGATCCGGGGTTCGCGATCCTCCGCGTTCCCTGCCACCCTGGCCGCAAACGCCGAGCGAAAGGGACATGCCGGTCAACAAGCGTCCAGACCCCCACGGACGGGCCCCATGTCCCCGGGTCCTCGCCGCCGATCCACCCCTCGACCACCCGGCCGCCCACCTAGCGTGGAACCGGGCCCGGGGTGTCGGACGGACGCCGGCCGGGTACGACCTCGCCGGAGATCGAGGAGGGCCGACGTGGTCGCAGACGGTGCCGGGCGTACGCCCGAGGGGACCGCGGAGCGGAGTGCCGGCCCCCGCCAGACCTGGGCGGCGCTGCCCTGGCTGGTCCGCTCCGCGGTGGTCTCGAGCGCCTGCCTGGTGGTGGTCGTCGCCGGGCTCTACCTGCTCGGCAGGATCGTCGTGCTGCTCGCGCCGCTCGCCATCGCCCTGGCGGCCACCCTCTTCCTCGCCGCGCTGCTCGACCCGGTGCAGCTGGCGCTGCGCCGGCTGCGGCTGCCGGCCCCGTTGGCTGCCCTGCTCAGCGTGCTGCTGCTGCTCGGCATCCTGGTCGGGGTGGGCGCGCTGGTGTGGAACCTGGCCGCGAATCAGTTCACCGAGCTGAGCCGGGAGTTGAGCCACGGCCTGGAGCGGACCCGCGACTTCGTCACCTCCACCCTGCCGGTCACCGATCAGCAGCTCGACCGGCTGCTGGACCAGGCGCGGCAGGCGGCCGGCCAGGGCTCGGTGGACCCGGTGTCCGGCGCCCGCACCGCCGTCGAGGTGCTCGGCTCAGCGCTGCTCGCGCTCGTGCTGCTCTTCTTCCTGCTGAAGGACGGCCGGTCGATGTGGCACTGGGTGCTGTCCCGGATGACCGGCCCGAACCGATCGGTCGCCGCCGAGGCGGGCCGGGTGGGCTGGCGGACGCTCGGCGCGTACAGCCGGGGCAGCATGATGATCGCGGCGATCGACGCGATCGGCATCGGGCTCGCACTGGTGGTGCTCCGGGTACCGCTGGCCTTCCCGCTCGCGCTGGTCACGTTCATTGGCGGCTTCGTGCCGATCGTGGGGGCGACCGTGGCCGGCGCGGCGGCGGTGTTGGTGGCGCTCGCGGCTAACGGGCCGGTCACCGCGCTGCTCACGCTGGCCGCGGTGATCGCCGTGCAGCAGATCGAGGGCAACCTGCTGGAACCACTGATCATGAAACGTCAGGTACGCCTGCACCCGGCCGTGATCCTGGTGGTGGTCACCGCCGGAACGTTGACCGCCGGCATCGCCGGGGCCTTCGTGTCGGTCCCGATCACCGCCGTCGCCTGGCGGATCATCGACACCGTCCAGCGCCACCGCCAGCAGCACGGCGCACCGGAGCCCCCGGCCACCCGCGCCTGACCCGTGCGTGGCGCAGCCCCCGCCGACGAGCCGCCGGAGCGGTGGATCACGCCGGTGACGGGGTGCGGTGCAGGTGGGTGGTGAACCACTCGGCCGCCGCGTCGGCGACCTGTTCCAGGGCGCCCGGCTCCTCGAAGAGGTGGGTAGCGCCGGGGACGATCCTCAGCTCGGCGATCTCCGGCATCGCCGCCTGCGCCTGCTCGTTGAGGGTGATCACCTGCTCGTCCAGGCCGCCGACCAGCAGCAGGGTCGGTGCGCGTACCTGCCCGAGGGCGGGGCCGGCCAGATCGGGCCGGCCACCCCGGGAAACCACCGCCCCCACCCGGTCGGTTCGGGCGGCGGCGGCGACCAGGGCGGCCGCGGCGCCGGTGCTGGCACCGAAGAGGCCGATCGGCACCGGGCCGAAGGGACGCGCGTTAGCCAGCCAGTCCACGATCGCCGCCAGCCGACCGGCGAGCAGCTGGATGTCGAACCGCAGCTCGGCGGTGCGGACGTCGACCTGCTCCTCGGCCGGCGTCAACAGGTCGACCAGCACGGTGCCGAGCGCCCGGCGGTTGAGCACGTGGGCCACCGCCACGTTGCGCGGGCTGTGCCGGGAACTGCCGCTGCCGTGCGCGAAGAGCACCACGCCGGCCGGTTCGGCCGGTATGCGCAGGTCGGCCGGAAGTTCGGCGTCCCCCGCCGGGATCGTCACCTCGCTGCTGCGCACGTCCATCTCGACCTCCACCCCGCCGACCGGGTGCCGGCTGCCGATCGGGCTTACCCCGACCTCACCGGCGCACGCCCAGAGTTTGCCGGCGTGGCCGTCGGGTAGGCGACGAGCGACCGCAGGCCGTACCGGCGCAACCGCGCCCCCGACGGATCGCGAGGATCGCCATGGCGCAGCAGCAGCAGCGAGGGTCCCGGCAGCAGACCGCCCAGCAGGACCCGCGTGACCAGGTCAAGGACCGCGCCCGGGACTGGGCGGACGACGCCTCCGAGGCGCGTACCGGCGACGATCCGCGGGCGATGGCGCCCCGCGACGCCGCCGGCCGACCCTCCCAGGGCAGACCACTCTGACCGGCGCCGCCGGCCCGCCCCGCGCGGGCCGGCGGCGGTACTGCCCTGCGGACGATGCCGCCGACCTACGGTTCGCTCTCCGGCAGCCGCAGCCGCGGCGCCCGGCCGGGCGCCTGCTCGGGCGGCGGGCCGGACACCTCGGCCGGTGGCACCGGCATGGTGACCGGCTCGGCGCAGGTGACCCGGATCTTCTCGCCGTGGTGGCGCAGTTCCAGCACGTCGTCGTCGTCGCCGTGCCGCAGCGAGTACGTGGTCTGGTGCGGCCGGACGTCCACCCGCAGCCGTAGGCCCCGCCACTGCAACGAGAACTCCAGCCGACTGAGGCGGCTGGAGAGCCGGGGTGAGAACGACAGGACCTCGTCGTGGTCGCGCAGCCCGCCGAACCCGGCCACCAGGGCGATCCAGGCCCCGGCCAGCGAGGCCATGTGCACGCCGTCGCGGGTGTTCTCGTTGAGGTCGTGCAGATCCATCAGCGCGGCCTCGCGCAGGTAGGTGTGCGCCAGCTCCGGGTGGCCCACCTCGGCCGCCAGCACCGCCTGGGTGCACGCCGACAGCGAGGAGTCCCGGACGGTGCGGTGCTCGTAGTAGAGGAAGTTGCGCAGCTTCTGCTCCGAGGTGAACGCGTCCCCCCGCCAGTGCATCGCCAGCACCAGGTCCGCCTGCTTGACCACCTGCTTGCGGTAGAGGTCGAAGTACGGGTAGTGCAGCAGCAGCGGGTACTTCTCCGGCGGGGTGCGCTCGAAGTCCCACTCCTGCAGCCGGGTGAAGCCCTCCACCTGCTCGTGGACGTCGATCTCCTCGTCGTACGGGATGTGCATGGCCGCCGCCGCGTCCCGCCAGGTGGCCGCCTCCTCGTCGGTGACCCCCAGGTGGAACGCCTCCTCCCGGTAGCGCGTCACCGCGTCCGCGGCGGTGAGCAGGTTCCGTTGCGCCATCAGGTTGGTGTAGACGTTGTCGTTCTTCACCGCCGTGTACTCGTCCGGGCCGGTCACCCCGTCGATGTGGAACTGGCCGTGCCGGTCGTGGTGGCCGAGCGACCGCCAGAGCCGGGCGGTCTCCACCAGCAGCTCCAGCCCGATCTCCCGTTCCAGCTCGGTGTCCTCCGTGGCCAGCACGTAGCGGCGCAGGGCGTCGGCGACGTCGGCGGCGATGTGGAACGCCGCCGTGCCGGCCGGCCAGTACGCCGACGACTCCGGCCCCTCGATCGTCCGCCAGGGGAACGCCGCGCCCGCCAGGTTCAACACCCGGGCCCGTTCGTGCGCGGCGCCCAGCGTGCGGTACCGCCAGTGCAGTGCGTTCCGCACCGCGGCCGGGTGGGTGTAGGTGAGCACCGGCAGGACGAACATCTCGGTGTCCCAGAACGCGTGCCCGTCGTAGCCCGGGCCGGTGAGCCCCTTGGCGGCGATCGGCCGGCGCTCGGCCCGGGCGCCGGCCTGGAGCACGTGGAAGAGCCCGAAGCGGACCGCCTGCTGCACCTCCGGGTCGCCCTCCACCACGACGTCAGCGGCGTCCCAGAACTCGTCGAGGTATTCGCGCTGCTCGCGGCGGAGCCCCTCCCAGCCGTCCAGCCGCGCCCCGGCCAGCGCCGCACCGACCTGGTCGCGCAGCGCCGGCAGGGATCGGCGGCTGGACCAGCCGTACGTGAGGTACTTGACCACCCGCAGCGTCTCGCCGGGCTTCAGCACGCAGGCCATGGTGGTACGCACCCAGTCCTCGTACCCCTCCGACTCGACGGTGGTGCGCACCGGGCCGTGCACCTCGTGCTCCATCGCCGCGGCCACCCGCAACCCGGAGACCTTGGTCCGGTGGATCAGCAGCCCGCCACCGCCGGTGGTCAGCTCCTCCTCGGCCAGCAGCGGCGACTCCAGCACCGCCGCCACCCGCGGGTCCCGGCTCTGCGCCGGCAACGTCTCGTTCGCCACCAACTCCGACTGCACGATGAGCCGCAGCGGACCGTCGACCGCCTCCACCTCGTAGTTGATCGCGGCGACCGAACGCTGCGTGAAGGAGACCAGCCGGGTGCTGCGGACCTTCACCTCCCGGCCGGACGGGGAGCGCCAGTGCAGCTCCCGACGTAAGGTGCCGGCGCGCAGGTCGAGGACGCGCTCATGGGAGAGCAGCTCGCCGTACCGGACGTCGAGCGGCTCGTCGTCGACCAGCAGCCGGATCAGCTTGCCGTTGGTCACGTTGACGATGGTCTGGCCGGACTCGGGGAAGCCGAACCCGGCTTCCGCGTACGGCAGCGGGCGCAGCTCGTAGAAGGAGTTGAGGTAGGTGCCGGGCAGGCCGTGCGGCTCACCCTCGTCGAGATTGCCGCGCAGCCCGACATGCCCGTTGGAGAGCGCGAACACCGACTCGGACTGGGCCAGGACGTCCATGTCCAGGGTGATCTCCCGGACCTGCCACGGCTCGACCGGATAGGCGCGTTCCCGGATCACGCGCCCGCCTCCCGGTCCCGGCCGGCCGGCTTCCGGTCCCGCACCACCGGGCCCCGGTCCAGCCGGCTCGACCGCCCCGCCGCCCCGGTCGACTCCCGGCCCAGCCCGGCCGGTTCGCGGTCGAGCAGCTCGGCCAGGTCGGTGACCACCACGTCGGCGCCGTGCGCGCGCAGCTCGTCGGCCTGGCCGACCCGGTCGACGCCGACCACGTAGCCGAACCCGCCGGCCCGGCCGGCGGCCACCCCGGCCAGCGCGTCCTCGAAGACCGCGGCCTGGGCCGGTGCGACCCCGAGCAGCTTCGCGCCGGCGAGGAAGGTGTCCGGGTGGGGCTTGCCGCGCAGCCCTTCGGCCCGGGCGAGCAGCCCGTCGACCCGTGCCTCCAGGTACGGCTCCAGGCCGGCGGCGGCGATCACCGCCGGGCCGTTGGCGCTCGCGGTGACCACCGCCCGGCGCAGTCCCGCGGCGGTCGCCGCCTTCAGGTACCGGACCGAGCCTGGGTAGACGTCCACCCCGTTCGTGCGCAATTGCTCCCGCAGCAGCACGTTCTTACGGTTGCCGACCCCGTTGACGGTGTCGGCGTCGGGCGGGTCGTCGGGCGTCCCCTCGGGCAGCACGATCCCCCGGGAGGCGAGGAAGGCCCGCACCCCGTCGGCCCGAGGGCGGCCGTCGACGTACCGGTGGTAGTCCGGGCCCGGGTCGAAGGGGCGGTACGGCTCACCGGTGGCGGTGGCGCGCTGCCGCAGGAAGGCGTTGAACGTCTCGGTCCAGGCGGCGTTGTGCACGCGGGCGGTCTGCGTCAGCACACCGTCCAGATCGAAGAGACAGGCGGTCACGTGAGCAGGCAGGCCCAGCACGGTACGAATCTATCCAGACCACCGGGCCGGGAAAGAACTTTCCGCGCGGTCAGTTCGGGCGGAGCGTCCAGACCACGGTCATCTCGGAGGTCACCTTCCCCTCCTCGGTGGCGATCCGCACCGGCACCGGGAACTCCGGCCGCTGGCCGGCCTCCAGCTCGGCCAGCACCTCGGCCGCCGGCCGGCCGAGCCGCGCGGTGGCCAGCACCGGCCCCATCGCCAGCTTCCGGTACGCGATCTCCGCGCGCACGGCCAGCGGCACCGCCCGGTCGAGCACCTGCCCGAATGCGGCCAGCACGACCGCCCCGGAGGCGGTCTCGCCGAGGGTGAACATGGCACCGGCATGCGGGCCGCCGACGTGGTTGTGGGTGGCCGGCGAGTCGGGCAGCCGAACGACCGCGCGCACCCCACCCTCCGCCTCGGGTGCCACCTCGACGAATTCGAAGCCGAGCGTACGGGCGAACGGCACGGCGTCGAGCATGCCGGCCGCCACCTGGCGAGAGTCGATGGACATACCCCGACGCTACTCCCCAGTAACTCTGTCTCTTATAC
>NZ_POUB01000198.1 GCF_003236335.1 Micromonospora deserti
GTGTTCGACTCGGGCGACGAGGGGCGGTCGGTTCGCATGGATCAACGAGCTGTGCATGATCACGGGTTGTGGGAGTCGGTTGCGTCGGCGGCTCGTGACAGGATCGGGCAGCGGCAGGCAGCGATGGTCTCTGACCATGGACTCAGCGGCGATGTGCAGTACCACTGGTCGATGGACGACGGCAGCATCGTCTGGTCGCGCGGCGGCTCGGACTTCCTCCGCGGCCGGATCATGGTGATCGGCAGCGTGGACCATGTCGAGCAGACATGGTTGTGGTCCTAGGCTAACGACACGTTACCGCGGGCGATGCTCGGTGACATCGCTGCCGTGCGCTGCTACGGCGAAGAACATGTCTTTCCCCTGTTGGTCTGGCCGAGCTTCCGGGCCGAGCAGAAGCCGGTGGCGCAGGCCAGGGTCGTGGCTGCCGATGTGCTGGCCGCCGAGGGCCTGTGGTTCGAACCCGGCGACGAGGTGGACCTGCACTTCGCCATTCACGATCTGCGCCGGGTCTGAGGGTGCCTACGGCAGACCCTCTCGCCGACTGGCAGCATCACGCCGCTCGACTTCGCGGAGCATGAGCGCGAGACTCCGCGACCGCCGTTTCGTCAGCGCGACGCGCCGACCACGCCGCTGCCGGTCCGCTACCCGGAGCCGCGCCCGGAGCGGAGCGCGCGGTGAGCACCGGGAGGCGCGAGCACCTGCCGGTCCGGCCGGTGTGGCTGTGCCGGGTGGACGCCCACCCGTGGCCGTGCGGCGCGGCCCGGGTGAGCCTGATGCGCCAGTACGTCGGGGACCGGACCAGCCTCGCCGTCTATCTCGCGCCGCTGATGCACGACGCCATCGACCTCTACCAGCTCAGCCCGGATGCCGTGCCGTCGCCCGCCGTGCTGTGGGACAGGTTCTTCGCCTGGCTCGACGTCACCCGCCGCTCGGCCCTGTTTTGAAGTCGGGCGGCGCGTGTCGTGAAGCCACTACATCGATCTGAAGGCCGCCGCAGAGGCCTGTGCTCGTCGGCGTTAGGCTCGGAGGGAACGGGCGTGCCATCACGATCGTCGAACGGCCATGAAGAAGATGTCGCCCGTCCTCGCCTTGCTGCTGCTCGCCGGGAGCGGGGGGTGTGCAGGTCAGACCGCCGCCGCTCCCGCAACGTCGGCGTTTCCTGGGGCGGGTGCCGGCCCCGTGAACGTGGTTCCTGACGGGTATGTCGGCCGCTTTCGGGTCGTGGCAACGGTCCTGGAAAATGAACACCACGGCCCGCAGTTGTGCACCGCACTTGCCGAATCAATGCCGCCGCAGTGCGGCGGGCCCGACATTTCCGGCTGGGTATGGGACGGGGTGAAGCACGAGTCAGCCTCGAGGACAAAGTGGGGTGCGTACTTGATCATCGGTACGTTCGACGGCCGGACCTTCAAGCTGACTGAACCGCCGAAGGTCAACGACGGCAGCCTCAATCCCGAGCCACGCACTCCCGACTTCACCTCGCCCTGCCCGGCACCGGCCGGCGGATGGCGGCCCGTCGACCAGGCCACCACCACCGCCGCCGCGCTCCAAGCCGCCGAAAGTATGGTCACCGCCGACCCCGACTTCGCTGGCCTCTGGATCGACCAGAAGCTGCCGCCCAACGATCTGGCTACACCGGCGAGCGATCCGGCCAAGCTCGTGCTCAACGTACGGTTCACCAAGGATCTGGCCCTCCATGAAGCCCAGATACGCACGGTGTGGGGCGGCGCCCTGTGCCTGTCCGGAGCCGAACGCTCCCTCGCCGAGCTTGCCGAGATCCAGCAGGAGCTCGCCAACGAGCCGCTGATGACTCACACCTCAACCGACATTGTCACCGGCACCGTGGAGGCTGGAGTGATCATGGCGACCCAGGCGCGTCAGCGGGAGCTTGACGCCATGTACGGCCCGGGAGTGGTCAACCTTGTCGGAGCACTCGAACCAATCGATTAATCCCAAGATCCAAGCACTGCTGAAACGGCAGGTGAGGTGGGCCGTAGACAGGGTCCCCTGGTGGAGTTCAGTCGATTGGCCGGTGGTGGGGTAGGCCGTTAGGTGCCAGGTGGGGCGGGGTGTGGATCGCTGGGTAGTCGAGCCACCAGTCGGACCGGCGGAGCCCCCGCTAGCTGGGCCGGGCGTCGGCGGGGAAGCGCTCGTGCCCCAGCACGCCGAGCAGTTGCAGCTTGTCGTAGCCCTCGCTGCGCGGGGGAGCGGTCAGCACGAGCAGCGCCTGGGACTGGTCCTCGGTGAACAACGCCTGGCAGTTGAGTTCGATCGCGCCGAGCTGGGGGTGGATGAGTGTCTTGTGGTCCTCGAAGCGGGTGGCGACCTCGTGCCGTTCCCACAGTTCGGCGAACTCCGGGCTGGCTTTCTGCAACGCCCGTACGACTTCGCCGGCCCGCGACTGCGGGCCCATCTGCCCGTAGGCGGCGCGCAGGCTCGCCACCTGGGCCCGGCTCTGCCGGTCGCGGTCGTCCTCGGGGTAGCGCAGCCGTTCGGCGGGGTGGGTGAACCAGCGGTAGATCCCGCTGCGGGCGAGGCCTGTGTACCCGGACACGTCGCCGAGCAGGGACTCGGCCATCCGGTTCTGCACGAGCGTCTCCCCGAGGCTGTTCAGGATGAGCGCCGGGGTGTCGTCGAGGCGGTCCAGCACCCGCAGCAACGCGGGGGCGACGTGCGTCGTGGCCGACCCGGACGCGGGTGCGGTGCGCCCGGCGACCCGGAACAGGTAGTCGCGCTCGCCGCCGGTCAGCCGCAGCGCCCGGGCGAGCGAGGCGAGCATCTGCTCGCTCGGCTGCGGGCCGCGCTGCTGCTCCAGCCGGGTGTAGTAGTCGGTTGACATGGCCGCGAGGGCCGCGACCTCCTCCCGCCGCAGCCCCCGGGTCCGGCGGCGCGCTCCCACGGTCAGCCCGATGTCCTCGGGCCGCAACGCCTCGCGGCGGCGGCGCAGGAAGGCGGCCAGTGCTGCACGATCCATGATCCCAGTATCCGCCCGCGCCCGGCGCGAACCAGGGATTACCGATCCCCCGATAAGCGCTCTCTGTACCCGCCCGAGCACACCGGCGAGAGTCGAGGCATGAACATCTCCGGAAACACCATCTTCATCCCCGGCTCCACGAGCGGGATCGGTCTCGCCCTCGCGCTCGCCCTGCACGCCCGGGGCAACACGGTGATCGTCGGTGGCCGGCGGGCGGAGCTGCTCGACCGGATCGCCGCGGAGCACCCCGGCATCGACACCGTGCAGGTCGACACGACGGACGCCGCGAGCATCGACTCCGCCGCCAAGCAGGTGCTGGCGAAGCACCCGGAGCTCAACGTCCTCGTCACGATGGCCGGCATCATGCGCGTCGAGGACTGGCACAGGCCCGAGTCCATCCTTGCGTCGGCGGAGGCGGTGGTGACGACCAACGTGCTCGGCCCGATCCGCCTGATCGCCGCGTTCGTCGAGCACCTCCAGGCCCAGCCGGACGCCACGATCGTCACCGTCTCCTCGGGTCTCGCGTTCACGCCGCTCAAGGTCAGCCCGACCTACAACGCGTCGAAGGCGGCGATCCACATGCTCAGCGAGTCGATCCGGCTGCAGCTCGCCGACACGACCGTGAAGGTCGTGGAGCTGGAGCCGCCGGCCGTCCGCACCTCGCTGCTGCCCGGCCAGGAGAACAGCGACTTCGCGATGCCGCTCGACGAGTTCGTGGCGGAGGTCGTCACCCTGATGGAGTCGCAGCCCGACGCGAAGGAGATCCAGGTCGAGCGGGTGAAGTTCCTCCGTTACGGCGAGGCGCGCGGCGACTACGACCAGGTCGTCGCGATGGTCAACGCGTCCGACCCGCACGGGAAGTAGGCGGGGACCGCCGGTCACCTCGCGGGCTTGCCGGCAGGGGCGGTGGACCATTCCGGGTTGCCCAGAGTGGTCACCTACTCGTGCACCTTGCCCACGTCGTTTGGGGCGAAGGCGAGGCTGAGCATCAGCAGCAGCAGTCGTGCCTTCTGTGGCAGCAAGTCGTCACCGGTCACGATCGGCTGAGAGTTGCTGCCGACAGATCGAACGGGGTCGTCCACCGCTCGGGGTTGTCGCACGTGTCGACCCGGGCCGGTGCCCGCCCCACCTTGACGTTCGATCCGTCGATCCAGCCCATCCGACGCCTGCGCAACATGACCTCCGTGGGGTGTGGGACCCCGGCATCCTGTCCGTCGGAGTTTTCCGCCCGATTGCCGACGTTCCGGCTGTGTTGCGGGAACCCCCGCTGTCTCGCCTGCGCTACGGCGGGCGCGCGGCGACGACAACCGGGTCGTCGTGACGCTCAACGGGTCCGACCCGCGCGGGAAACAGGTTCCAGCAGCCGCAGCGCCGCCCGCACGCTGGCCGGCGCGGCGGGCAGCAGCGGCAGCCGTACGGCCGGGGTCGGGATTCGGCCCTGCGCGTGCAGGACAGCCTTGACCACGGCGGGGTTGGGCTCGGCGAACAGCGCCGCGGACAGGGCCGCGAGCCGGTGCCCGAGCGGCCGGGCCCGGTCGGCGTCGCCGGTGCGCCACGCCTCGACCAGCGCGGCGTACCCGGCGGTGGCGACGTGCGCGGAGGCGAGGATGCCGCCGTGCGCGCCGAGGGCGAGCAGCGGGGAGATGACCACGTCGTCGCCGCCGAGCACGGCGAAACCGGCCGGCGCGTCGGCGAGGAACGCCACCGTCGCCGCGTCGACGCCGCCGACGGCGTGCTTGAGCCCGGCGACGCCGCGCAGGTCGGCCAGCCGCCGCAGGGCGTCCGCGCCCAGCGGCTGCCCGGTCCGGTACGGGATGTGGTAGGCGACCAGCGGCACCGGGCTGGCCTGCGCGAGGTGAGCGAAGTGGGCCAGCACGCCCGCCTCACCGGGCCTGACGAACGGCGGCACCAGGCACAGGGCCGCCGCCACCTCCGGCCGGTCGGCGAGCGCGCGCAGTGCCGGCGCGGTGTTCGCGCCGACCAGCAGCGGCGCGCGGCGCTCCCGGCACACACCGGCGAGCACGTCCACCACCTGCCGCTGCTCGGTCTCGGTGAGCGCGCCCGGCTCGCCGGTGGTGCCGAGGGCGACGACCCCGGCGGCGCCCTCGTCCAGCACCTGGCCGGCGAGCGCGCCGAGGGCGTTGACGGCGACGGCCCCGGAGTCGTCGAACGGCGTGATCAGCGGTACGTACAGGCCGGTGAGTGTCATGACTCCAGCCTGAGCGCCCGAACCGGTTAGAACCAGCTCGGCTTTCTCAACAGACACGTAAGCTGAGCTGATGCTTGACGTCCGCCGGTTGCGCCTGCTGCGGGACCTGGCCCACCTGGGCACCATCGCCGCGGTCGCCGAGGCCCACACCTACACGCCCTCCGCCGTGTCCCAGCAGCTCGCCGCCCTGCAACGGGAGGCGGGCGTGCGGCTGCTGGAGCGCGCCGGCCGGCGGGTGGCGCTCACCCCGGCCGGCGCGGCGCTCGTCCGGCACACCGAGGTCGTCCTCGCCGCCCTGGAGGCCGCCGACGCCACCCTCGCCGGAGCCCGGGCCGGGCTCTCCGGCAGCGTACGCATCGGCGCGTTCCCCAGCGCCGTGCGCACCCTGCTGCCGCCCGCCCTGGTGGCCCTCGCCCGGGACCATCCCGCGCTCGACCTCATGGTCACCGAGCTGGACCCGGTGGACGTTCCGGCGGCGCTGCGCGACCGGCGGCTCGACGTCGCCCTGCTGCACGACTACGACACCGTGCCCGTCGAGCCGGACCGGGCCCTCGACTCGACGCCGCTGCTGGACGAGACGGTGTACCTCGCCGTGGCCGCCGGCACCGACCCGGCCGCCGACCCGATCGAGGGTGCCCGGCACGCAAACTGGATCGTCGGCAGCCCCGGCACGCTGTGCCATGCGGTGGCGCGGCACGCCTGCCAGCTCGCCGGGTACCAGCCGACGGTGCGGCACCAGGCCGACGACTTCACCGCCGCGCTCGCCCTGGTGGCCGCCGGGCAGGGCGTCGCCCTGGTCCCGCAGCTCGCCGTCAACCAGCCGCCGCCGGGCGTACGCCTGCTGCCGCTGGCCATCCGGCGGCGCACCCGCGTCGCATACCGCAAGGGGGCGGCCAGCCATCCGGCGGTGGCCGCCTGCGTCGCCGCGCTCCACGCCACCGCCGCCGCCTTCCCCGGCGACGACCCGCCCGGCCGGCACGACGAGCCGCCGCCGGGCGGGCCGCCGTCAGCCGCGTGAGCCGGAGTGGGCCCCCAGGAGCCGGCGCCGTGCCGCAGCGCCCGCACGTCCGAGTTGACACGCGCCGGTGCGGCGGCGAACATCGCGGGATCAGGTGTCGCGACCTCGGCAGCCACCCGGGCCGTACGGGCTGAAACGTCGACTCTTCCCCGAAGGGCGACGCGCATGCACCCGATGCTTCGACGGCTCGACGACCTCGCCGCGCACCTGGCCACCCGGCCCGACGTGCTCGCGCTGCTCGGCCTCGGCTCGGCCGGCGTCGAGCACGACCGGCTCGACGACCACTCCGACCTGGACTTCTTCGTCGTGGTCGACGACGGCGCCAAGGCCCGCTACGTCGACTCGACCGACTGGCTGGCGCTGCCCTGCCCGGTGGCGTACAGCTTCGCCAACGACCGCAACGGCCGCAAGGCGCTCTACGCCGACGGCATCTTCGTCGAGTACGCCGTGTTCACCATCGACGAGCTGGCCCGGCTGCCGTTCACCGGGGCGCGCGTGGTGTGGCAGCGCGACGACGCGCCCGCCGGGCTGGCGAGCTGCGGGCCGGCGCCCGCCCGGCCGCCGTACGACACGGTCGAGTTCCACCTCAACGAGGCCCTGACCAACCTCTACGTCGGCCTGCACCGCGAGCTGCGCGGCGAACGGCTGACCGCGACCCGGTTCATCCAGTCGTACGCGGTCGACCGGGTGATCGCCCTGCTGACCCTCACCCGGCCCGGGGCGGCGCACCGCCGCGACCCGTTCGAGCCCAGCCGCCGGGTCGAGCAGGCGTTCCCGCCGCACCTGCTGCCGCTGGCCGCGATGGTGCCCGGGTACGGGCACAACCGGGACGCCGCCCGGGCCACCCTGGCCTGGCTGGACGAGCGGTTCACCGTGGATCCGGTCATCGCCGGCGCGATCCGGCAGCTCCTCGACGCCGGGTGACGGCACCCGCCGGTCCGGCGGCCGGTGACCGTGCCCTCAGCCCGGGTGGGCCTGCGGGGCGCGGTCACCGGCCAGCCGGCCGTCCGCCGCCGCCTGGCCCTCCTCGTCGCCGGCCGCCTCGCAGACCGCCGCCGCGTCCACCCAGCGCCGGCGCGCCTCGCCGGGGTCGCCGAGGGCCGCCGCCGCGTCGCCCAGGTGTAGCAGCGTGCGCCCCAACCCCGCCGTCGGCCGCCCGCCCTCGCGCAGCCGCCGGCTCTCCGCCAGCATCTCGTACGCCCGCCGGGCCTGCCCGGGCGCGGCGGCCAGCAGCGTGGCACCCGCGTTGAGCAGCGCGGCGGCCCGGTTCGTCGGATCGGCCACCGACTCGTACTCGCGCAGCGCCGCCCGCCAGGCCTGCGCCGCGTCGAGGTGCTCGCCCAGCTCCGCGTGCACCAGCACCAGGTTCGTCAACGCCGCCGCGTAGCCGCGCGCGTCGCCGAGCGAGCGGAACGTGTTCGCCGCCCGGACCAGATGGTGGTGGGCGATCTCCAGCTCGCTCCGGGCCAGCCGGGCGGCGCCGAGCCCGAGGTCGGTCAGCGCGTGCCCGGCCCGGTCTCCGCTGGAACGGTGCCGGCGGGACAGCTCCAGGTGCTCGACCGCGTCGTCGAGCTGGCCCAGGTCGAGCAGCACCAGGCCGAGGTTCATCCGGGACTGGGCGGTGCCCCGCCGCCCCCGCTCGGCCACCGCCAGGCTCAGCGCCGCGGCTGCCCGCTGCGGGTCGCCCCGCCGTCGACGCAGCGCCCCCAGCTCGTTGTGCGCCCACCCGGCGATCTCCGGCCGGTCGTCGGCGGTGGGGGTGGCCAGCACCGTGCGGCACACCTCGTCCCACTCGTCGAGGCGTTCGACGTGCGCGAGCCACCCGCACAGCGCCACGGCCAGCCGGAACCACCAGCGGCGCACCCGGCGCGGCAGCGCCCGCACCGCGCCCGCCGGCACCTTCACCACCGCCAGCAGCAGCTCCTGGTGCAGGTCGAACCAGCCGTACGGGTCGTCGTCCAGCGGTAGCGGCCGGTCCCGCTCCACCGGGGAGGCGGCCACCACCAGGGTGGCGGCGTGCCGCTCGGCCCGCCGGGCCAGGTGCCGGGTCAGCCGCGCCTGCGCGGTGACCCGCCGCCGTACCGGCTCGTCCTCGCGCAGGTGCATCCGGGCGTACGGGGCGAGCAGCGGGCGCACCTCGTAGCGGTCACCCTCCGCGCCGACCACGAACCCGCCCGTGGCCAGCTCGTGCAGCAGCGTCGCCACCCGTTCCGGGCGGCGGCCGGCCAGCGCGGCGATCGTCGGCCGGTCCAGCGGCGCCGGGCTGAGCGACATCAGCCGCCACAGCCGCCGTGCCTCGGCGGTGAGCGCGTGGTACGCGGTGTCCCGGGCGGTGACCAGCAGGGTGGCCGGGGAGGTGGCCGCCCGCTGGTGCGGAGCGGTGTCGACGGCCCGGCGTAGCGCGTCCCGCACGTCGGCGTGCCGCCAGCCGTGCTGGGCCGTCCGTCGGCCCAGCTCCGCCACCGTGCGCGGTTGCCGCCCGCACAGCTCGACGACGTCGCATACCGCCGGATCGGTGCGCGGGTCCGGGCGGTGCGGGCGGGCGACCGGCGCGGCGGCACCCGCCGCGGCGAACAGCTCGACAGCGTCGTCGGCGTCGGGTTCGGTGAGCCCGTACGCCATCACGCCTTCCTGCGCCTCCAGCGCGCCGGTGCCGGCCAGCAGCAGCCGGCACGTCCGAGCGGTCGGCGGCAGCAGCGGCCGGACCTGCGCCGGGTCGTCCACGTTGTCCAGCACCAGCAGGATCCGCCGGCCGTCGAGCTGCCCGCGCAGGTCGTCGGCGGCGTCGAGGAGGTCGTCGGGCCGGCCGGAGGCCGGCGGCCGGGTGCCCAGGATCCGGGCCAGCGCGGTGAGCACCTGCGGCGCCGACTGCGGCCGGCCGCCTCGGCGCAGGTCAAGGTAGTAGCAGCCGTCGGGGAAGTCCTCCCGGCACAGGTTGGCCGCCTGGATCGCGCACGAGGAGGTGCCCACCGCGCGCCGGCCCACCACCGCCACCGCGTGCTCGCGCCGCAACGCGTCGATGACCGCGTCCACCTGCCCGGCCCGCCCGGTGAAACCCGCCGGCCACGGCAGTGTCGGCGCGCCGACCGCCGGGGCGGCCTCGCCGCTGTCCGCCACCGCCGCCTGTTCCCGCTGGTGGCGGCGCCACTCGACGAGGATGGCGGCGGCCAGGCCGAGCACGATCACCCCGGCGCTCGCCGAGCCGAGCTGCGCCACGGACAGCTCGGAGAGCAGGTTGCCGGTGACGTTGCCGAGCACCGCGCTGACCGTGCCGCCGAGCACCCCGCCGACCGCGAGCAGCAGGCTCAGCCGCCGCGGCCGGCGAGGGCGCCGTGCTGGCCCGGTCACCGGACACCCCCGGCGACCAGCCCGGCGACGAGCTGCCGGCGGGCCAGCACCACCAGCAGCACCGGCAGCGCCGAGGCGAGTACCGAGCCGGCGGCGAGCAGCCCGCTGCCGGCGACGAAGCCCCGGGTCTGCCCGGCCAGGAACAGCCCCAGCGGCGCCGCGCCCGGACCGCTGAACAGCAGGCCCACCACCAGGTCGTTCCACACCTGCACGAACTCCAGCACGGCGACCGCGACCACCGCCGGCCGGTTGTGCCGGGCCAGCAGCCGCAGCGTGCCCCACCAGTGCCGCCCGCCCACCCGGGCGGCGCGGACCTGCTCGGCCGGCAGGTCGGCGAACGCGTTGCGCAGTACCAGCACAGCGAACGGCACGCCCAGCGCGACGTGCACCAGCGCCAGCCCTCGGATCGTGCCCGACGACAGCACCACGCCGAGCACCTCGTTGACCGGCCCGGCGATCACCTGCACCGGCACCACGGCGGCGCCCATCAGCAGCAGGCCGGTCGCCTGCGCGGGCGGCCCGGTCAGCCACGCCAGCGGGTACGCCGCGAGCAGGGCGACACCCAGCACCACCGCGGTGACCACGGTCGCCAGCACCAGCGTGAACCCGAGGGCCCGCCACAGGTCGATGCCGGTGAGCAACGTGCGGTAGGAGTCGAGGCTGGGCGTGCTCGACCACCAACCTCGGGTGGCCGCGTCCACCCGCCCCTGCAACGAGGTGGCCAGCAGCACCCCCAGCGGCAGCAGCCAGGCCACCGCCGCGCCCGCCGCGAGCAGCCGGATCACCCGGCGGGGGGCCGGCGTCGCCGGGTCGGGCTCGGCCGGCGCGGGCTGCCGCGGCGGCGGCCACGCCTGCCGGACGAACAGCGCCGCCACCAGCATGCCGGCGGCCACCGCCACCAGCCACACCACCCCGAGCGCGGCGCCCTCGCCGGTGGTCGCCGCGCCGGAGGTCTGCCAGACCCGCAGCGCCAGCACCGACGCCTCGTCGCGCACCGAGCCGGGCGTCATCACCAGGATCAGGTCGAAGGTGCGGCTGGTACCGAGCGCGACCAGGGCGAAGACCACCGCGACCGTCCGCAGCAGCAGTGGCCGCCACTGTGCGTCCCACAGCACGTCCCGGCGGTTGCCGCCGAACGCGCGGACCACGTCGGCGAGGCTCGGCGGCACCGCGTCCAGGGCGGCCCGCAACACCAGCACGGCCAGCCCCACCCAGGCCCACACGAACGCCGACATCAGCGCCACCGTGACCAGCCCCGGGCCGAGCAGCTGCGGCGCGTCGTCCAGCGGCCGCCCGGTCAGCCGGGCCAGCAGCAGGGTGACCAGCCCTCGTTGCGGGTCCGGGTCGTACATCAGCCGGAAGGTGACCCCGGTGACCACCAGCGGCAGCGCGGCCGGCACCACCAGGATGAGCCGCACCAGCCAGCCCTCCTGGGAACGGCGCGACGCCGCGGCCAGCAGGTAGCCGAGCACGGTCACCACCGTCGGCACCAGCAGCGCCCACAGCACCGTGCGGCCCACCACGGCGGCGGTGCCCGGCGCGGCCAGGGCGGTGCGGAAATGCTCGGCGCCGACCCAGCGGCCGTCGGTGGTGATGCTGGCGTGCACCGTGCGCAGCACCGGCCAGGCAACCAGCCCGCCGAGCAGCAGCAGCGCGGGCAGCAGCAGCGCCCAGGTGGCCCCCGCCGCCGGGTAGGCCCGGCCGCGCCGGGGCGGACCGACGTCGTCGAGCACGGCCAGCTCGCCCAGCATCGGCCTGGGGC
>NZ_POUB01000199.1 GCF_003236335.1 Micromonospora deserti
CAACAGTCACCCCACCCCGCGCTACGACGTCCATACCGTGACCACAAAGGATGCCAAGCCGCCAGGCACGAGGAAAACGAAGACCACGAATCCCCGCCCCCGCCGCACAGGTTAAAGATCAAGCTAGCCGTGGTGCTCCCAGAAGACGAGTTCCCAGTTCGACGTCGCGATCGAGGTCATCCGCGCGACCCCGGAGGCGCGGCTGCGCCACACCCGGTGGATGTACGGCGAGTCCGACGGCCGGTACTGGTTTTCCAGCGGCATCCCGTCCCCCGGTGGTCGAGGCGCTCTCTCCCGCCTGAGCTGCGGCTCAGGCGGGAGAGCCCGTCGTCGTGCCCTCGATCCTACGCGGGCGTCAGGGGGCGAGGCGGTACGCCCGTACCACCGTCTGGGTGACGGTGTTGCCGGCCTTGTCCGTCGCTGTCGCGCGCAGCGAGACGTACCCCGCGCCGGCCGGGTGCCGCACGGTGGCGGCGCCGCGCTCGCCGTGCCGGCGCACGGTGGCCGGCGTCCAGGTGGCCCCGTCGTCGTACGACACGTCGACCGACAGCGTCCGGACGGGTTTGGCGGTCGAGTCCGGCTGGCGTTGCACGGTCAGCGGGATCTCGAACGTTACCCCGGCGGGCGCGCTCTGGCCGGCGGTCAGCCGCGGCGTGAACCGGACCACCGAGGTCGACAGCCGGGCCCCCACATCCCCGTCGACGTGGCCGGAGCGGAACGTCCACTCCATCCGGGTACGCGTCGACAGCGTGACCGGCGCGTTCCGTTTGGCGTCGACCACGAGGCGGTAGGCGGCCTCCTCGGGCGGGACCACGAAGATCTGGAGCAGCCCGCCGTCGAAATCGGGCGCGACCGGCTCGCCGTTGCGGTGCAGGGTCACCGTCACGTCGTCCACGCTGGACGTTCCGATGTGGCCGGACGAGTCGGCGTACAGCCGGGGGAAGATCCACAACTCGTCGTCGAACCGGTTGACGCCGGAGACCTCGTTCGGTTCGAGGCCCCCTTCGAGGATCGGCCCGTGCACCGCCCCGTTCCAGCTCTCGGTGTAGCGGCCGCCGGCACGGTACGAGATCAAGTCCGGCGACCACAGCAGGGTCCGGCCCGCCTCGTGCGCCTCCCAGAACGTGTGCTCCCAGCGCAGCCCGCCGTCCGTGTTGACGTACTTGACCTGAGTGGACGGCAGTGCGAACGGCAACTGCCGCACGTACTCCATCGTCACGACGCCCGGCAGGAAGCTGGCGCTGTACTGCCAGCCGGTGCTGCCCGGCACCTGCTGGGCGTACTCGTTGGTGATGGCGACCAGGCTCGCCCGGGCGACCGTCCGCGTGAACCCCGTGGGGTAGCGGCCCGGCACCCGAAAGCCCAGGTCGTACGCCGCGCCCGCGGCCGCCCAGGTGCCGTCGACCTTGGATGTGACCCCGTCGTACGCCTGGTCCGGCCCGAGCTGTGCGGACCGCAACCGGCCGAAGTCTTCGCCGATCCAGCCGAACTGGTAGGCCTCGCCGGTGGCGATGGTGCCGTGGATGTCGGCGGACCCGTGCATCTGCCGGGCGTCCTTGTCCGGCAGCGACACCGTGACCGGGCGCCCGAGCCGGGCGTCCAGGGACAGTTGCTGGTCGGCGCCGAGGTCGAGGCGCGGGTGGATCAGCACGGCCGACGTGGACTCGTCCGCGCCGAGGATCGACGAGCGCACCACCCATCGGCCCTTGGGCAGCCGCAGGGTGAACGAGTCCTGCCCGACGCCGGCGTCGAACACGCTGTGGCTGTAGTAAGTGGCGGCGTCGCCGTCCACCCGGTACACGCCGGTCGCGTGGTTGGCGGTCGCGGCACCGTCGAAGTCGGTGACGGTGAACGCGATGTCGTAGCTCTCCACCTCCTTTTCCACCGCGAGCGGGGTGCTCACGGTCACGCCGTCGGCGGTCGCCCGCAGGTAGCCGCCGAGGAACCCGTCGGGGACGGCGGTCCGGGTGTCGGCGGTGACGGTGGCCTGGGCGGTGCCGCCGGCCGGCACGGTCAGGCGGGCCGTTGAGACGGCGAACAGGGCGGCGTCCAGGGGCGCGCCGGAACCGTCGACCGCGTTGACAGCCAGGTCCAGCGAGACCGGGGCGTCACCGTGGTTGCGATAGGTGACCGTGCGGGTGAGCACCGGGTCGTCGGCGTGCGGCCAGAGCTGGCGGCCGAAGCCGACGCCGCCCTCGTCGACGGTGACCCGGGCGGTGCTGGCCGCGGCGACGTCCACCCGGCCGGCGCCCTGCGCGAACACCCCGGCCCGGCCGGGCGTCGCCGTGCTCATCAGCGCCGCCTTGAGCCGGTCCGGTCCCCAGTCGGCGTGTACGCCCGCGAGGATCGCCGCCGCGCCCGTGACGTGCGGCGTCGCCATCGACGTTCCCTGCATGGTGACGTATCCGCCCTCGTTCGCCCGCGCCGCCGTGATGTCGACGCCCGGCGCGGTGATCTCCGGTTTGAGGCCGGAGTCGCCGAGACGCGGGCCGCGGCTGGAGAAGTTGGCGACCGCGTTCTGGTCGTCGACCGCGCCGACGGCGAGCGCGGCGGGCGCGCTGGCCGGCGAGGACACCGTACGGTCGCGGAACTCGTTGCCGGCCGCGACCACGAACAGCGTGCCGTGCCGCGCGGTCAGGTCCTGGACGGACTCCTCGAGGAGGTCCATGCCCGGCGCGTCGGGCCAGCCGAGGCTCATGTTCACCACGTCGGCGCCCCGCTCGGCCGCCCACTGCATGCCGGCCAGGGTGTACGACTCGGGGCACCAGCCGCCGGCGTCGCACACCTTCACGTCGAGCAGCGCGGCATCCGGTGCGACGCCCCGGTACCGGCCCTCTGACGCCACGCCGCTGCCGGCGATGGTGGACGCCACGTGCGTGCCGTGCCCGAAGTTGTCCTTGTCGTCCTCGCCCTCGACCAGGTTGACCCGGTCCCGCACCTTGCCGGCCAGGTCGGGGTGGGTGTCGTCGACGCCGGTGTCGACCACGGCCACCGTCACGCCGGCGCCGGTGTGCCCGCCGGCCCAGGCCGTCGGCGCGCCGATCTGGCCCACGCTGGTGTCCAATGTGGTACGCCGCCTCGCGTCGAGCCAGATCTTCTCGACCCCGCCGGCCAGGCTCTTGGCGGTCGGGCCCGCGCTGAGGTCGCGCCACAGCCGCGTGGCACTTTCCTTGGGTACGCGGACGGCGAGCCCGTCGATGACCGGCAGCTCCCGGGTCACCGTGCCGGCGGAGGCGGCCCTGCTCCGGGCGGTCGTGGTCGCGGCCTTGCCGCCGCCGTGGGTGACGATCAGCGACAGGTCGCGCTGGTCGTTGTACCCCATCTCGACCAGGCCGGTCACGTCGAACAGGCGCCGGTCCAGCCGGCCCGCGCCGAGCAGCGCGCTCGCGTCGCTGGGCAGCACCTCCAGGCGGCCGTCGAACTCCCGGGTCGTGAACGTGACTCCGGCCCGGTTCGGCCCCGGTTCAATGTGGACGGTCCGGCCGGACGGGCCGAGCACGACCCGGTCGCCGGTCACCAGCGTGACGGTCTTTCCGGCCACCGGGGAAACCGCGCGCCCGGCCGCCGAGAGCGGGGACGGGGGTGCCGGGCCGACCAGCAACACGGTCGCCGCCAGCACTCCGGTGGCCGCCAGCCTGGCGGCGGCTCGTCGGAACGTACGCGAGAGGGGCATGGACACTCCGATGCAAGTCGTCGAAACGAGCTGTCACCTATGAGTGCCCGATGCCCCCGGCTCGCGTTGCACGGCCCTGGGCCAAACTGGCTACGGCAGGGCGCTCCGGAGCCCCGGCAGCGCGGCCTGCGCCACCGCCTGGCTCGTGCCACGGGTCGCGTCGTTCGCGACCGCGTCCCGGTTCAGCGGCGGACCCTGAAGCCTGCCGTAGTAGTACAGCTCGTAGCCCCACCCCTGGGCGCCGTTGTAGGCCACGCAGGTGTACTGGATCTCGACGGTTGTTCGGCGTCTCTGAGGATGCCGACGTGTCGGGGGTAGGCCGGCGTTTTGGATGCCGATGAGGGGTTGCCCGGCGTGGCGCGGTTGCGTGTGTTGATCGGCGGCGGCAGCGTGCCGACGACGGGTATGCAGCGGCTTTCCCGGGTTCATCTCTTGACCGAGGGCGGTGGCGTGTTTGGCGACGAGGCGGGCGACCGCGTCGTGGGACATTGCAGTGCCGCGGCGGGTGGCGAACAGCGGATCGGCGGCGGCCGGGCGGCGTGTGGTGGGCCAGCTGGTGAGGACGGCGACGGTGTGTGCGGTCAGCGGGGTGCAGCGGTCCTTGCGGCCTTTGCCGCGGCAGGAGACGTGCGCACCGACGCCCAGGTAGACGTCCCTGGTGGTGAGCGCGGTCAGTTCCGCGACGCGCAGGCCGGTCTGCGCGGTCAGGACGAGTAGGGCGTGGTCGCGGCGGCCGTGCCAGGTGGTCTGGTCGGGTGCGGCCAGCAGCGCGTCGAGTTCGGCGGGGTTGAGGAAGGTCACGATCGTGGTGGTGGCGCGTTTGGTTGGATGGCCAGGACCCGGCTGATCAGGTCGGCGTGTTCGGGTGCGGTGCAGGCTGGCGTAGCGGACAGCGAGTGGATCGCGGCGAGTCGGGTGTTGCGGGTGGCGATGCTGTTGCCGCGCACCGTTTCCAGGTCGTGCAGGAATCCGCGGCGTCCAGATCGGCCAGGTCGAGGTGAGCGGGCAGCGTGCCGGTGCGCTGGTGCATGTGGGTGAGCAGCAGTCGTAGCGTGTCGCGGTAGGAGGCGTTGGTGTGTGGGCTGGCGCCGTATTGGGTCATCAGCCAGTCGGTGAAGAATGCCTGCAGCAGCGCCTGCGGGATCCGGTTGACGCACTCGACGGCCAACCCCGACGGTCGCCCACCCATCTCGTCGAACCCCGCCAGCATCGCCCGTACCACCAGGTGGGAGGCGTCGGTGGGCAGCTCGCCGGCGCCCTCCCCGGTCACCTCGACGCGGCAACCATCCGGGGCGATCGAGGCCGTAGCATCGTCGTACAGCGCCAGGGCCAGGCCGAGCGCGTCAATGCCGGGGTCCAGGTTGGCACTGGTCGCGGGCACGCGTACGCGCACCGCCCCGGGGACGAAGGTCAAGCCCATCGGGCCCATGCTAGTGCCGCCCTGACCAGGTACGTTCCGCTGGGCACCGCCCCACCCGCCCCGGCGTTTTCCCAAAAGGGGCAGCCTTTTTGGGAAAACGGACCCAAAACGGCTCCCGTATACACGTGTGGGCAGGTATACGGGAGCCCTGTTCACGGTGCCCTCCCAAAAGGGCTGCCCTTTTGAGGTCAGGTCGGGTGAGGGTGAGGGTGAGGGTGAGGTCGGGCTGGGTCGGGGCGCCCGCGCCGGCCCGTCGATCCAAAAAGTTCTCGCGATCCGTGCAACCCTGCGCACCCGCCATGCGCACCTGGGAGTGAAGGGAGCGGGATGCGCAGCGACGAGGACGAGGATCGGCGGCAGTTCACCGAGTACTTCGCCGCCCGCCGGGAGAAGGTACGGCGGACGGCGTACCTGATCTGCGGCGACTGGCACTGGGCGGATGACCTGACCCAGGCCGCCTTCATCCGGCTTGCCACCGCGTGGCGGCGGATCCGGGATCCACAGGCCCTCGACGCGTTCGTGCGCACCTGCCTGGTGCGGGCGTACCTGGCCGAGACCCGTCGAGTCTGGCGGCGCCGGGAGCGCACGGTCGCCGAACTGCCGGAGTTGGCCGGCGTGGACGACGCGGCCGAGTCGGTGGCGCGCCGGCTGCTCTTCGAGCGGGCGCTGGGCCAGGTGCCGCCGCGCCAGCGGGTGACCCTGGTGTGCAGGTTCTACCAAGGGCTCGACGTGGCGGAGACGGCCGCCGTCCTGGGCTGCTCCGAGGGGACCGTGAAGAGCCAGACCGCCCGCGGGCTGGCCGCGCTTCGCCGCGTCCTGGGCGACGCGATCGAGCCGCCGGCCGAACTGGTGGGCGTGCGGGAGGGGACAGCATGACCGGGCTGCGGGAGATGTTCGACGAGGTGGCCGAGGGGCCGGCGCCGCCGAGCCACCTCGTCGCCGACGACGTGTATTCGGCCGGCCGCCGCCGGCGTACCCGAAATGGGTTGGTGAAGGGCGCGCTGGCCGCGGTGGCCCTGGTGGTCGCCGTGGGCCTGGGTGGTGTGATCGTGACCCGCCCGGGCGGGGAGCCACCCGCCCCGGGCGGCTCCCCGGATTCGGCGCCGGACGTGAGCGGGCCAGCGCAGTGGGTGGGCGCGGCCGACGCCACACACCTGTACGCGACGTATATGAATTGCCCCGGTGGGCCATGTGCCAAGGCCTTGGTCCGCCTGGTCGCCTCGGACGACGGCGGGCGGACGTGGCAGGAGCGCGGCACCGCCACGGAGATCATCGATCTCGTCGTCGTCGACCGGCAGACGCTGGTTGCGGTCAAGCCGGAGGCGGCGATCGCGGTCAGCGTCGACGGCGGGCGCACCTGGTCGGCGGCCACGCAGGCGTCCCGGCCCATCACCGAAGTGCCCGACGGCGGGACAGTGCTCTGCACGACGATCGAAGAGACCACTGGAAGGTGCCTGCTGTACGTCGTGGATCCAAAATCCAGGATGTTTGCGCCGCTAGCCACGCCGCCCGATTCCCTCCTGCTCAGCGAGCGGGTGGAGAGCGCCGCAGGGCACCTGTGGGTCGCCGGGACGACGGAGGGGAAGCCGTGCCTGCCGGCCGCCTCGGTGAGCACCGACGGCGGGCGCAACTGGACCATACGGGTGCTGGCGGACCCGCCTGGACGCGACGAGGGCTGCGATTTGGTGCGGATCACCACCACCGCTGATGGGAAAACGGCGTACGTGGTCGTCGGCGACTCCGACGACGGAAGCCGGTCCATCTACCGCGTCCCGGCGGACGGCAAAGCCGAACTGGTCGCCACCACGGACACCAAGTACAGCCGCAACGACTCGTTCGTCGCCGCGGACGGCACGCACGTGCTGGCCCAGATGGTGCGCGGGGAGCGTCTGGACGAGGTGCGCTGGTGGGCGCTTACCGGCTCTGGATACCAACCGATCGCGCTCGACGGCCTGCCCGCGACCGTCTATCCCGTACGGCGCGCGGCGGACGGCTGGTTCTACACATTCACCTACGGCTCCGAACAGAGCATCTACGGCTCCATCGACGGCCGGCACTGGTCGGCCGTTCCCGTTCCAGGAAGGTAACCAATGATCCGCAAGGGCGCCGCCATAGTGGCGGCGGGGTTCACGCTGTCCTTGATGCTGGCCGGCTGCGGTGGCGGCGACGAGCCGACGGTCGCTACGGCGGCCACCGGCGGGCCGGCCGCATCCGCCTCACCGAGCAGCGGCAGCGGCACCCTCGCCGAGTATGTCGAGGGCCAGCGCAAGTGGGTGAAGTGCATGCGCGAGCAGGGCTTCAATTACCCGGACCCGGACGCCAGGGGCCAGTTCAACCTCAGCGGCGACGACAACAGGAAGTTCAAGGCCGACAGCCGGTTCATTCCGGCGCAGGAGGCGTGCCAGCAGTTCCGGATGGAGATTCCCGCCGAGCTGCGGCCGAAGGAGGAGCCGCCCACGCCAGAGCAGATCGCCAACCGCCACGCGTTGGCGAAGTGCATGCGCGAAGAGGGCGTGCCGGACTACCCCGACCCCGACGCCAACGGCAATTTCCCGCAATCCTGGGGCAACGCCGAGACGAACCCGCAGGAGGAGGCAGCCACCCAGCGGGCCATGCAGATTTGCGAGCCGCTGCGGCATGGGGGGCCGAAGGGGACGTACGACCCCAACTTCAAGTTCCAGGGATGAGAGGCAAGGTGGTGGCGGCGGTCCTCGGGGCCGCCGCCGTCGCGGTGGCCGGCGCCGCGACGCTCGGCCTCGGCGGCCGCGGTACGGAGAAGCCGGCGGCCGACCGTACCGGGCCGGCGACCACGGTCGCGGTCACCCGGGAGACGCTCGTCGAGTCCGCCTCGCTGGCCGGGGAACTGAGCTACGGCAAGGCCGTCCCGCTCGCCTCGACCGCGGCCGGCACGGTGACCTGGCTACCCGAGCCGGGTGCGACGGTACGACGCGGCAGCCCGCTGCTGCGCGCCGACGAGCTGCCGGTCGTGCTCCTCTACGGCCCGCTCCCGATGTACCGGCCGCTGACCGAAAAGCTCACCGGCCCGGATGTCCTTCAGTTCGAGCGCAACCTGTCCGCGCTCGGCTACGACGGGTTCACTGTGGACGATTCGTTCTCGACCGCCACGACGGCCGCCGTCAAGCGCTGGCAGAAGGAGCTGGGCCGGACCGAGACCGGCACCGTCGACAAGGACCAGGTCGTCTACGCCCCCGGCCCGGTACGCATCGCGGAGCGGCTGGTCCGGGTCGGGGCGAGCGCGGCCGCCGACGTCGTGTCGTACACCGGCAGCACCCGGCTCGTCACCGTGCCGGTCGGCGCCAACGAGGCCGCCTGGGCCGCGAAGGGGACGGCGGTGACGGTGACGCTGCCGGACGGCAAGTCCGTCGCCGGCAAGGTGGCCGCCGTGGCGGACGAAGCGGCGGCACCGACGTCGTCTGAGGACACCGCACCGACGGTCGACGTGACCGTGTCCATCGCCGACCAGAAGGCGCTCGGCACCATCGAACGCGGGCCGGTGACCGTGAAGTACACCGTCCGCCAGCGCAAGGACGTGCTCACCGTGCCGGTCGCCGCCCTGCTGGCGCTGGCCGAGGGCGGGTACGGCCTGGAGGTGGTGTCCGGCGGCTCGCCCCGGATCGTGCCGGTGAAGGTCGGCCTCTTCGCCGACGGCCGCGTCGAGGTGACCGGCGACGGGCTCGACGTGGGTACGACCGTGGGAATCCCCGAGTGAGCGGCGTCATCGAGCTGAACCGGGTGTCGAAGACGTATCCCGGCGGGGTGCACGCCCTGCGCGACGTCGACCTGACCATCGGGTACGGCGAGCTGGCCGGCATCGTCGGGCCATCCGGCTCGGGCAAGTCGACGATGCTGCATCTCGCCGGCACGCTCGACCGCCCCTCGTCGGGCACCGTCCACATCGACGGGTACGACGTGTCCAAGCTCTCCGATCGGGACGTGTCCACGCTGCGCGCCCGCCGGATCGGGTTCGTGTTCCAGCAATTCCATCTCGCGTCCGGCGTACCGGCGCTCGACAACGTCGCCGATGGCCTGCTGTACGCCGGCGTGCCCCGCCGGCAGCGGCGGCGCAAGGCGACGGAGGCGCTGGAGCGCGTCGGCCTCGGACACCGGGTCAACCATCGTCCACATGAGATGTCCGGGGGTGAGCGCCAGCGCGTCGCCATTGCCCGCGCGGTGGTCGGCGAACCGGCCCTGCTGCTCGCCGACGAGCCCACCGGCAACCTCGACTCGGCCTCCGGAACCGGCGTGATGGCGCTGCTGCGGGACCTGCACGCGGCGGGCACCACCGTCGTCGTCATCACCCACGACCGGCAGATCGCCACCTCGCTCCCCCGCCAGGTCGAGATGCACGACGGGAGCGTGGTACGTGATCAAGCCGGCTAGGTTGAGCCCCGCGGACCTGGTCCGGCTCGGCGCCGGCGGCCTGCGTACCCGGCCGTTGCGGGTGGTCCTCTCCGCGCTGGGCATCGCGATCGGCATCGCGGCGATGCTGGCGGTGGTCGGCATCTCCACATCCAGCCGCGCCGAGCTGGAGCGCACCCTGGACCGGCTCGGCACCAACCTGCTGAAGGTCGCGCCCGGCGAGACCGCTGGCGGGGCGGACGCCGCGCTGCCGAAGGAGGCGGTCGCGATGGTCGGCCGGGTGGCGCCGGTGGAGTCGGTCAGCGCCACCGCCCAGCTCGCCGCGTCGGTGTACCGCAACGACCACATCCCGACGGGGCAGACCGGGAGCGTGGCCGTCCTGGCCGCCGAGCCGGGGCTGCTGCAGACCGTGCGCGCGACCGTCCACAGCGGATCGTGGCTGAACGCGGCAACGGCGACGTACCCCGGCGTGGTGTTGGGTGCCACCGCGGCGCGCCGGCTGGACGTGCCCGGCCTGGGCGTACGGGTATGGCTCGGCGGCCAGTGGTATTCCGTAGTCGGGGTACTGAATCCCGTACCTCTCGCACCGGAGATCGACTCCGCCGCGCTCGTGGGATGGAAGTCGGCCACGACGTACCTGGGCTTCGACGGGCATCCCACGACCGTCTACGTGCGGGTGGTGGAGAGCCAGGTCACCGCCGTGCGGAGCGTGCTCGGGCGCACCGCCAACCCGGCCGCTCCCGACGAGGTGAGCGTTTCCCGGCCGTCCGACGCGCTCGCCGCCAAGCAGGCCACCGACACGGCCCTGCGCGGCATGCTCCTCGGGCTGGGCGCGGTGGCGCTGCTCGTCGGCGGCGTCGGCGTCGCCAACACGATGGTGATCTCGGTGCTGGAACGGCGCGGCGAGATCGGTTTGCGCCGCTCCCTCGGGGCGACCCGCCGGCAGATCCGCGGCCAGTTCCTCGCCGAGGCGCTGCTGCTGTCCGCGCTCGGCGGCGTCGGCGGGACCGTGCTGGGCAGCGCGGTCACCGGCGGGTACGCCGCGTTGCAGGGCTGGCCGACCGTCGTACCGCCGGTGGCGATGGCGGCCGGCATCGGGGTGACTCTGCTGGTCGGCGCGGCCGCCGGCCTCTACCCCGCGATGCGGGCCGCCCGGCTGTCTCCGACCGAGGCGCTGGCCACCAATTGATCAGGGAGTTTCTTCCGCGGCGAGCCGACGACTCGCGGGAGAAGCTCCCTGATCAACTTCAGTGCCCCGGCGTAGGCCGCGGGTGGCGAGTGACCACCCGACCGCGTAGATCAGGGTGACGGCCCCGCACCCGGCGAGCAGCACGCGCTCGTCGACGTGGTCGACCAGTGCCGCCACGACCAGCTGGCTCAGCGAGATGGTCAGCGTGGCGAGCATCAGGTCGGCGGCGAAGACGCGCCCGCGCAGGCGGTCGGGCACCCCGCCCTGGAGCGCGAAGTTGGACAGGATCCAGTTGGTGCCGCCGGCGCAGTGGGCGGCGAAGACGAGCGCCAGCACCAGCGGAAACCACTGCGCCACGGCCCACGCCAATGTAGGCCAGCCCGTACGCGGACATGGACAGCGCTAAAGCGCCTGGCCGGAAGTTCTGTCCGTAACCGTCGGGGAGCCAGGGTGAGGTCCGTGGCGCGGTGGTGGTGAGGTTCTGCTGGTTGCTTCGGGCGCGGAGGAAGGCGTGGGCTTGTCGTATCCGGTCGGCGATGGTCGCTGGTGCGGTGTTGGCGATGTGTTGTTTGAGTACGGCCCATATGCGTT
>NZ_POUB01000019.1 GCF_003236335.1 Micromonospora deserti
CGCCTGCGCGGGGCGGCTGGCCTGCCGGGGCCCCGCCCGGTCCGCCCCAGCGGTGGGGGCGGTGGCCCGGCCGCAGGCTCGGTAACGTCCCCTCGCATGACCGAGGTTGACTTCCTTGACGACACCCGCACGTCCTACGACGCCTTCGCGGCCGAGTACGCCGAGCAATTCCGGGACGAGCTGGACGGCAACACCTGGGATCGGGCGTTTCTCGCCGCCTTCGCCGAGGTGGTGCGGGCCGCCGGCGGCGGGCCGGTCGCGGATATCGGCTGCGGCCCCGGCCGGGTCACCCACCACCTGCACGGGCTGGGGCTGGACGTCTTCGGCATCGACCTGTCGCCCGGGATGCTGGCACAGGCGCGACGGTCGCACCCGCAGCTCCGCTTCAGCGAAGGCTCGATGACCGATCTGCACCTGCCGGACGGTGGGCTCAGCGGCATCGTCGCCTGGTACTCCGTCATCCACGTCCCCGATGAGCTGCTTCCGGCGACCTTCGCGGGCTTTCACCGGGCACTGGCGCCCGGCGGCCACCTGGCGCTGGCGTTCCAGGTCGGTGACGAGCCACTGCACCTCACGGAGGCGCTCGGGCACCCGGTCGACCTCACCTTCCACCGCCGGCAGCCCGACCGGGTGGCCGCGCTGCTCACCGCGGCCGGACTGGAGGTTCGGGCCCGGCTGGTCCGGGAGCCCGAGGCGTACGCGGGCCGGGTCGAGCGGACCGCGCAGGCGTACCTGCTGGCCCGCCGGCCCGCCGCCGGCTGACCCGGCGACGGGGCGGCCGGCCCGGCGCGCTTCGACCACGATGCCGCCGCGGGCGTCCTGCCGCCGCTCACCCCGCGGTCAGCACCACCTTCCCCAGCGCCCGGCGGCCCTCCAGGTCGGCGTGGGCGGTCGCGGCGTGGGCCAGCGGGTAGGTGGTGACCAGCGGTCGCCACCAGCCCTTGCCGGCCAGTTCCAGCGAGCGGCCGGCCAGCGCCGGGATGCCACCGGGCAGGGCCCGCATCCGGTGCCCCAGCCATCCGACAGTCAGGCCCCGGCCGATCACGTCGTCGGTGCCGATCCGGGTCGCCTCGCCCGCGGACCAGCCGAACATCATGAACCGCCCGCCCGGCGCCATCAGCTCCAGGGCGGCCCGGCCCACCGCCCCGCCGACCCCGTCGTACACCAGGCTCAGCCCGCCGACCTGCTCCCGCACCTGGTCGGCCCAGCCCGCCAGCCCGTAGTCGACGACCAGGTCGACGCCCAGGTCGCGCAGCGGCGCCGTCCGGTCGTCACCCCGCGCCGCCGCCACCACCGTGGCGCCGGTCGTCCGCGCGGCCTGGACGAGCAGCCAACCCACGCCACCGGCCGCCGACGGCACGAAGACCACGTCGTCCGCCCTCGGCGGTTCCAGGTCGAAGATGCCGAGGGCGGTCCGCCCCGTGCCCACCGCGGCCACCGCCTCCGCCCAGCTCAGCTCTCCCGGTACGACGTAGAGCGACTCGACGCCGGTCACCGCCTGCTCGGCGTACCCGCCGGGCACCATGCCGAGGTGCGCCACCACCCGCGTGCCCAGCCAGGACCCGTCGACGCCCGCGCCCACGCCGTCGACCACGCCGGCGACCTCCCGCCCGGGGATGGTGGGCAGGTCGGGCAGCGGAAGCGGGCCGCCGGCCTCGCCCCGACGCAGCGTCGTGTCGAGCAGGTGCACCCCGCTGGCCGACACGGCGATCCGGACCTGGCCGGGGCCGGGAGTCAGGTCGGGTACCTCCTCGAGGACCAGATTCTCGGCGGGACCGAACTGGTGAAGCTGAATCGCACGCATGGCTCCATCCGACAACCTGAACCGAGGTTGAGGTCAATCCTCTAGTGGCGGCAGTCACGGACGCAGGACGTGCCCCAGGTCCACCGCGAGACGCACCCCCGGCCTCGGGCGCGATGACCGCCCGGCCGGCCCGGCGGTGTCGTCGAGATTCGGACCCGGATCGCCGGAAGCGCGGCGTGAGCCCGTCGAGGTGGGCGCGGCCGACGAGCCGTCGCAACCCCCGTGGATCATCGGTCACCCCGGCGGGTTGCCGGGGTCTCCTACGGTGAGACCGCGAGAGAGGAACGTGATCCGGTGGCGCGGCAGCTCGCCAGCCGCGCCCGCCGCTGGGCGCAGGGACAGGCCCCCGCTTCCGACCCGACCTCCCCCGCCAGCGGGAGGTCGTCGACGCCTTCTTCGCCGCGACTCGACGCCCTGGTGGCCGTCCTCCACCCCGACGTGGTGCTGCGCTCCGGCGGCGGGACCGCCCGCGCCCGCCACACCGTCGCCATCAACGGCGCCCGTACCGTCTCCGGCCAGGCGCTCACCTTCGGGCGGCTCTCCCCGTTCGCTCGACCGGCGCTGGTCAACGGCGCCGCCGGAGTCGTGGTCGTCGCCCAGGGACGACCGCTCTCGGTCATGGGTTTCACGGTCGCGGACGGGAAGATCGTCGCCATCGACGTGCTGTCCATTCAGAGCGACTGGGCAAGCTCGACCTGACGGTCCTCGACCGCTGACGGGCCGGAGGCCACCTCGACGCGAACCTTCGTAGCGTCAGTGGCCATCTCGACGGAGCGGGCCGCTTCTATTGGCCTATGGCTGCATAAGCCGACCAATCGAGCGCTGTGCGTATTGCCAGCTCAGGCAGCTCTTTCGCTGATCTTCGAGGTGCCCCCGGCAGGATTCGAGACACGCGGTTTAGGAAGAGGCGACGCTGCGCCTCGGCGCGCACCGGTCACCCACCGTGGCCCGCTCTCCGGCGCTGCGGGCGACAGTCCAAGCTTGACCCCTCTGACCCTCGGCGTCCGTCACATCGAGCACGCGAGGGGCACGCGGGCACCGGCCGACCGTCAGCTTGGGAATCGCACAAGATTGATGCGGGGCACGCCATGTCCCCTTGTCGGCATGGTCCCCGGCGGCCTGGTTTGCCCCCCCTGGTGCCACCGGCTTGTGGCCCGGGGATGGCCCAGGTCCGCTCAGTGAATGTTCCTGGCCAGCGCCCAGCTCGACCTCGTGCACGTTGTCGGGCGGGATCATCCGGCGTGGTGGAGTTCTCCTCGGTCGGGCAGGCTTGCCCCTGCCCGAGGTTCTCGGCCAGGTCCGGGCTCGCCAGAGGCGACCGCCGCAGCGGCTTGGCCTGGACCTGGCCGGCGTTCTCGGGTAGCCGTTGGGTGCCCGACCGAGGAGACTCCTGGCGTGGTCTCTGAGGGAGGGTCGGGGTGCGGGGCAGCGCCCGCGACCTGTCCGCAGCGGGGAGAATCGGTCGTGCCGCAACTGGCTTTAGTACTCGGCGATTGCCGCGACTGCCTCGATCTCGATCAGCAGATCCGGTCGAAACAGGCCTGCTACCTGGACGAGTGAACTGGTCGGCGGCCGTTCCATGTTGATGAACTCGTCTCGTACGGCTCCTCCATGCCTTTCCAATCCGATTGGCCGATGAGGTTGATGTGGGAAGCGAGGTGCTGTCCCCCGCTTCTGCCCCACCACCGTGCTCAGTCCCGGCAGTACGTCGACCGAGAGCGCACCCACCGGAATCCCGTCCAGAGAGACGGTCCCGTCCGGCAGATGGACCCGTTCCGCAATGAGGAGAGCGAATCCCACCCGTCGAGCGACCTGCCTTCTCGAGACCCGAGCGGCCCGGTCATATCTTCAACGCCTCTCTGGCGTCGGTGTGCCCGGCCGCACCTTCAGTGGAGGTTGTCGCCGCATCCGTCGTTCCAACCTTCTGCGGTGAGGCCGCGTCGGCGATCGCAAACGCGGCCTCGACGCTGTCCGCGATCGCGATGTGGGACATGACCGAAGCGTTGACCAGGCCCGGTCGCACGAGATGCTCGTCCATGAATCGCATCCAGGCGTCCCACAGCCGAACCCCTTCCGGCTGCATGAGGATCACCGGGAACCAGCCGAGTCGGTCCGTGTCCTGGTGCACGAGGACCTCGAACAGCTCGTCGAACGTCCCCACCCCACCGGGGAAGACGAACAGTGCGTCGATGTCGTGGGTCAAGAGCAGCTTGCGTATCGCGAACGTGCTGACCGTGATCGACCGTGAAGGATCGAGTACGCTGTCGGGCTCCTCACCCGCGATCTCGATGCGGACCGCGCGTGACAGGGCATCGCCGTTGCCGTCGCGGACCGCCTGCATGATGCCCGGCCCACCCCCGGTCACGGCCGCCCAGCCCCGCTCGGCGAGTGCCGCTCCGAGCGACCGAGCCATCTCGTACGAGGGCTGGCCACGCTGGGTGCGCGCGGAACCGAACACCGACACGATCCGCTTCTGCCCCATGGAGCGGGAGATCCGGCTCCATGACTGGACGGCCTCAAGCTCGGCGGCGATTGCCTGTAAGGCCAGGCCGAGGCGGCCCTCGATCTGCTCGCTCATGCCTTGTCCCTTCCCCGCGACGGATCTCCGTTGATCTCGTCCGATTCGGTGGCCAATTGCTGGCCGCGGTGCAGTGCGGCAGCGGCACGGGCGCGGTGGTCCGGCCGATCCACCAACCGCTCGGCGTTCTCCACCGCCGACTGCGCGATCACGAGTCCCTCCTTGATTCTGCCCAGGTCGAGCAGGCGCTCGGCGTACTCGGCCTGCATGCCCGTCAGCCAGGGCAGCGCGGTGTCCGGATACGACCTGGCGCGGTGCTCGTAGGCCTCGACAAGGCTCGCCGCGAGTAGGACCGGGAACTCGCCGAGCGCTGTGGTGCCCGGGGGTACCGCCTCGAGCAGGTCGGCAGGCAACGCGGCGTTGCGGGCCAGCGAGACCAGCGCGTCGGCCAGCGGTGCGGGATGTCCGCCGCGCAGGGCCGCGTCGACTGCGGCCGGCGAGACGCCCGGCAGCACGGACAGCAGTTCGGTCAGGCGTTTCTGCAACGCCGGACGGGTCGACGCGGCGCGAGCGAGGACGACCAGCGCACGCCGTTCCTGATCCGGTGTGGTCTCGGTGAACATCCCGACGAGGAACACCGGGGACACCCCGGTGGCGATCAGCTCTTCGTTCAGCGGCTCGGGCAGCGATTCGGCCCAGTAGGACGAGGAGTTCGGCGGGTAGACCTCACACAGCCATCGGGCAGCGCGCAGCCGGACGCCCTCGTCGGACAGCGCGGCGACGTGCCCGAGTACGGCCAGAGCAGCCTGCTCGTCCGCAGCGCCGCACAGCAGGGCGGTGACGGCGGCCGCCCGCACCGCATCGGTGGACAGCGACAGTCCATGTTCACGTGCGGAACGGTGCAGGTAGCCCAACTCCTGCCGGACGAGCTCGTCGACGGTCCGTCCGCTCAGCCCCAGCAGCCCGGCGAGCACCGTCGTCTGCTGCTCACCCGGCAGCGGTGCGACCTCGGCAGTTGCCACGCGGGACACCTCGTCGGGAAGGGACGCGGTGATCCCCACGGCGCTGAGTGCGGCCGCGTAGTCGGCCGTGGCTTCCCGCACCGCGTCCGCCTGGCCGGACGGCGCCGGCACCGGGGGCGCGAGCTCCTCATCAGTGGCGCTCTCCGACCGCAGTTCGTCCCACCACCCGTCCGGTGTGCGGGCGAGCAGTAGCAGGCGGACGGCCGAGCGCTCACTCGCCTCACTCACGGCGCGGAAAACCTGCTCGACGCGTGTCTCGGCGTCGTCGATGATCACGAGCGACGGCTGGGCACTCTCCGGAAGCTCGGCGCCGGGGGCGAGGAACTGGACCTCCCACCCGCCCTTCACCCGATCGGCCAACTCGAGCGCCAAGCGGGTCTTGCCGATCCCGGCCGGACCCCACACGAGATGGGCACGTGCGCCCGGGCCCGAGCACCACGCGGAGAGACGCTCCAGTTCGGCGGTTCGCGCATGCAGACGTGCCGTGCGTTCTTGTGCCCGCAACAACAGGCTCGGGCGCACGCGCGTCTCGCCCGCCGGCTCGGCCTCGGTGTCGTCGCCGTCGACCGGCCGCGTGCCGGAACCACCCCTCCGCAGATCCTCGACGATGCGCGGCAGCGCCTCTCCGAGCGGTTCCCTGATGATCTCGGTGGCGATGCTGTCGTACGGCGTATCTCCCAGGTTGACGATCACCAGGTTCGCGCCCGCCTGCACGGCGGTCGCACAGAGCGACGCGGCAGGCTCGATGACCAGCGACGTGCCGACCGCCAGAATCAGGTCGCAACCCGTGACGGCCTCGGTGGCGCGGGAGAACACCTCGGGTGACATGGTCTGCCCGAACATCGTGCTCGCGGTCTTGAGGATTCCTCCACACAGGGCGCACGGTGGGACGGCCTCGCCCGCCTCGATCCGGGCCAGTACCTCCGTCGTCGGTAGCCGGTGCCCGCACCCGACGCACTCGGTGACGAGCATCGTGCCGTGCAGCTCGATCACGCGGTCCTCCGGCATGCCGCCGCGCTGGTGCAGGCCGTCGGTGTTCTGCGTGATCACTGTCGTGTCGATGCCCGAGTCCAGCAGGCTTGCCACCGCGTGATGGCCCACGTTCGGTACGGCCGTCCATGCTTCGCTCTCGTACCGCGACCTCCAGTAGGCGGCGCGAAGATCGGGATCCACCATGAACGCCTGGTAGGTGTTCCGGTGGCGGGCTTCGGGGTCCTTGATCCACGCACCGTTCGGCCCACGGAAGTCCGGGATGCCCGAGTCGGTGGAGATACCGGCACCGCTGAAAACGACAAGGCGGCGTACTCCGTACGCCCAGTCCGGCATGTTGATCGAGTCGGTCATCCGTGCTGCCTCTCTTCGGGAACAAACGGGTGCAGCGCGCTCACGCCGTCGCGCATCGCAAGCACGATGCGATGCGCCAGGGCACCGACATGCGGTTCTGCGAGCAGGCTCCGGTGGTCACCGGGTGACTCGATCACAATGAGCCTCCCTTCGGTGACACCGGGCCCCCATCCGAGGTCCGGGGCCGGATGGTCGGCCCACTCGCCGCGGATGACAATCGTGTCGCCGCCGTAGGGATCGTGCGTGTTGTCCCGGTAGCGAAGCAGCGCTACGGCGTGTCGCCGGTACAACGCCACCAGCCTGCGCAGGTCGTCTACGTTGCTCACATCCGGCCGGGCGGTGTGGCCCTCGGCGATCGACAGGGCGTGCTGCATGCGCCGCTCCGCCGGGACCTGCCGGAGCTCCTCCACAGTGACCGGCAGCGTGTCCGCGAACGCACCACTGATCGCCGCCGCTTCGTCGTCGACCCACTCCGGCGGGACCGGGTCGGCGAAGCTCGAGTCGATCAGCGCTAGGGTCGACACCGTTTGGCCCTGCTGTTCCAGCTGCCGGGCCATCTCGTACGCCACCGCACCGCCCATACACCAGCCGCCGAGGTGGTAGGGCCCCTGCGCCTGCACGGTCTGGACCGCCCGCAGGTAGTGCTCAGCGATCGCCTCGATGGTGTCCGGCCTCGGGCCGTCGACCCCGGCGACATCGAACGCCTGGATCCCGAACACCGGCTGCTCGGCGGGCAGTGCCTCGAGCAACTCCCCGTAGCAGAACACCGTCCCGCCCAAGGGATGGACGAGGAACAACGGCGTGCCGGAACCCTCCCGCAGGGGCACGAGGATCGAGTCGCGCTGCTGGCGGCCGCTGTCGATCATCCCCGCGAGCACGCCCACCGTCCCGTCGGTCAGGAGTCTGGCGAGCGGCACCCGGTGGCCGGTGGCCTCCTTGATCCGCAGCACGATCCGCAGTGCGGTGATCGAGTTGCCGCCCAACTGCCGCAGCGTGTCCGTCGTCCCGACCCGGTCCAGCCCCAGTTCGTCGGCCCACAGTCGGGCGATCAGCCGCTCGGTGTCGGTCTCGGGTCCGACGATGTCGGCCACCGCGGTGTCGCCGCGATCGATGTCCGGCAGCGCCCGCCGATCGATCTTTCCGTTCGGTGTCAACGGGAACGCGTCGAGCCAGGCGAACGCCGAGGGCGCCATGTATGCGGGGAGCTTGGTCGCGACATGACTGTTCAGCTCTGCGGGGGTGGCGGGAGACGACGTCGCGGCGACCAGGTAGGCAACCAGTTGGTGCGCGCCCCGGCCGTCCGACCGGGGAACGACCACGACCTGCTTGACCGACGGGTGCGCGGCCAGCACTGACTCGACCTCACCGAGTTCGATCCGGAACCCGCGGATCTTGATCTGGTGGTCCGACCGCCCGATGAAGTCCAGCGTGGCGTCCGGTCGCCAGCGAACCGTGTCTCCGGTGCGGTAGAGGCGCGCCCCTGGCCGCCCGAACGGGTCGGCCACGAACCGGCTCGCAGTGAGGCCCGGCTGGTTCCAGTAGCCCCGGGCCACGCCGTCCCCGCCGATGTACAACTCGCCGGGCACCCCGATCGGCACCGGTCGCAGATTCTCGTCGAGAACGTACACCTGTGTGTTGTCCAGCGGCTTGCCGATGCTCACCGGCTCGCCGGCGGAAACCGGCTGCAGGCATGACCAGATCGTGGTCTCTGTCGGCCCGTAGGCGTTCCAGACGGCACCCATCCGCACGGCCAACTGCTCCGCGAGATCGTCGGGCAACGCCTCGCCGCCGCAGATCGCCCGGACACCCGGTTCCGTACCGAGGCCGGCGTCGATCAGCATGCGCCAGCCCGACGGGGTTGCCTGCGCGATGGTGGCGGTGCGCAGCAGCTCCACCGTCTCTGGTCCGTGCACGGTGTCGTCCGGGAGCAGGATCAGCTTGGCACCCGCCAGCAGGGGCGCGAACACCTCCAGCCCCGCGATGTCGAAGGAGAGCGAGGTGACCGCCAGCCACCGGTCGTCCGGGGTGAGACCCACCTTGCCCGACATGGACCACAGCAGGTTGACCAGCGCGCGGTGCGAAATCTGCACCCCCTTGGGCCGGCCGGTGGAGCCGGACGTGTAGATGACGTAGGCGAGGTCGTCCGCGGTGGTGCCCGGGTCGAGACCGTCGGCTGGCCCTTCGGCGAAGCTCTCCGCCTCGACTGTCAGCACCGTGGCCGCCGAGACGGGCGGCGCCGACTCCGGGTCGGTGAGCACGACCAGCGCGTTCGAGTCGGCGAGCATCGACGCCAGCCGGTCGGCCGGATATCCCGGGTCGAGCGGCAGGTAGGCACCGCCCGCGGTGAGGACCGCCAGCAGCGCGACCACCAGCTCGGGCGATCGCCGCATCTGGACACCGACGACCGTGCCCGGCCCGACGCCCAACTCCCGCAACCGCCGGCCGAGCTGGCACGCCCGCTGGTGCAGTTGCGCGTAGGTGAGCTGCCGGTCGCCGACGTGGACCGCGATCCGGTCCGGGTTGCGCCGCGCCACCTCGGCCAGCAGCAGCGGCAGCGGCCGATCGAGCGGATAGGCAGCGGCAGTGTCGTTCCACTCCCTGAGGTGCCGTGTCGTCTCCGACTCACTCATCAGCACGGTGCGGGCCACGGGCAGGTCCGGCGTATCGAGAATGGCCGTCAGCGCAGCGGTGTAGTACCCCGCCGTGGTCTCGATCTGCTCGGCGGAGAACTCCGCGGGGTCGTAGCTGATGCCCAGGCCGATCTGGCCGGTCTGCGGGTCCGCGCCGAAGTTCGCGGTGAACGGGAAGTTGGTCTGCTCGAAGAAGGTCGTCTCCTCGATGCGGAGATGCCGCAGCGAGAGCTCGCCGTAGCTGCGCATCGCGCGGTAGTCGACCATGGTCTCGAAGAGGGTGTCCGCGTCGAGGTCTTTCTGGATCTGACTGAGTGGGTACCGCCGATGCGCCAAGGCGTCGATCTCCGCCTCGTGTGCCTGACGCACCAGGCCCCGCCAGCTCGCTCGCCGGGTGTCCAGCACCATCGGGACGGTGTTGAGGAACAGGCCGATCATCTGCTCGCCGTCGGCCGTTTCCGGGCGGCCGTTGGCGACTCGGCCGGTCACCACGCGCGGCTGGCCCGACAGCCTGGCCATGACACCGGCATGCGCCGCGAACAGCACCGCCTTCGCGGGGACCCGCGCCTTCGCCGCGAACGCGCGGATCCTGCCGCTCAGGTCCGCCCCGAACTGGACGCGGTGCACCTGGACCGACGCGTCAGCCGTACCGGCCGGACCCGTCTGCCAGCGCGGCAGGGTGAGCACCTCCGCTCCGTCGAGCAGCGTGCGCCAGTACTCCTTCGAGCGGCTGTCGGCCAGCGCCTTGCGTTCGAGCAGCACGAAGTCCCGAAAACAGGTGGCCAACCGCACCGGTTCGGGGGCTTCGCCCGACACCGTCCGGTCGTACTCACGCAGCAGCCAGGACGTCAGCAGAGACAGGCTCCAGCCGTCGAGGATCGCGTGGTGGAAGCTCAGGTTGAGCCAGAATGCGTCGTTGGACAGCAGTTGCGCGTGCAGCCGCAGCAGCGGTGGACTCGCCAGGTCGAACGGTCTGGTCTTCTCCTCCGCGCGCCACTCGCCGATCGCGGTGGCCTGGCCGCCTCCGTCGAGACCGGTCAGATCCTGGACGGTGAGGGCGACCTCGGCGGTGTCGTGCACGAGCTGCATGGGTTCGCTGAACTTGGTCAGGTCGACGCTGCTGCGCAGCATCTCGTGACCCGCCACCATCACCTCGAGTACCCGCCGCAGCCGGTCCGGGTCGAACGGCCCGCCGATCTTCAGGCTCAGCAGGTCGTGATACGTGGACCCGGTCGCATCGAGGTGGCTGTGGTACAGCATGCCCGCTTGCAGCCGCGTCAGTGGATACGCATCGTCGAGCGCCATGGATTCGACCCCTCTGCCGATCAGGCCTCAGCCAGGCGTGCTCGGTCCGCTGCTGACAGCAGGAAGAACTCCGAGACGTTCTGGCTGGAAGCGTCGTCACGTTGAGCGCGGTGGTTTCGCGCCTGCGCCGCGATCGTGGGATTGCGGAACAGTTCCTCGATCGTGATGTCGAACCCGTGTTCCCTGGCCCGCCCCACCAGCGTGATCGCGTGCATGGAGTCACCGCCGAGTTCGAAGAAGTCGTCGTCGGCGCCGACACTGTCGATGCCGAGGGTCTCCCGCCAGATCGCGGCCAGTGTGCGTTCCTGCTCGGTGGCGGGCGCACGCGACGGCCCGGCCGCCTCTCCGGCCGGCACGGGCAGTGCGGTCTGGTCGACCTTTCCGCTGCCGGTCAGCGGGAACTCCGGCAGCACGACGAACGCCGCCGGCACCATGAAGGCGGGCAGCGTGGCGGCTGCCAGGGACCGCAATTCCGGCACCGACGGGGCGGGTGCGCCCGGCCGCGCCGTCAGGTACGCGACCAGCCTGCGATCACCGGGCCGGTCCTCGCGCACGACGACGAGCACCTGCCCGACCGCCTCATGGCGGGCCAGTACCTGTTCGACTTCGCCCAGCTCGATCCGGAACCCCCGGATCTTGACCTGGTGGTCGAGCCTGCCGAGGAACTCCAGCCTGCCGTCGGGCAGCCACCGGGCCCGGTCGCCGGTCCGGTACAGCCGCGCGCCGGACGGGCCGAACGGCGAGGCGACGAACCGTTCCGCGGTGAGCGCGGCCTGACCGTGGTAGCCGCGAGCCAATCCGTCACCACCGAGGTAGAGTTCGCCGACCACGCCGACGGGCACCGGCTCGAGCGCGGTGTCCAGCACGTAGGTCTGGGTGTTGGCGATCGGCCTGCCGATCGGGACCCGAGCCTCGGCAGAGCCGGGCTCGCAGGTCCACGACGTCACATCGACTGACGCCTCGGTCGGGCCGTAGAGGTTCTCGAGCCGGACACGCAGGGTGCGAAGGCACTGCTGGGCCAGGTCGGCCGGGAGTTCCTCACCACTGCACACGATCAACCTCAGGTCCGTCAGCTTCGTCGCGTCCGTGCCGTCGAGGAACGCCCGGAGCATGACGGGTACGAAGTGGCAGACGGTTACTCGCGCCGACGCCATTAGCTGGGCGAGGTAGTCCGGGTCCCGGTGCCGCCGCGGCTCGGCGAGCACCAGGCAGGCGCCGTTCATCAACGGCCAGAACAGCTCCCAGATCGAGACGTCGAAGCTGATCGGCGTCTTCTGCAGGACGCGATCCTCGGTCGTGAGCCGGTAGGCGTCCTGCATCCAGCGCAGTCGGTTGACGATGCCGCGGTGGGGAATCTGCACCCCCTTGGGCACTCCCGTCGAGCCGGAGGTGTAGATGGCGTAGGCGATGTTGTCGGGAGCCGCCGAGAGCTCCGGGCCTTCCTCCGCGCCGTCCCGCCCGACCACCAGTTCGTTCGGGAACGTACCCGTCAGGTCCTGCTGCGTCAGCACCACCGGGCAGTCACTCGACCGCACCATGGTCAGCAGCCGCTCCACCGGATGGTCGGGCTCGAGCGGGAGGTAGGCGCCACCAGCCCTGAGCACGGCCAGTGCCGCCACCACCAGCTCGGTCGAGCGGTACATGTGGACACCCACCACGACGTCCGGTCCGACACCTAGCTCGCGCAGGCGCAGCGCCAGCCAGTTCGCCCGCCGATCCAGTTCGGCGTAGGACAGTTCCTCGTCGCCGAACCGGACCGCGCGCGCGTCGGGCGTGCGGCGGACCTGGCCGGCGATCACGGAGGCGAGGGTGTCGTCCGGCGGATAGTCCCGGGACGTGTCGTTCCAGGCGCGCACCAGCTCACGCTCTCCCGCCCCGAGAAGGTCGACCCGGTGGATCGGGACGGATGCGTCGCGCGCCACCCGCGTCAGCACGTTCTGCAGGTGACCGATCAGGCGGTCCACCGTGGCCTCGTCGAACAGGTCCACGTCGTAGTCGAGCATGCCGACCAGACCGCCGGCGCCCTGGCTGAAGCGCAGGCTGATGTCGCACTGGGCATGCGCCTCGGTGCTCTCCAGCGTCTCGACCTCCAGGCCCGGCAGGTCCAGCGGCGCGTCGGGAACGTTCTGTAGGGCGAACAGCACCTGGTAGAGCGGGTTGCGGCTGAGCTCGTGGTTCGGCGCGAGCTCGCCGACAAGCCGTTCGAACGGCACCTGCTGATGGTCGAACGAGACGAGGGTCATGTCCCGGACCCGGGTGAGCAGGTCGGCGAACGAGGGCCGACCACCGGTGTCGACCCGCATCAGCACGGTGTTGAGGAAACACCCGATGGAGCGCTCAAAGTGCGAGCGAGGCCGGAACGCCACCGGCGTACCCACCAGCACCTCGTCCTGGCCCGCGTGCCGGGCAACCACGACGCCGAATGCCGACAGCAGGGTCATGAACAGGGTCGCGCCCCGCGCCCGGGCCAGCTCCTGCAGGCTCGCGACTACCTCGCCCGGGACGGTGAACCGGCGCCGCGCACCGCGGTGCGCCTGCACGGCGGGCCGTACCCGGTCGGTCGGAAGGTCCAGGACCGTCGGAGCACCAGCGACCTGCTCCTTCCACCACTGCGCGAGCCGATCCTGCTCGCTCTCGTCGAGCGACGCCCGCTCCCACTCGACCAGGTCCGCGAGCTGCGGGACCGCACCGTCGAGAGCTCCGGCCATCGCGCGCGACAGATCCCCGAAGAACACACTCGCCGACCAGCCGTCGAACACGATGTGGTGCACGGTGAACGTGACGAGCTGCTCGGCGTCGCCGAGTCGCACGACGACGCACCGCATGAGCGGCGCCACGGACAGGTCGAACGGCCGCCGCGTCTCCCCGGCGGCGTACGCACGCCCGACCTCGCCCGCGTCGGCCCGGCCGCGCAGGTCCACCACCTCGACGGGAACCCGCACATCGGGGAGGACCTCCTGCACGGGCTCACCGCCGGCCATCGTGAACCGGGTCCGCAACGCGCCGTGGCGTGCCACGACGGCGTCCAGGGCCGCCTGGAAGGCGGCGACGTCGAGCGCCCCGCGCAGGCGCAGGACGGTGGCCATGTTGTAGGACACGTCACCCGGCTGAACCTGGTCGACGAACCACAGCCGCCGCTGCACCATCGACAGCGCGTGGATGCCGTCGCCCGCGGTGGGCACCGGTAGCGGGTCCGCCTCGACGACGTCGCGCTCGCCCTCCCCGATGAGAGCCGCGAACCCCGCGATCGTCGGGGTCCTGAACACGTCGACCAGACTGAGCTTCACGCCGAACGTCTCGCTCAACCGCGCGAGCAGCCGCGTCAGCAGCAACGAGTGGCCGCCGAGCTCGAAGAAGTCGTCCTCGACGCCGATGCCCTCGACCGCGAGCACGTCCTCCCAGAGCCCGGCCAGCGTCCGCTCGACCGCACTGGAGGGTTGTCGCGACCGGTTGCCGAGTTGCTGCTCACGACTCGGCTCCGGCAGCGCGGCCCGGTTGACCTTGCCGTTGACCGTGAGCGGGAGTCCGGGCAGCACGACGAACGCCGACGGCACCATCGGCTTGGGCAGCCCGGCCCTGGCCCGTGCCCGCAGATCGGGGATCGACGGCGCGACGCCGCCCGGCGCGGGCGTCACGTAGGCGACCAGGCGCCTGTCGCCGGCCCGGTCCTCTCTGACCATCACCAGAGCCTGACCGACGTGCTCATGTGCGATGAGAACGGCTTCGACGTCACCCGGTTCGATCCGGTGGCCGCGCAACTTAATCTGGTGGTCGGTGCGTCCGACGAACTCCGCGCACCCGTCACCGAGGTACCGGACCCGGTCACCCGTGTGGTATACCCGGTCCTCGGGATCTCCCGTCCAGGGACTGGTGGTGAACCCGCCCGCGATCCCGTTGAGGTAGCTCGCCAGATACGGCGTACGCACCACCAACTCGCCGATCTCGCCTTCGGCGCACAGCTCGCCCGCCGGATTGACGGAGAGTACCTGCACTCCGTCGATGCCGGGCCCGATCGGCGCCTTCGACGAGAACGGCCGGATGCCGTCGGGAGAACTCGGATCCCGCAGGGAGAGCGCCGAGATCACCTGCGGCGTCTCGGTCGCCCCGTAGATGTTTATCAACGTGGTGTTCGGCGCGGCGGCCGCCCATGCGGTCGCGGTGCTCCTGCGCAGTACGTCGCCGTTGATGCCGACCAACCGCATCTCCGGCAGCCCGCCGGGCGGCATCGCCGCCGCCAACTCGTTGGCGTAGGGCGGCGTGAGATGCAGGACCGTCGCGTCGACCTCCCGTAGCCACCTGGTGGTGCCGGCGAAATCCAGCCGGTCGAGGTGCGGGAAGGCCGACATGGCACCGACCCACATCGGGGTCAGTAGGTCCCGCATGAGCACCTCGTAGCCCAGGCCCGCAAGCACCGCGAACCGGTCGTCGGGCCCCAGTCGCTGCGAACGCTCGTACCAGTCGAGGAAGTGCATGACGGCGTCGTGCTTGGTCACGACGCACTTCGGCACTCCGGTCGACCCGGAGGTGAACACCGCGTAGATGGCGTCGTCCGGGCGGATGTCCACGCTGACGTGGTCCGCGGGCAGCCGGCTCCACTCGGGGTCGTCCAGCCGGATCACCTCGGCCGGCCGCTGCCCGGCGGTGACGACCTCGTCGGGCAGCGGCTCGCAGCCGTGCGCCAGGACTATCGCCTTGGGCTGGCACACGATCACGCCCTGGGCGAGCCGGGCGGGCGGCAGGCTCCAGTCCATGATGACGAAGGGAGCGCCGCACTTCATCGCGGCCAGCATGGCTATCTGCGTGGTCGGGTGCCGCTTGACCACGATCCCCACCATGTCGCCGTGTTCCACGCCCGCATCGCGCAGGCGGTGGGCGAGCTGGTTGGAAGCGCGGTCGAGGTCCTCGTAGGTCCAGCGCTGGTCCCGGTACGTCATGGCGACCCGGCCCGGCGAGCCGCCCACGAACTTGGCCAGCCGGTCCAGCAGCGACCCCGGCCACTCCGCGGTGAGCGGCTCGTAGGGGTCCGGCAGCAGTTCCCGACTGCGCTCGGACAGCAAGGGATAGCCCAGCACCGACCGGTACGGGTTGCTGCTGACCTGGTTGAGCAGGGCACCGGTCTGCTCGAGCAGCCAGGCGATCCGGGTCTCGGAGAACAGGTCCGCGTCGTAGACGAGGTCCAGGTCGATGCGACCGGTCCTGGTCCGCACGTACAGCGAGAGGTCGAACTTGGCCGACACCGTGTCGTTGGGGACATGCTCGGTCGTGCAACCGGGGAGTGTGGGCGCGGTGAGCTCCGGCTCCACGTTGAGCAGTACCTGCACCAGCGGGGTGCGGCTCAGGTCGTGCTCCGGTGCCAGCTCCGCGACCAGGCGTTCCAGCGGCGCCTGCTGATGCTCGAACGCCGCCAGTGCCATGTCTTTCACCCTGGCCAGCAACTCCGCGAACGACGGCTGCCCGGTCGTGTCGACCCGCATGACGACCGTGTTGAGGAAGCAACCCACCGAACGCTCGAACTCCGACCTCGGGCGGAACGCCACCGGTGCGCCCAGCAGCACCTCCTCCTGACCGGAGTGCCGGGCGAGGACGACACCGAAGGCTGCCAGCAGCGTCATGAACAAGGTGACGCCCTGCGACCGACACAGCTCGTCGAGACCGTCGACGACCTCCGGAGGCAGCGTCACGACGCACCGGGCACCGCGGTGCGTCTGCACTGCCGGGCGCGCGCGGTCGGTCACCAGGTCCAGCACGGTGGGCGCGCCGGCCAGGCGTTCCGTCCACCACCGCACCAGCCGGTCCTGCTCGCCTGATTCGACGGAGGCGCGTTCCCACTCGAGGAGTTCGGCGAACTGGACGACCGGCGCCTGCAGTGCCTCCGGCCCACCGGCCAGCGCCGCGGACAGCTCGTCGAAGAACACGTCCGAGGACAGCCCGTCGAACACGATGTGGTGCATGGTGAACGCGACGAGTTGATCGGCGTCGCCGAGGCGCACGACGACGCAGCGCAGCAGAGGTGCGTCCGAGAGGTCGAAGGGCCGCCGGGCCTCGGCGGCGGCGTAGGCGTGGGCCACGGCCTCCGCGTCGTCACGGCGGCGCATGTCGACGATGTCGACGAGGACCCGCGCGTCCGGTATCACCTCCTGCGCCGGTTCGCCGTCCACCACGAGGAACCGGGTTCGCAGCGCCTCGTGCCGCGCCACCACCGCGTCCACCGCGGTCTGCAGAGCTCCGAGGTCCAGGAGTCCGCGCACACGCAGCACGACCGGGATGTTGTACGTGACATCGCCGGGCAGGAGCTGGTCCACGAACCACAGGCGGCGCTGCATCGAGGACAGCCCATAGACACGGTTGGACATCCGAGGTCCCCCTTTACGGTTCTTCTTGCTCGACGCACGCGGGTCCGGCCGCACTTCGTCAACGAGGAAATGCGGCCGGCCCGCGGGAGACCCCTGCCTAGGCGAGCGCCTTGGCGACGAAGTCAACGGCCTTGTGCACCGCGGCACGCGACTCTTCGAGTGAGGTGGCGAAGTCCGGGCGCACCGCGTCAGGCGGCGGGTTGCCGATCTTCTTGTCCGCGTGGTTGACGATGTCGTACCCGTGGAAGCCGGTGGCCACATCGATGATCTGTAGCGGCGCCTGGTGCTTCTCGGCGGCGGCGACGAACGTCTCCACGGTCCGTGCCACTCCCGGCGCTTCCAGGCCCGCACGGCCCAGTAGCAGCGGAGGGAGGTGTTCCGCCTCGGCCAGCGCCTCGGCGGGCTCGAACCCGTCGGGAAGAGACACTCCCTCCGGGGAGCCGAGCAACGGGTAGGTGAAGGCGAGCACCCGCAGCCACGGTGGCGAGGAGCGCAGCCAGTTCGAGGACAGCGGCCCGCCTGCGCACCAGAACCAGAGCCCGACCCGGTCCCCGTCGACCCGCTCGTCGGCGCGGACGAAATCGACCGCCTGCGCGAGCCCCTTCGCGGCGCGGGGATAGTGCGCACCCTCGTACAGCGGCAGCTTGACGGTGGCGGCCACGATCCCGTTCGCGGCCAGCAGCGAGCCGTAGCTGCGGTAGACCTGCCAGTCGCGCGGGTCGTTCCAGTCCGCATCCTCGGGAAGAGGGCCGCCGCACTGGAAGATCACCGCCGGGAACGGGCCCCCGGACTTCGGGATGTAGAGGTCGATGTTGTCGTGCCGCTCAGGATCGATCATGTCCGTCTGCAGTACGAATTCGCCTTCGACGAAATAGGGAAGAGCCACGCTCATTGTCTATTCTCGATTCGGAAGGAGTTTACGTTTCGGTCGGTCACGCCTCGACGGCCTCGGGCAGCTCTCGTCCAATCCCCCGCAGCGCGGTGAAGAGGAAGAGAGAGGAGACCACGATCATGGCCACGGTCAGGACGAGCAAACCGGTACGCAGTCCGAGTAGCTGGCCTGCGAAGCCGCCCACCAGCGAGCCGAGCGGCACGCCGAGCCCCACACCGAGGAAACGGTGCGTGGCGGTGACCCGGCCGAGCATCTGGTCCGGCGTGACCGACTGCCGGATCACCACCAGCGACAGCGTGAACGTCATGCTCAGCGCGGCGTTCACGAAGTTCAGGAGGATCAGCAGCCCGACCGTCACCGCACCGTTGCCGCGCAGCGCCGGCACGCCGAGCAGAACGGCGGCGCCCAGGATCGCCGAGGTGTTCAGCACGAGGCCGTAGCCGAACCGCTTGGGCAGCCAGGACGAGAGCATGGCCCCCACGAGCAGGCCGGGCCCCATGGCGGCGAAAGCCAGGCCGATGGCGTAACCGGACAGCTTGAGCTCGGCCGGCAGGTACACGACGTACACGGCCAGGTAGCCGGCGTAGGCGAAGTTGAACAGGGCGACGATGCCGACGACCGAGCGCAGGATCGGATGCCTGAACACCAGCCGGAAACCCTCACCGATCTTCGCGAACGCCGATCCCCCGCTGTCCTCGCCCGGTTCCGGTGCGGGCTCGGGCTTGCGGATCAACCAGATCGCCACGGCGGACAGCAGGTAGAACCCCACGCACACGATCAGGGCTTGCGGCGGCGAGAACCAACCGACGAAGATTCCGCCGAGTGCCGGACCGGCGATCATCGAGACCGAACGCAGGCTCTCCATCAGGCTGTTGCCGCTGGCAAGCTGATTACGCTCCACGAGTCTGGGCAGGTAGGCCTGCGCGCCGACGTCGAACAGCACCGTGCAGACACCGACGAGGAACGACACCAGGTACAGCGTCGGGATTCCAAGCTGGTCCATCGCGAACACGACCGGGATCACGGCCAGCGCGGCAGCCCTGCCGAAGTCGGCGAGGACCAGCATGTTGCGCCGCCGCCACTGGTCCACGACGACGCCGAGGAACAGCACGAACAGCAGATACGGCACCTGGTTGACGGCGCGCATCACACCGACTTCGAAGGAGGACGCGCTCACGGTGAGCACGGCGACCAGCGGAATGGCGACGGTGGCGATCTGGCTGGCGAAGTCGGATGCGGTGTAGCCCACCAGGTATTTCCCGAAGTCCGGGGTGCGCCACAGGGCCCGCGGGGGCGGCGAGGTGTCCGCCTCGACGTTCAATTCGCTAGTACTCATCTATCATTTCCTTCGGCTTGAACCGCCCGGGCATTCGGTGATACGAGTTCATGGCGTGGGCAGCTTGCGCAGGTGCGCGAAGTATTCGTACTGGCTCGGCAGCTGATCGGTCAGGTCACGAGCCTCCTGGCCGATCAGTTCGAATGCCTTCTCGGCAGCCGTTCCGTCAATTGCGCTCAGCGCCGCAGGCGCCTGCAGGGGCAGTCCGCCGAGCCCAAGCAACATGGCGTGGTAGGAGTACGACTCGAAGCCGTGGTAGTACGGGAAGATCGACTGGCTGTCCGGCAGCCTCACCTTCCAATTCTCGATCCGCTCGGCCAGACCGTCCGGCAGCGGTCGGGTCTTGGCGTCCTTCCAGTACTGGTTGTTCTCCCGCCGGGCCGCGTAGTAGTGCATCACGAGAAATTCGCGTACGCCGTCCATCATTCGCGCCATGTGGCTGTTGTACGAAGTCCGAAGCTGGTCGTTCCAGTTCTTGTCCGGGAAGTGCTTGACCAGCTGTTCGATTCCGTTCTGAATGAAGAAGATGCCCGTCGACTCCAGCGGCTCGACGAATCCGGCGGAAAGGCCGATCGAGACGCAGTTGCGGACCCAGGCGTTACGAGTCCGGCCGATACGCATCCGGATGTGGTTGGCCTCCATGCCCTCGGCCGCCGGGCCGACGAATTCCCGCAGCGTCCGCTCGGCCTCGTCCGGGCTGGTGTAGTCCCGGGCGTACACGTATCCGGTGCCGATGCGGCCGAACAGGGGAATCGTCCAGATCCAGCCGGCGTCCTGGGCCGTAGCCGTCGTGCAGGGCCGCAGGCCGTAGCTCGCCATGTCCAACGGGACCCGCAGTGCCACGGCGCTGTCGTTGGGCAGTGTCTCCTGGTACGACTGGAACGGCTCCTCAAGTGCCTTGTTGATCAGCATCCCGCGGAAGCCCGTACAGTCGATGAAAAGGTCACCGTGCAGCTCGCCGTGCTCGGCAGTGGTTACGTGGCTGATCCACCCGCGCTGGTCCAGGACGACATCGGTGACGTCATCGAGGACATGCCGCACCCCGCGAGCGGTGCCGTACCTGGTCAGGTATCGCGCCAGCAGTGCGGCGTCGAAGTGGTAGGCGTACGGAAACTGTGTCCGCTGCTCGGTCATCGTGCTGCGCCCCGCCAGACCAGAGCCGTCGTCGCCCTCGCGCTGCTCGAAGATGCGGCCGTCCAGGAAACGCGGCGACGACTTCTTCTCGCACAGCGCCGGGATGACGAAGCAATCGTCGTCGAAGTGGCCGGTGCCACGCTGACGCAACCACCAGTCGGTGATGGGGAATCCGTCGATCACCCTGGCCCGCTCGAACGGGTGGTAGAAGTGGTGGCCCGGCTCGCGCCAGTTCTCGAACCTGATGGCCAGCTTGTAGGTGGCGCTGCATTCCGGCATCCAGTCGCGCTCTTCGAGGCCCAGATATGCGAAGAAGTGCCGGATCGTGCTGAAGGTGGCCTCGCCGACACCGATGGTCGGAACGTTCTTGGACTCGACGAGCGTCACGGAGATCTGTGGGCCGAAGGTCGCACTCAGGTAGGAGGCAGTCATCCAACCGGCGGTGCCGCCGCCGACAATTACCACGTTATTAATCATTTTCTGGCCCTACCTTAACCCATTCTGGATGCGGTCGATCGGATGTCGGTCGCCCTTCCCAGGGGAGCCGCGTGGTCATACGTCCATCACGTCGTACACCGCTTTGACTAGGGGCGTCGCGCGGTCGCCGCGATAGAAGGGCAGGTCGAAATAGGTGCGCTCGGAATCGATGGGTTCGGTCCGCTTGCCCACCCTGTCGCGCACAGCCGTGACGAGGTCGAGTGCGGGGGAACGCCGTGCCCGCTCGGGAGTCGAAGGGCCTGTGTGGCAGGGCCGTCCGGGGCCGCCGGCTGCGCTGCGCGTACTCGCGCAGGAGACGTTGACGTCGCCGACGCGGTTGCTCGGTTCGCGTTCGCCGTCTGCACCGGGCCGTGTCGGGACGGGCCCTGCCGTCACAGCCTCGTCCTGGTCATCCAGAGTTCCGGGAAGAACCGGTGATCGGCGACGCGACGTAGCCAGTCCGCGCCGGTGGTTCCGCCCGTGCCGACCTTCGCGCCGAGCAGGCGTTCGGCGGTCAGCAGGTGCAGCGAGCGCCACCGGGCGATGTCGTGGGCGAGATCGACGAGCGCTTCGGCCAACAGGTACAGATCCCTGTGCTTGTCCCGCTCGACGTACACGGTCCTCCAGGCTTCGACGACCGCCTCTTGCTCCAGGTACGGCACACTCCAGTCCCGCTCGACACAGTCGTCAGGAACCGGTAGGCCGCGACGCCAGAGCAGGCGTAGGGCCGCGTCGTAGAGACTCGGCTCACTCAGCCTCTGTTGCAGCCGGCGGTAGACCTGGGCATCGCCGCTGTGCGCCTCGGCCAACGCCGGATTCTTGTTGCCGAGCACGAATTCCATCTCGCGGTACATGTAGGACTGGAAGCCGGATCCCTCGCCGAGCTGATCGCGGAACTCGCCGTACTCGGCCGGGCTCAGCGTGCTCAGCACGTCCCAGGAGCTACTCAGGGACGAGTACACATGGCGCAGCCGCCGGAGTGTCCACAGCGCGGCGCCGACGTCGTCGACGTCGAGCAGATCCCTCGTGCGGGCGACCTCGATGCTGGCCAGCTTGAACTGGAGTTCCATCACCTGGCTTGTGATCAAGAACGAGGGTTCGCCCGCGGATTCCGTTCGCGGATTCTGCAGAGACAGCAGCGCATTACTTGCCACGTAGCTGACAAACGGGTTTTCCCCACCGAATTCCAAGATGGGTCCACCCTCGGAAGACAGAGCCCGAAGATTGCGGGCGTCCTCGGTCAACGGCTCATTGAGGCGAGCTTCCATAGCAATCGCAGCTGTTCCGTCCAGTTCAAAGTTGATCATGAATTAGGGCACGGACCAGCAAGATCGTGAAGCATGAAGATTGCCCCGTCACCCCCGTGATGCTAGGCGTCCATACAACCAGCGGCCTGGAAGAACGTCAAGGCGTCGCGACGTCCACTTTAAACCGTTGACGGCGACCGTGTCGGTTGTTACAGTCACTCCGGCCGATGCCTTCGCCGGCGCGCTCAGTCATGCAAAGCGCGTTCTGGAGCGGTCGACAAGGTTCCAGAAGGGGTGAAACGGACACGTCGCTCGGTGTCGCCGCCGCGCCAACCACTTTGGAGCTACCAAATTTGTTGGCATTATGAGTATCGTCCGTCAGGTGTTGAAGACCGGCAAGGAACACCTTGAGAGCCTCCGCGACGGCCGTCGCGTTTACATTGGCCGAAGACTTGTCGAGGACGTGACAACAGATCCCGCGTTCGCGCGTGCGGCCCAGACGATCGCGGATCTGTACGACGTCAAAGCCGAGCCGAACAATCACGATGTGATGAGTTATGTCGACGATGACGGCGGCAGGTTCAACTCCTACTTCATTCGCGCCCGAACTCGCGACGAACTCACCAAACGGTTGGCGGCCCATCAGCGGATCGCCGACCTGAGCTACGGGTTCCTCGGCCGGTCTCCGGACTACGTGGCCAGCTTCGTCACGGGCATGGCCACGCCCCGGAGATCTTCGGCGACAGCGCCGACCGGGTCACCGCCTACTGGCGATACTTGCGCGACAACGACGTCTACGCCGCGCATGCGATCGTCGCACCGCAGGCGGCCCGGGATCCCGCCTACTACGAACGGGCGAACCTGCCGATCCCGACTCTGCGGGCCGTCGCCGAGGACGACGAGGGAGTCGTCGTGCACGGCATGAAGATGCTGGCCACCGGCGCGATTCTCGCCAACGAGAACTATTCCGGCCTGATCGACGTGCTGCGTGAGTTGTGCGGGGGAGGTGCGATGCAGATGCCGGCGGATGTCACGGTGCTCGACGACGCCGACCTGGCCAAGACATTCCGGGAGTTCTGGCACACGCCGCAGCTCGACGCTGTCGAGCGAATGAAGCTGCACCGGCTGGCTTGGGACCTTGTCGGGTCCGAGTTCGCCGGCCGCCACCTGCGGTACGAGAAGTTCTACGCGGGCGTGGGATTCATCGTGCGTGGTCACAACTTCCGCGAAGCCCCCTGGCAGCGCTTCGACGCCCTGGTCGACGACCTGCTGGGCAAGCTCGAGCCCGCCCCGGATCGCCAGGACGACACCGACGGGTCCGGTCATGGCACATGAAGTCACCGAGGGGGCCTTCCGGTTGGTGATGAGCCGGTTGGCCGGGGCGGTCAGCATCGTCGCCACCGGTTCGGCAGCCGATCCGTCCGGATGGCGAGGCATGACCGCGACCGCGGTGTGCTCACTGTCCGCGGAGCCGCCGAGCCTCGTCGTCTGCCTCAACCGGGTCACCGGCACCTCCCAGCGGCTGCGCCAGCACGGGATCTTCTCGGTCAATCTGCTGTCGGCACGCCACGTCGACCTGGCCGCCACGTTCGCGGGCCGCCGCGGAGTGTTCGGCGCGGGACGCTTCACGGGCGACGACTGGACCACGGGCACGCTCGACGTGCCCGTACTCGCCGACGCGCTCGCGTCCTTCGAGTGCCGTGTCTCGGAGGCCCTCGAGTATGGCACGCACGTACTGCTCATCGGAGGTGTCGAGAAGGCGCACCACACCGACGGTGATCCGCTGGTCTACCACAAGCACCGGTTCCGCGACCTCGGTCGTGAGATCGAGATGACAGAAGGCTCCGCAGCATGACCCAACCGAACGAGACCATGCGCCGCATCGTCGATGTGGACGCACTGCGCAAGCCGGGCGCCGCGGCGTTCCCTGGGGCGCTCGCCGCCATGTCCCTGTACCCGGACTCGCAGTTCGAGGTCGTCCTCGTGCGCGGCCCCAACCAGCGCAACGACTTTCACGTCGACCCCTACGACGAGCTGTTCATCCAGCTCGAGGGCACGATCCGGGTGGACACCCGTGAGCCGGGAGCTGGGCTGCGGCGCCAGCTCGTCCATGCGGGAGAGCTGTACGTGGTTCCGGCGGGTGTGCCGCATTCACCACTGCGTCCGGCGGACACCTGGGGGCTGGTCGTCGAGATCCGACGCAAGCCGGGTGACGTCGAACTCGTCGAGTGGTACTGCGACCAGTGCGACGCGGTGATCGAGCGGGTCAGCCTGGAATCGTCCGAGATGATCGAGGCGCTGGGACCGCTGCTGAACGAGTTCCAGTCCAGCGAGGCACGCCGTACGTGCAAGGAGTGCGGGTCCGTGCTGCCCCAGCCTGGCCCGTTCGTCCTGGACGAGCAGGAATGACGCACGCGCGGGTGGGTCTGGTCGACTGCCATACCCACACACTGCCCAGGCGCTGGCTGGATCTCGCCGAGCGCTACGGCGACGACCGATGGCCGGTCCGTCGTGAGGTCGACGCCTGCAGCGCGGACCTGTTCGTCGGCGGGAAGCACTTCCGAACGGTGCCGCACACCTGCTGGGACGCGGCCGCTCGCCTCGAGCGGATGGACGCATCCGGCGTCGGCACGCAGTGGCTCTCCGTCACTCCCGTGATGTTCAGCTACTGGGCGCCGCCGAACCAGGCCGCCGAGCTGGCCCGCCATGTCAACGACGAGATCGCCGACATGGTCCGCCACGCACCCGACCGGTTCGTCGGTCTCGCCACGCTTCCGCTGGGTGACACGGACCTCGCGCTCGCCGAACTGGAGCGTGCCGTGGGGGAACTCGGCCTTCGCGGTGTCGAGATCGGGACCAACGTCGCGGGACGGGATCTCGACCATCCCAGCCTGCGACCGGTGTTCCAGGCCGTGGCCGAGGCGGACGTTCCGGTGTTCGTGCACCCGTGGGACATCGGCGCGGCCGACCGGCTGCGGCGATACAACGCCATGTACACGATCGGGATGCCGACCGAGACCTCCTACGCCGCGCTCGCGCTCCTACAGGGAAACGTGCTCGGTGCGATACCCGAACTTCGCGTGCTCCTGGCCCACGGTGCCGGAGCGCTCGCGTGGCTGCTTCCGCGCATCGAACGCGGCTGGAACGCCTGGCACGATCGCCGCGGTGGCCTGATGGAACCGCCCGGCTCGGCGGCCCGCCGGCTGTGGGCCGATTCGCTCGCGGGTGACGAGTCGAACCTCCGGCTGGCCGGCCACCGGCTCGGCTGGGACCACCTTGTGCTCGGCACCGACTATCCGTTCCCGTTCGGCGAGCAGCATGCGGGCGACGTCGTGCTCGAGTCCTCGCTCGACGAGGACATCAAGGCCGCGATCCTGGCCGGCAACGCGGACACGTTGCTGACCGGAAAGCCGTGACAACCGATTTCCGACGAACAACAAGGTGGGTACGTGATGAGTAACGAAGCGGTCGTCGTATCGCCGCAGGCGCGGTTCGCCGAGCTCGGCCTGTCCTATCCGCCCGCGCCCAAGCGGATGGGCAACTTCGCCAGCTGTGTCCAGGTCGGCGAGTTGCTGTTCACCTGCGGCCAGGGCAGCCACGACATCCTCGGCAAGGTGGGCGTCGACATCGACATCGACGCGGGCTACCAGGCTGCCCGCGAGGCCATGCTGCGCTCGCTGTACCTGGTCGAAGAGGAACTCGGCACGCTCGATCGCGTGCAGCGGATCGTGAAGGTGCTCGGATTCGTCAACTGCGAGGCCGGATTCGACCGTAACCCGCTGGTGCTCAACGGGGGGTCGGACCTGCTCATCGAGGTCTTCGGCGAGGCGGGACGGCACGCGCGCTCGGCGATCGGCGCCATCGCGCTTCCGCACAACTTCGCCGTCGAGCTCGAACTGATCGTGCAAGTCAAACCCGAGCAGTGATGACCGAGTCAATCCGGATCGACCACTTCATCGACGGCGCGACGACGCCATCCGTCGACGGCGCCACCATGCCCTCGATCGATCCTACGACACGTTCCGTATGGGCTGACGTGGCGCTGGGATCGGTCGACGACGTGCACCGCGCGGTCGAGTCCGCGCGCCGGGCGTTCGACGAGGGACCCTGGCCACGAATGGCCCAGGACGAGCGTTCCGCGCTGCTGCGCGTGCTCTCCGACCTGCTGCTCGCCAACGCGGACGAGTTCGGCATGCTCGACACGAGGGACATGGGTCGCCCGTTCGCGCAGACCCGCACCAACGACGTCCAGCGCAGTGCGGCGAACTTCCGGTTCTTCGCCGACCACGCGGCGCTGGCCGCCGACGAGTCCCTGCCGGGCCGCCCGGGGCATCACATCTACACCCGGCACGAGCCGGCCGGCGTGGTCGCCGCGATCTCACCGTGGAACTTCCCGCTGATGCAAGCGACATGGAAGATCGCTCCGGCACTCGCCTACGGCAACACGGTGGTGCTCAAGCCCGCCGAGCAGAGTCCGGCTTCCGCCACCCGTCTCGCCCAGCTGGCCGTCGGGGCCGGCCTGCCGCCCGGGGTACTCAACGTCGTACACGGCGTGGGTTCCGGCGGCGGTGGCCAGGCCCTGGTCGCGCACCCCGGCATCGACCTGATCACCTTCACCGGCGAAACCCGTACCGGCGAGGCGATCATGCGGGAGGCGGCGAAGGGCGTACGCGGCGTCAGCTTCGAGCTCGGCGGCAAGGGCGCCTCGATCATCTTCGCCGACGCCGACCTCGACCGGGCGGTGGCTGTCGCCGCCGACGCCGCGTTCGCCAACGCCGGGCAGATCTGCCTCGCGGGCACTCGTCTCCTGGTGCACCGCGACGTCTACCAGGAGGTCGTCGACCGTCTGGTCAAGATCGCCGAGCAGATGAGCATCGGCGATCCACGCGATCCGGCAACACAGGTCGGTCCGCTCTCGTCCGAGGAACACCACGCGAAGGTGACAGCACATCTACGCGACGCCGAACGCGACGGTGCCGTCACCGTGACCGGCGGGGCCCGCGACGGATGGTGGGTGGCGCCCACGGTCATGGTCGGAGCCAGCCAGGAGATGCGCATCTGCCGCGAGGAGGTGTTCGGTCCGGTGGTCACCGTGCACCCGTTCGACACCGAGGACGAGGCCGTCGCGGCGGCCAACGCGACCCGCTACGGCCTGTCGGCGATGATCTTCACACGGGAGCTGAGCCGCGCGCACCGCGTCGCCGGTCGACTGCGGGCCGGCAACGTATGGGTGAACTGCTTCTGGGTCCGCGATCTCCGTTCGCCGTTCGGCGGGTTCGGCCAGTCCGGCATCGGCCGCGAGGGCGGCACGTACTCCCGCGAGTTCTTCACCGAGGCGAAGACCGTGGTGATGAACATCGCGGACAGTCGATGAGCTCCGGCGTTCTGCGTTCTCACAGAAAGGTGTGCACCTGATGGACCTGGGTCTGCGCGGGCGAACCGCTCTGGTCTGTGCCTCGACGGCCGGGCTCGGCGAGGCCACTGCTCGAACTCTCGCCGCGGAAGGCGCCCGGGTGGTGATCTCGGGCCGCAGAGGTGAGCTGGCCAAGTCGATCGCTGCGGAGCTGCCGGACGCGATCGGCGTCGAGGTCGACCTCACGACCCCCGACGGGCCCGCGGCCCTGGTCGCCGCGGCGATCGAGGCGTTCGGTCGGATCGACGTGCTGGTGACCAACAGCCCGGGCCCGGCCCCCGGTGGATCGGTGGACATCGCCGACCAGGACATCGTGGCGGCCATGGAGTCCCTGGTCCTGCCGCACCAGCGACTCGTGTCTCTGGTCCTGCCCGGCATGCGGGAACGCCGCTGGGGCCGCATCCTGGCCATCGCATCGGTGGGTGTCGTCGCCCCGATCCCCAGCCTGGCGTTGTCCAACATCGGCCGTGCCGCCCTAGGCGGATACCTCAAGACGCTGGCGACGGAGGTGGCCCGGGACGGCGTCACGGTCAACCTGCTCCTGCCGGGTCGCATCGCCACCGAACGCACGAGGCAGATGAACACCTTCCGAGCCGAACGGGAGGGGGTGTCCGTCGAGGAATTCGCCGCGCAGGCACAGGCGGCCATTCCCGTGGGCAGATACGGCACACCCACGGAGTTCGGCGCGTTCGCGGCGTTCCTGTGCAGCGACCTCGCCTCGTACGTCACGGGAACCGCGCTCCGGTGCGACGGCGGTGTCGTGCCGACCCTCTGAATCAGGTAACGGGGAAGCGAACATGACGGATGTACAAGTAGCTGTGCTGCTGCTTGACATCGCTTTGATCGTTCTGGTGGCCAAGGCCGCCGGAATGCTTGCGCGGGCCCTGGGACAACCGCCGGTTCTCGGCGAGATCGTCGCCGGCGTCCTGCTCGGGCCCACACTGTTCAACGGGGCCGTGGCCGACACGCTGTTCCCGGCTGCCATCGAGCCGCATCTCGGGTCACTCGCCGAGGTCGGCCTGGTGCTGTTCATGTTCCTGGTGGGGTTCGAGCTGGACTACGGCAAGCTGCGGCAGTCCAGCTGGCTTGCGGGTACCACCGCGGCCGGGGCCAGCTTGGTGCCGTTCGTACTCGGCTCGATTCTCGCGCTCTACCTCGCCCGGGACCACCGACCGGACAACACTGTCGCCTTCGTTCTCTTCTTCGGGGTGGCGATGGCGATCACCGCCTTCCCGGTACTGGCGCGAATCCTGGTGGACCAACGGATGAACCGTACCCTGATAGGGTCCGTCGCGCTGTCGGCAGCGGCGCTGTGCGACCTCGGCGCCTGGATGGCCCTCGCCGTCGTGCAGGTGATCGCCGGCGGCGGTGCCCGGCACTGGCTCGTGGTGCTGGTGGTGCCGTTCGCCGCGCTGTTGTTCCTGGTGGTCAGGCCGCGGCTGGGGCGGCTGCTGACCCGCGGCGGAGACGACGGCGCGATGACCTCGGGCCGTCTCGCCGTCGTCTTCGCCGGTGTCTTCACCTCGGCGGCGGTGACGCAGTTGGTCGGCCTGCACTTCGTGTTCGGCGCGTTCCTCTTCGGCCTTGCCGTCCCGCGGACGATCTCCGCGCGGGCGCGTGAGAACCTCCTGCACCGAACTCAGTCGGCAACCCTGCTCCTGCTACCGATCTACTTCATCGTCGCCGGACTCAAGGTCGACCTGTCACAGATCGGCGTGACCGGGTTGGTGGAACTCGCCCTGATCCTGTTCGTCGCGGTCGCCGGAAAGTTCGGCGGAACCTGGCTCGCCGCACGATCGCAGGGACTGCCGCCCCGGCGGTCGGCGGTGCTGGCGACGCTCATGAACACCCGCGGGTTGACCGAGCTCATCGCGCTCGGTGTGGGCCTGCAGATCGGTGTCCTGGACAGCAACCTCTACTCGCTGATGGTGGTCATGGCGGTGGTCACGACCGCAATGTCAGGTCCGATGCTGCGGTTGCTGGCCAGCCGGGACGACCGCAACCCGCGCGACGAGAACTCGCTCGTGCAGGTCGATTCCTAACGCCGGCGGCGCCCGATGGCGGGTGCCGCCGGCTTGGCCGTGGCCACGTGCTCGGCCAGTTCGGCAACCGTCGGCGCATCGAGGATCTGGCTCACCCGCAACTCGACGCCGAGTTCCCGTCGGATGCGCGAAACGATCTGGGTGGCCAGCAGCGATTGCCCGCCGAGTTCGAAGAAGTTGTCGGTGATGCCGACCAGCGGCACGTCGAGCACCGCCGCCCAGATCTCCGCGAGCGTCTTCTCGACCTGACTGCGCGGTGCCGTGTAGCGGCTTGCGGCGCCCGCCGCGGGCAGCGCCGTACGGTCGAGCTTTCCGTTGGGGGTCAGGGGAAGCGAGTCGATGCGGACGAAGACACCGGGGATCATGTAACCGGGCAGCCGGCCCTGACACCACTCGGTGAGCCCCTCCACCGGTTCCGGCGCCACGTAGTAAGCGACCAAGTGCCTGGCGCCGGCGGGACCCTCGCGAACGTCGAGCACTGCGGCGATCACCCGCTCGTGCGCGGTGAGCACCGACTCGATCTCCGCCAGCTCGATCCGGAATCCACGGATCTTGACCTGCCGGTCGATCCGCCCGAGAAATGCCAGCTCCCCGGTGGGTAGCCAGCGAACAAGGTCACCGGTGCGGTAGACCCGGGCGCCCGCCGCCATGAAGGGATGGGCGACGAACCGTTCCGCGGTCAGCTCCGGTCGGTTCCAGTAGCCCCGGGCGACACCCGGGCCCCCGACCCACAGCTCGCCGGGCACACCGACAGGCACCAGGTCGCCCTGCCGGTCCATCACGAAGACCTCCGTGTTGGCGATCGGCCGTCCAATCGGCATCGTGGACCCGCCGTCGGGCCGGACCCGGTGGCAAGCGGTGAAGGTCGTAGCCTCAGTCGGCCCGTAGCCGTTCACCACACTCGTGGGCGCCCACGGGCCGGCGACCAGGCCGTCCGCGGCGGATCGATCGACCGCCTCGCCGCCGTACAACACGGTCTTCATTCCGGCGAACAGGTCAGGGCACTCCGCGAGATGCTGGTTGAACAGCGACGCGGTAACCCACATGGTCGTGATCCCGTGCCGCCGAACAGCGGCCTTCAGCTTCTGTGCGTCGAGGACCACGTCCCGGTCGAGGATCACCAGGCGCGCGCCGGAAGCCAACGCCGCCCAGCACTCGAACGTGAACGCGTCGAAGGAGAAGCTCGCCGCCTGCGCGACGGCGTCCGCCTCGGTCACCTCGGCGAACCAGTTGCCATCGACGAGCCGGCAGATCGACCGATGCTCGACCATCACGCCCTTCGGCGTGCCGCTCGAGCCGGACGTGTACATGACGTACGCAAGGTCGGTCGGTCCGGCGATGGGGGGCAGGTCGGTGTCGTCAGCCACGGACAGGGCGCCGTCGACCAGAACCTGGTGCGTACCGGATGCCCGGTCGCTCAGCGCCGAGGACGTGATCACCACCGCGAGATCCGTGTCGCGGACCATGAAGTCGAGGCGCTGTGCCGGATAGCCAGGATCCAGCGGTACGTAGGCCGCACCGGCCTTCACCACGGCCAGCACCGCGACGATCAGGTCAGGACTCGGCTCCAGGCAGATGCCGACCAGGCTGCCTCGCCCGACACCGAGGCCCCGCAGGTGGCGCGCGAGCCGGTTGGCCCGCCGATTCAGGGCCCCGTACGTGAGCCGCACGTCGCCCGATTCCACGGCCACCGCGTCCGGTGTCCGCGCGGACCTGGCCTGGACGAGTTCGTGTACGCCGACGTCATCGGCGAACGGCGCGGCGGTGTCGTTGAACTCGTGGAGAATCCGTTGCCGGTCGACGGACGGCAGAAGGTCGACCCGCCCCGGCCGCTGGGCGGCATCGCGCGCGACGCCGTCCAGCGCGAGCGCGCACACTTCGGCCAGCCGCGCGACCGCGACGGAGTCGATCAGATCCGTCTCGAGCCACGCGTTGCCCTCGCCATCCACCTCCGACAGACTGAAGCCGGAGTCGAACGAGCTGGCTCTGTCGAGGAGTTCGCCGAATGTCTGGGCGACGCCGCCGAGCGGATCGTCCTCGAAGACCCACCGTGACAGCACGAGCAGTACGACCGCCCGTGCCACCGCGGACGGTGAGGTTCCGTGCCGGTCCGCCAGCACGCGCATCCGGTCGACGGGCAGGTGCAGAGACTCCTTCACCGGCATTCCGGAGCTCTACTCCGCCGTGCGGGAATCCATGGCCGCGGCCAGGCTCCGTGGACGCATGTCGGTCCAGTTCTCCTCGACATGCGCCAGGCACTCCTGGCGGCTCGCCGGGCCGTGCACAGCTGCCCAGCCCGAGGGCACCTCCGCGAACTCGGGCCACAACGAGTACTGGCCCTCGTCGTTGCGCACAACCAGGAAGGTGGCGTTCTCGTCGTCGAAGGGGTTGGTCATGCCACTTCTCCTCGCGTTTGCCGGGTCAGTAGGTGAGCTAGTGCCGCCGGGGTCGGGTCGGTGAAGAGCGTGGCGAGAGTGAACTCCACGCCGAACCGCGCGCGGACCAGGTTGACCAGCCGGAACGCCAGCAGGGAGTGCCCTCCCAGCTCGAAGAACCCGTCGTCCGGGCTCACCTCGCCGAGCCCGAGCACCTCTGCGAAGAGCGCACAGATCAACTTTTCCTCGGGCGACGCCGGTGCTCTGCCGGAGGATCGCCGCTCAGGCGGGGGCAGTTGCCGCACGTCGACCTTGCCGTTCTGGGACAGCGGCAGGGCGTCCAGCGCCAGGTAACCGGATGGCACCATGTAGTCCGGCAGCCGCCGCTTCGCGAACTCGCGTAGCTCGCGGCCGAGCTGGTCGGCGCGCTCGGCACGCAGCGGGTCGTTGGCGAGGCCGTGTGGCAGCGCCTCGGGTGGCCCGAGTGGCCGTCCGGGTCCAGCCGTCAGGACGACGTCGTAGCGGTCCCCGCGTCGGACCGTCTCGACCTCGGCAACCCGCGACACCCGGTCCGGCAAGCCCGTGAAGTAACGCGCATCGATGGCCAGCTCATCGTGCCCGGAGCGCTCCCGGACATCGGTGATGATGCACAGGCCACCGTCGGCGAGCGCGGCAACGGCTCGTCCGACGACCTCGTCCACGTATGACAGGGTGGGGCAGTGCTGGGTCACCGACTCGACCACCACGACGTTGAACGATGTGTCGCGGAAGCCGCGGAAGTCCCGCGCCTCGCGGACCATCAGGGTGAGCCCTTCGGCGTCGGCGAGGTTCGCCCGCAACAGGTCGATGGCCGATGACGAGAAGTCCGTCGCCACGTACTGCTCACACGCCGGCGCTAATGCCCGCATCAGTGAGCCGCCACCGCAGCCGATCTCGAGCAGCCGCTTCGCGCGCATGGACCTGACTCGTCGCACGGCGGTCGGGTTCGGCGGCTCGGTGGGGATCCCTTCCCGATGCGCGCGGTCGAAGTAACGCTGGCGTCGCCTGACGTAGTCCTCGCTCAGCGCCCCGCCGTCAACGCCGGTCAGGTTCGCGGGCACGAGATAGGCGTACAGGCGCTGATCCCGAGCCACCACGCTCACCTGGCTCACCGAGGGGTGCTCGGCCAGCACCGACTCGACCTCGCCCAGCTCGATCCGGAAACCACGCACCTTCACCTGGTCGTCGATCCTGCCGAGGAACTCGATGTTTCCGTCCGGAAGAAAGCGGGCCAGGTCGCCACTGCGATACAGCCGTGAGCCGTCCGCCGCGAACGGGTTCGCGACGAAGCGGGACGCGGTCATCGCGGGCTTGCCACGAAAGCCGCGGGAGACCCCCGCACCGCCGATGTACACCTCACCGGGCACGCCGGGGGGCACCGGCCGTAGCCAGGCGTCCAGCAGGTACATCTGGGTGTTGCTGACCGGCGCACCGATCGGCAGGGGTGCGGTCACCCTCTCGGCGCACCGCAGGTAGGAGGCGTTGACAGTCGTCTCGGTCGGGCCGTAGACGTTGATCAACGCACGCCCCGGCGCCCAGCGGTTCACGACGGCAGGCGCCCCCGCCTCGCCGCCGATGATGATCGTCTCCAGCTTCGGGAGCTCCACGTCCGGCAGCGTCGCGAGTACCGAAGGCACGAGTGCGACCTGGGTGACACCCCGCGCCGACAGCACGTCGGCCAGCTCGGCACCGACGAGGTGCGTCGGCGTGATCACGAGCTCGCCGCCACTTGTCAAGGTGATCCAGATTTCGGAGACCGAGGCGTCGAAGCAGATGGAAGCGACCTGAAGTACGCGACTTTGCGGCCCTACGCCGAACGCCCGGCTCTGGAACGCGATCACGTTGGTCACGCCGCGGTGGGTGATCTCGGCACCCTTGGGGCGGCCCGTCGACCCGGACGTGTAGATGACGTAGGCGAGGTTGTCGGGTGACACCGTCACCGCGGGCGCGTGCGCCGGCCAGGCCGAGTCGGCGTCCGGGTCGAGCCGCACCACCTCAGCGCCGCCGGTGTCGATGTCGACCCCGTCCTCAACGATCACCGCGGAGCATGCCGCGTCCGAGAGCATGTACGTGATCCGCTCGACCGGGTACTCCGGATCGAGCGGCAGATACGCGCCGCCCGCCTTCAAGATGGCGAGCATGCCCACGAGCTGATCCGGGCCCCGGTGCGCGCACAGGCCCACCAGCACCTCGGGTCCCACACCGAGCGAGCGCAGCCGGTGGGCGAGGCGGTTCGCACGTGTGTCGAGTTCCGCGTAGGTCAGCCGCTCCTGCCCGAAGGAGACGGCGACCGCGGTCGGCACCCTCGCTGCCTGCGCCTCGAACAGCCGCACCACCGTGCCGGCCGGAACCTCGGCCGCGGTGTCGTTGACCTCGACTAGCGTCCGTTGCGCTTCGTCGTCGATCAGCAGCGACAGCTGCGACAGCCGCGGGTCCGCGTGAACCTGCCCGAGTATGTGGACGAAGTGCCGGGCGATCCGCCGCATCGTCGCTTCGTCGAACAGGTCGACGGCGTAGACGAGGCGCCCGGACAGTCCCTGTGACGTCTCGAAGCAGTACAGCTCGACGTCGGAGTGAACGGCGTCGCCATGACCCTCGAACGGCGCGGCCTCCACTCCCTCGAGATCGAGCGACTGCCCGGTGTGTTGGGTCTGCAGGAGCTGGAAGCCGATCTGGGCCAACGGGTTCCGGCTCGGGTCGCGCGACGGGTGCAGCTCCTCCACCAGCCGTTCGAACGGCAGGTCCTTGTGGTCGAACCCGCCGAGGGTCGCCTCCCGCACCCGGTCCAGCAACTCCCCGAACGTCGGGTCTCCGGAGCAGTTCACCCGAAGCACGACGATGTTCACGAAGAACCCGATGAGGCCTTCCAGCTCGGCCCGATCCCGGCCGGCGTTGGGGGTACCGACCACGATGTCCGTACCGCCGGTGTAGGCGGCGAGCAACGCGTCGAACGCTGCCAACAGCACCATGAACAGCGTGGCCTTGCGGTCCGCCCCGATGGCACGCAGCCGCTGTTCGACGTCCGCGGGAATCTCGAACGACACCGCCCCGGCCGTGTAGCTGGGCATCGGGGGACGCGCTCGGTCGGCCGGCAGCTCCAACGCCGCCGGCATGCCCCGCAGGCGCTCCCGCCAGTAGTCGAGCTGCTCGGCGAGGACATCACCCGCCATCACGGAGCGTTGCCACTCGGCGAAGTCCGCGTACTGGATCTCGAGCGGCGGCAGCGGCGAGGGCTCCCCGGCGGCGAACGCCCGGTACAGCGCCGCGAGGTCCGACTTGAACACCCCCATCGACCAGCCGTCGGCGACGATATGATGCATCGTCACCAGCAGCACGTGGTCGTCGTCGGCCAGCCACACCAGCCGGTTTCGCAGCAGCGGGCCCCGTTCGAGACTGAACGGCGCACGTGCCTCCTCGGCTGCCAGCTGGTGCGCCTGCGCGACCGGATCGTCTGCCCGGCGGACGTCCTCCACCATGAGTTTCACCCGTGACGGAGGATCGATCACCTGCCACTGCGTGTTGCCGTCCGAGGCGAACCGGGTTCGCAGCGCTTCGTGCCGCGCCACGATCTCGCTCAGCGCGTGCTCGAGCGCCGCAGCATCGAGTGGCCCGTGCAGTCGATATGCGAACGCAAGGTTGTAGAACGGATTGCCGGGCACGAGCTGGTGCAGGAACCACAGGCGCTGCTGGGCGAACGACAGAGCCGCTTCGTCAGAAGGATCACCCATCTGTTCGGTCAATCCGCGGTGCTGTCCGGCGTGTACTGCGGCCACGGGAACTCGGGCGGGGTGGCCTGCGAGACCCCCGCCCATCGCACCACGCCGTGCCTGCGCAGATCCAGTGTGAGATCGACGAGCTCGTCGACGTCCTCACCGAGCTCACCGGCGATGTCCCGCATCGTGCGGGTGCCGTCGGCGAGGTCGAGCAGCCGCTGCCACTCCGGCAGGATCGTCTTGGCCTTCAGGTCGCGTGCGGCGGGCAGGCCCACCGAGTCCTTGACGGCGTGCACCCGTTCCGGCCGCAACCGGGTGAGATCCGGCGGGAAGACCTCGATGTCGCCGATGAACAGCCGGTCCAGGCGCGAGCCGTACAGGCAGTCCATCGCCTCCTCCGGCCGCTCCACGATCGGCATGCCCCGCAGGTTGAACGAGGTGTTCAGCACCAGCGGCAGGCCGGTTTCGGCCTCGAACGCCTCGATCAACGCACGGAACGGCCCCGGGACATCCTCGGCGACGGTCTGCAGCCGGCACGTGCCGTCCACGTGCACGATCTCGCTGACGAGTCCCCGCTGTTCCTCGATTGCCGGGCACACCATGAGCATGAAGGGGCTCTCCGCAGCGGGCATGTCGAACCACTTGTCCGCACGCTCGGCCAGGACGGCGCCGGCGAACGGGCGGAACTTCTCCCGGAACTTCACCCTCGCGTTCAGCCTGTCCTTCATGCCGGGAATACCGGGATGGCAGAGGATGGAGCGCGCTCCGAGCGCGCGTGGCCCGAACTCGGCCCGATCCTGGAACCAGCCGATGATCTCGCCGCGTGCGATCGCGGCGGCCGCCGAGGCCGCGATCTCCCCGGACCCGGGATGCTTGCGGAACTCCAGGCCCCACTGCTGCGCGACCGCCGCCAGATCCACTCCCGTGACACGCGGCGGGCCGAGGTAGACGTGCCGCAGCGCGGGCGCGACCTCGACCGGCCAGCCGGCAAGCTCGTGATAGGCGTACAGCGCCGCGCCGGGGGCGTTGCCGTCATCCGTGGCGGCGGGAAAGACGAACAGGCGGTCGATCTCGGTCTCCCGCAATATCCGGGTGTTGAGGATCGAGTTGAGGAACGATCCCCCGGACAGCACCAGCGAGCGGCTGCCACTCAGGGCGAGCACGTGGCGAGTCACGTGCAGCACCGCTTCCTCGAACTCCTCCTGCAACTGTGCGGCGAGATCGAAGTGGAACTGCTCGAACGGCGCCCGCGGCGGCCGAGGGACCAGACGCAGTTCACTGCCGTCGCGCACCGCGACACCGAGGTTGACCAGGGAGTCCGCTGCGCGGTCGAACCGCAGCTGCCCGTCGGCAGCCAACTCGTAGAAGAGGTTGTCGCTGGACAGCCGCTTGCCGTAGGACGCGAGTCCCATGGTCTTGCCCGCGTCGTCGTACGTGGTGCCCGCCTCGCGGAAGCCGAGCGCCAGGGTGACGACCCGATAGATCTCACCGACACCGGACAGGTCCGGGGGTGTCCAGACGTGCCCGTCCCGAGCGAATCCGGCGACACGGTCCGAGTCTCGGATGACCCGGTACAGGGTCTCCGGTTTCGCGCCGGCCCGGAAGGTGAACGCCGTCTCCCGCTCACGGCCGCCGTTCACCTTAGAACCGTAGGAGTCCATGACCAGCGCCACCGCCTCGTCGAGCCCCGACGTGTAGAAGGCAGCGCACGCGTGGGCCAGGTGGTGGCCGGGGTGCGGCAGGGCGAGGCACCGGTCGGGAGGCGCCACGAGCCCGAGCAGGCTCGTGAGCCTGGCTTCCTCCGCCTGGTCCCGAGATTCGGTCGATGTGCCAATCCAGCCGTCGATATCCGACGCCCTGAGTTTCGCGGCAGCCAGTATTTCGTTGGTCAGATCGGCCATTGCAGCGGCGTAAGCGTGGAGAGAAACGGTGCCGCGCTTGATTCGAGTGGTTCGTTCGAGCGCAAGAGCGAAACGAATAGTTCCGTCTTCCACCAAACAAACGCTACTGTCATGACTTAGATTGAAGCCAACGACTCGAGTAGTAATGTCTACCCCCCGTAAGTCAGTGCGCAGCTTCGGCAATACCCGCAGTCGTATGCCTCTCTGCCGCTGCGACCGATCAAAGACTAGTCGAGATCAAGCGGATGTCAACACCTTTCGATTCTAAACGTCCACTGAGGATCGTCCGATTTAGGCGAAGTGAGATGGGCGGAGGCGGCGCCCGACGGTGACCGGCGAGACCTACGGCACGGGCATCGTCTGCACGTCGATCTGCGCGGCGAGCTGCTCCGCAGCGGCCATCGCCGACTCGGCGCTCGGGCCGGTGACTATGACATGGCCGGCCCGATCGGACGAGCTGGTCAACGCCCGCACCAGATCGCCTGGCCCGACGTAGCCGGCGACCTCCTCGATACGGATGCCCGGCGCCGCTTCGGTAGGCAGTGTCACGCTCTTCACGAGACCTGGCGGCGCCACCGCGAACGCGATCGCCGCCGCCTCGGCCACCGGCGTCGGCAGGAGCGGCGGAACCCCCTGCCCGACGGGCCATCCGATCGATGCCTGCATCAGATCGAAGCCGGTCACCAGCCGCACGAGGACCGATATGTCATCGCCCGCCATACGGTTGTGCGACTCAATTATCTTGACGGACCCGTTGTCGATCTTGAACTCCGTGTGCGCGGCTCCGTCACGCAGGTCCACGGCGTCGAGGAACCGGGAGACGGCCGCTTCGACCATGGCAATATCCTGGTCACTCAGGGAGGGGGCGGGTACGACGTGCCCGAGTTCGACAAAGGAGTCCGGGGCGACCCGCTTCTCCGCCACCGCCACCAGCCGGTGCGAGCCGTCCACGCTGAAGGTCTCCGCGCTGTACTCCTGGCCCGGTATGTACTCCTCCACGATCGCCGCTGTCAGGTCGCCGCGTTGCTCGAGCTGAGCAGGACTACGAATCAGCTCGACGCCCCTACTCCCGGTACCCGACCTGGGCTTCAAGATCACTTCGAGGGGCGCGGGCCAACTGGACACGAGCTCAGCGGCCTGCCTGCCGTCGCTCGGCTCGGCGAACCGGACGGACAGGTCCGACGCACCGTTGCGCACCAGAGTCGACCGCATCAAGACCTTGTCGCACAAGGTGACGACCGTCTCGGGACTCGTACCCGGGAGACCCAACAGCTCGTTGGCCAGCGCGGCCGGCCACAGGCCCGCCTCGCTCAGCGCCACCACAGCGCGTGGCTTGAGCTGCGCCAAGGTGGTACCGACGAAGTCCAGGAACTCCGGGGAGGCGTAGTCGACGAAGTATTGGGCCGTGTCTCCGGCCGACTCGACCCTGCTGTCATCAGGCCCCTGCACGTAAGCCACCGGGCAGCCCAACCTGCCTGCGGCGCCAGCCACCCGAGCATTGGCCCCCAGGATCACAAGTGGGCCCTCAGCCGCGCCGGAGTTCGTCATCTCCTGCAACCTCTTGTGCTTCTCTGCGCTCATCGGACGGACAGCAGAAACAACCATGTCGACGGTGCTCCGAACTGCTCGCACCGTTCCAGCCGCAGTCCGGCCTCGGAGAAAGCCGTTTCATACACGTGGCGTTCCAAGATCGGCGTGTCCATGAATGTGTGCATAAGCTCGAACTGAAGCGAGAAGATCGGCAAACCGTTCGAGTAGTCGCTCCACGACTGCGCCGTGGTGTCAGCGACCAGGAAGTACCTGGCGTCCGGAAACACCCGCCTGAGCGTGCGGATGACCTGGGTCGGGTTTCCGGTGGCTGCGAACAGGTCATGCATCATGAGGAAGCTGGTGACCAGTTCGATCCCCGGGAACGTGCGCCTCGACATCGAGTGCAGGACGTCCTCGCACGAGATCTGGATACGGTCGGACAGGCCCGCCTGGGCAACACGCTTCTCGGCCAACTCACAGGCGGGGGCGCTGATGTCCAGACCGACACCGCGCCGGTCGGGTTTCCCCGCGCAGAGCCGGATCAGTCGTGACCCGTCGCCACAACCGAGATCCGCAACGCTGGCGAAGTCGATCGAACCGAGAACGTCGGTCTCGATGGGTCGCATCAGCGACCGACCCACCTCGCCGGAGCCGGTCGCGACTCCCGCCTCATCGCGTTGAACGTCGGAGCCGAAGGTGCATTCACCCGTCGCCAACGCGGTCAGGCTCCTGAGCAGCGGGCCGTAGCCGCGAACGGCCCAGGTGAAGAAGCCCCGTTGCGCGACGAGTTCCCGTCCCGTGCGGGTCAGACTGACCCTGTCGTCATGGATCTCGACGTATCCGAGCAGCGTCATGGCGCCCAGCATGGCCACCAACCTGCGCCGCACGGCACCGGAGGAGAGCTCCAGGGACTCGATGGTCTTCGGTCCCTCGGCCAACTGGTCCCAGATGCCGAGTTGCTGCAGCGAGGCCACGACGGTCGTACCCGCAAACCCGTTGAAGAGCGCGGACGGCTCGACCGGCGCCAGGGCGGGCAGTGGCCTCTCCCAGTGGGGAACCATCTCGACGGTCGGTGTGACCGGTGCACCGTCGGGTCCCGGAACCACGGATGATGCGCTCATCGCGTCACCTCGCCGGACTGACCGAGAAACAGTGATCGCGCGTGACACCAAAGGTGGATCAGATCGAATTCGTCTGCACTTTCTGCGGCGATTCGAGACATGATCTTGGTGTTCGTCAAACTCACCCAGTCCCCCGCAATATGGGCGCGCCCGGAGGCATCCGCAGTTACTGTCAGCCGTCATGTGTCCGCTGACGTGGATCCCCTATTACGCGCGAATTGTGCGTCGTGGCAAGTAGGGCCAGCCCGGCCCCATGGCACTCTAACAGTTACAACATGATAGATCTACAGCAATAGCCTGAATGGCCGGCAGGTCCTGCCAATACATCGACACCCCGATCATGATCCACGTCAAGCAACACCAAACGCACTGGTCAGCAGCGGGGCCGGCACGAGTCCGTGGGGCAGACAACCAAGCACGACGGAGGCACGATTTTCCCACATAGTGGGAGAACCGCGGCACGTCCTGGAAGCATCAAGGACGTCAGCGACGCGCGGGTGTGTCGGCCCTGGCGGTGGTCGTGTCCCGGCACACCGCCCTGCGGACTCTGCTGCGCCCGCCGTTGCCGAGCGGCGGCCTCCTGCTCGCGGGCGTGCCGTGCGCGCAGCGCGGCGAGCTGCGTGGTCATCTCGTCCATTCGCCGGCGCAGATCCGCACTGCGCCGGGTGGTCACCTCGTACTCACGGAGCGCTTCGGCGGCCGAAGTCAGCCGTTGTTCGATGTCGTCAGCCACGCCACCCATTCGACGAGGGCGGTGCAAGGGCACCGTTGACAGTGGACGACGCAGCTGTGCGGCCGCCGGGCCGGACTCCTGTCTCCCGCCGTCGGGCACCGCGCCTGTGAACGTCCGCACATGCCGCCGACCGCGCGCTGACGAGGGCCCGCCGTGTCACTCCCTGTAAGCCGTTGGTCCGTACGGTCGAGATCTGGGCACGGCCGGTCCTGCCGAGATCAGTGCATCCGATCTTGACCGTCGGCATTGCGCCTCAACCGCCACCGTGGCAGCCCGTTTCGGGCTTTCGGGATCTTGGCGATGCGGTAGCCGTAGCCGTCGAGCAGTCGCCAGGGCATCGGGTTCAGATGTCGTGAAGGAACAGGGTTATACCGCTCAGGCGGTCGCCGGCCAGGGTGAGCACTATCAGCCCGCCGGGTCGCTCGAACGCGTCCCCGACGAACTGCGAGGCGAGCGCCGGCTGTCCGTTCATGCGAGTGGGGCGCAGCCGGATCCGTAGCCCTTGGCTGACGCGCCAGGCGGCGCTGGTACGCAGGAACGAGATGATGGCCGACACGCCGTGGTACTCGTGCGGGGCGGGCGGCATGGCCAGCCATGCCTCGTCGGTGAGCAGGCTGACCAGGGTGTCGAAATCATCACCGGCGAAGGCTTCGGCGAAGCGGTTGACCATCTGGCGTTCCTGCGCAGATCCGGGTGCTGGTGGCGCCCCGCGGGCAGGGTCGCGGTGCCGTTCGATCGCGCCGCGTGCCCGCTGTAGCAGGCCTTTGATGGCGGTCGGTGTGGTGTCCAGCATCGGTGCGACCTCACCGAGCGGGTACCCGAGCACGTCGCAGAGCACCAGCACGGCGGCCTGCCGCGGTGTGAGCCGCTGCAGCGCCGCGATGAACGCCAGTTCGATCGCTTCCCGGGCGGTGTAGCGGGCCTCGGGGCCGCGGTCGGTGTCGGGCACGTGTTCCAGCAGCGCGTCCGGGTACGGCTGCAGCCAGGTCACGGGACTGCGGCGGCTGGGCTCCGGCGGCTGGAACGGCGGCTGGGGCTCGGGCGGGATCCGTCGGCCGCGGTCGCGCAGCGCGTTGAGGCAGCGGTTGGTGGCGATCCGGTACAGCCAGGACCGCAGCGATGCGCGGCCCTTGAATCCGTCCAGGCCGCGCCAGGCCGCCAGTAGCGCCTCCTGCAGCACGTCCTCGGCATCGGTCAGCGAGCCCAGCAGGCGGTAGCAGTGCACCAGCAACTCGCGCCGGTGCTCCGCCACCAGCTCCTCGAACGTGACCTGGGTCACAGCCGTTCCGTTTCGCGGGTCGTGGGTGTCGTAACGGGCAACACCGGAAGGAGAGATCATGACTAGCCCAGCATTGCAGATCGCTTTGGCTCACCCGGGCGTGGACCGGCAAGGACCTCGAGGCGGCGATGACCTACATCGCGGACGACGTCGTGCTGGACGCCCCAGCCGGGCGGCTCACCGGCATCCAGGCGTACCGCGAGTTTCTCGGGCCGTTCGCGGAACAGTTCCTGATCCGCGCGGAGATGGTCGCCGCGTTCGGGGACGACAGCACGGCCCTGCTCATGTACGACACCGAAACGATCCCGGCCAAGAGCGCACCGGCGGCCGAGTGCGTCACGGTCCGGAAGGGGAAGATCGTCTACAACCGGTTCATCTTCGACCGCCTGCCGTTCGACCAGTTTCAACGCCGGCAGGCCGGTGATTGCCTTCGATGAGGATCTGGCCGGCCGGGTGCGGGAGGTCCTCGCCGACCAGTCGGGCGTGTCCGAGAAGCGGATGTTCGGCGGGCTCGCCTGGCTGGTGCACGGCCACATGGCCGTCGTCGCACTCAATGGCGGGGGCCTGATGGTGCGGGTCGCCCGAGCCGACCACGAGGCGATGCTCACCGAACCCGGCACCGCCACGATGGTGATGCGCGGCCGGCCCTTACGGGGCTGGATCACAGTGGCCGAACATGCCTGTGCCACACGTCCAACCCTGGCGACCTGGGTGCGGCGCGGGCTGACGTACGCGCTGACATTGCCAGGCCGGTAGGCGTCAGCTCACGCCGCAATCGCGCCCCACCGAGTACCCAGGGACACCCGCAGATCAGGCAGATCGATTGTCCAACGCCACCGCGCACGTTCGTTCACAAGAGGAGTTCCCGTGTCTATCCCCAGCCCCGCAGCCCCCTCCACCTCGCCGATCTCAGCGGCGATCAACGCACTACGCGCCGCCGGTGAAAACGGCGACGCGGATGCGGTCGCCGAGGTCTTGGCACGCGACGTCGTCTTTCACTCCCCGATGTCGGCGACAAAACTGTTCAAAGGCAGGGACGAGGTCACGGCACTCCACCGTGACATCTTCGCCGTCCTCGACGACATCGACACCACCGAACCGCTCGTGCTCGGGGATACGGGAGCATTCTCCTTTCGTGCGCGCGTGCGCGAGGTGGAACTCGAAGCCATGAATCTGGTGCGCGTCAGCGAGCAGGGACAGATCGTTGAGTACACGGTCTTTGTTCGTCCACTCCCGGGCCTCGCGACACTGTTCGCGACGCTCCCACCGCGGGTTTCGGCACGGCGACGTGGACGCCCCGCGGGAGCGCTCGTGGCGGCCCTCGCCCGACCCCTCGCCTTCATACACCGCACCGCGGACCACATAGCCCCCAGATTCCTCTAGTCCATGAGCAGGCTGCTCGACGAAATTCTCACCGCCCACGGCGGCCTTGGGCGCTGGCAGGCAATGACCGCCCTCACCGCCCACGGCAGATTCGGCGGCCTCCTGCGCTCGCGCTTCCCCGGAAACCGCCTGGCCAACCTGACCGCGCGGGTGCAGCTGGCAGAACAGCCCGTCGTCTTGCACGGCTTCCCACAAAGGGACCAGCAGGCGGTGTTCGATCAGGGCACGTCCGGATCGAGACGCGTGATGGCGAACTGATCAACGCCGCACGCACCGCCTTCGGAGGGCTCAGCGGACTACCCGCAGCGCGGGGTAGGACGCGTCGGCGACCTGCGGCAAGGTGACCATCTGGGGACGCCAGCGCACGTCGGGCGGGGCGATGTCCTCGCGCCGGTCGAGGACCGTGACGCAGGTGGCGTCGAGGAGGGTGCTGTGCCGCGGGTGGGGGTGGACGACGAGCCACCGGCGCTGACTCTCGTCCTTGTCCTTGGGCGGTGTCTTCGCGGCTGCTGGGGATCTGGTGCACGGTGGCGCCGTAGGCGCGTAGTTGCCCGGTCTTGCCGGTTGAGGTGCCCTCGGGTACGTAGACGTCGCAGGCGATGCCGGCGCGGGCGGCGTAGGCGGCGACGGCGGTTCCGGCGTTGCCGCTGCTTTAGGCCATGAGCCGGGTGACGCCGAGGCGGGCGGCGCACCGCGGCGAGCATGAGCGTCGCCGGATGCGACGCCTACCGGGCAGGACATGCAGTGGCCTGGCACAGAGCTGCAGCCGTCTGAGTGGTTCGTCGATGTCCGGCAGTTCGTCATCGAGCGACGTCCGACTATAACCGTCCGTGACTACGTCAGTCATCTTTCGACCTCTCTCCCGAAGCAGCGAAGCCCTCACCCGCGGGTGAGGGCTTCGTGCGGTCAAGTCGGGGGTACGGTCACTGCTGGGCGGCTTCGGCGGGCGCGCTCCGCGCCGGCCCGGCCACGGCGTACGCGATGAGCCCGCCGAACGCGAGCAGCCCGGCTGTCACAGCGGCGGCGGTGCTGGCTGGAGCCTGTGCCTGCCACGTCAGGATCCGCCCCGCGACCGGTTCCGGCAGCGGGGAGATGATCGCGACCAGCGTCCAGCCCAGCGGAAGGAACCATGCCCGGGCGGTGCCCATCGTCGCGGCGCACAGGGCGGTCAGCCCCAGCAGCCCGGCCGCGTCGCGCACCACCAGCCAGGCAGGGCCGAAACGGGCCCCGGTCGCCAGCGTGGCCAGCAGCAGCACGACCACGATCAGGAAAGCCGCCACCAGGTGGGCGATCCGTCGCGGCAGCCAGGAGAACGCGGCCGTCTTCTCCACGGCGTCGTCGGGGCCACCGAGGGTGGCGGTCAGGGCCGCGACCATCAGCAGGAGCGTCAGGACGACCATCTGCACGGCGACGGTGCGGTTGTCGGAGAACACCGACCACAGCGACCACATCAGCGCCGCGCAGCCGCCTGCCGTGATCAGCGCCATCGGGACACGCCGGGAGCGCAGGTACAGCGTCAGCCACCTCATGGCGTGCTCCCGGAGAACAGTCCGTTGCCGGCCGTGCAGTTCACCGCGGCCTGACGCAGTGCCAGCACGCGGGCCTCCGCTTCGCGGCCGGGCAGTTGCCGCAGGTCGTTCCACAGCTCCACGGCCCGCTCGCTGTCCGCCAGCGCGAAACTCTTACTGGCCGCCGCCGGCTCTCGTCCGATCAGCCAGTGAGCGGCCGCAATCCGGTCTGCCATGTCGACGACGTTCTCGCACCGGGGTGGGCTGGCGAACGCCCCGGCCGCCACTTCCACCCGCACATCGGTTCTGTCCGCGATGTGACCGTCGTCGCCGACCTCGACGCTGAGCAGTACGACGTCGGTGCGCCACGGCGGATAGCTCTCGGGGACGTACGTGGTGGTGTCCTCGTGCACCATGGTCGGGGCGTCCGGCAGTTTCGCCAGTGCCGCCAGGCCTTCCCGGGCCGGCGCGGTCACCTCGGGCAGCAGCCCCGAATGAACCCGGCTGACACACACGCGCGGCTTGTCCTCGGTGCACACGAGCTCTCTGGCCACCGGGTCGATCGCGTCGGTGACGAGCCTGTTCTGGTGGGGCATGACCGTGATCGCCAGCGCGGCGCCCAGCGCCACGGGCAGCAGCGCCGCCACACGGGTGCGCCAGCCGCTGGACGCGAGCAGCATCACGGCGGTGACTGCCAGAGCGGCCAGCCAGAGGGCCTGGGCGACGCTGGCCCGGCCGGGCACGGTCGTGTAGGCGCCCGGCAGGTTCATCTCGTGGATCGGGGAGAACGTCAGGGCCAGCCATCCGTGCGGCCGCGTCGCGGCGGGGATGAGCAGCAGGAGCCCCATGCCCGCGATGCCCAGCGCCGGCGCGGTCACCAGCCACGGCAGCAGACGACCGATCGCCAGGCCGAGCCAGACCGCCGCGATCAGGGCGAGCGCGCCGACGGCCGTGACGGCGAAGGCCGCCACGGGCAGGTACTCCGCGGTGCCTATTATCCGCAGGCCGCCGGCGATTCCCATCGCCAGGTATCCGCAGACCACCGCGACCGCCATCGCAATGAGCGTCGGCAGCGCCCGGTGGGTCCTCGGGCGCGGAGTGCTGGCGAACAGCTCCGCAACCTTCGACCGGCGCTCGCGGCCCGCCTGCCAGGCGCCGGCGGCCAGCGCCAGCGGCCACAACACGGCCAGGTAGAGCCGCTGGGTCATGGCCAGCTGCATCCATCCGGTGGTGAACACCGTCCCGTCGAGGGCGAGCAGCACCACGCCGGTCACGAACAGGACCAGGGCGGATCCAAGAGCCGCGGAACGGCGCAGCTCGATACTCAGGATGCGGTTCATCGGCCGGTCACCGCCCGGTGGCGGCGCAGCAGCGCGGAGTAGCCCCGCTCGGCAGGGCTGTCGCCGGGGTCGCCTTCGCTGCCCTGCGCGACCAGGTCGTCCGGGGTGCCCTGATAGACGAGCCGGCCCTCATTGACCATGACCACGTCCGTGCAGGCGGCCACCACGTCCTCGACGAGATGGGTGGAGACCAGGACACAACTGTCGACGCCCACGTCGCGCAGCAGCTCACGGAAGTCGAGGCGCTGCTCCGGGTCGAGGCCGACGGTCGGCTCGTCGACCAGCAGCACCTGCGGGTCGTTGACGATCGCCTGCGCGATACCGGCCCGGCGCAGCATGCCGCCGGACAGCGCCTTCATGCGCGCATCGGCCTTGGCCGTGAGGCCGACCCGCTCGATCGCCCGCTGTGCCGCGCCGGGAACAGCGGTCTTCGGCATCTCCTTGAGCCACGCCATGTACTCGACGAACTCCCGCACCGTGAAGCGGGGGTAGAACCCGAACTGCTGCGGCAGGTAGCCCAGCCCGCGACGTACGCGCCGCAGGTCGGCACGGCTGTCGACCGACTCGCCGAGCAGGGCCAGCCGGCCGCCGGCCGGTTTCAGCACCGTGGCCAGCGCACGCATGAGTGTGGTCTTGCCGGCGCCGTTCGGGCCGAGCAAGCCGTGGACGCCGGCGCCCAGGGCCAGGTCGAGCCCGTCCACGGCCAGGTGCCGGCCGGCGCGCACCCGCAGTCCCTCGGCATGGATGGCCCAGGGATAGGTAGTGGGGGCCGTCTCGGCCGCGCTCACCGTACGCATCATGTTTCCTTTCGAAGTCAGTGGTGGCTGGAGAGCCGGCGGAAGTTGTCGCTCTGCGTCGCGGCGACACCGGCCAGCAGGAGAGTGAGCAGCGCCCACGCGAGTGAACTGCCTGGTTGCAGCACCGCCGGCAGTTCGGCGGTGAGCACGGCGGGCAACACCACGGCCAGGGCCCAGGCGATGCCGAGACCGACGGCGGCGAGGCGAACGCCGATGTAAGCGCCCAATGCGATGGTCGCGGCGGTGAAGGCCAGGCATGGCAACAGCGTCAAAGCCAGAGAGACGCCGGTACGGCTACTCGCCACCGCGAGTGCTGGCACGACCACGGTCAGGACCGCCGCCGTACGCCGCAGCAGGATCGCCAGCCCGGCCGCCGGGGTGCTCGCGATCAGCTCCCACGCCGGGTCGGTGCGCCTGCTCCACGCGATCGCCACACCGGGCAGCGGCGCCACCGGGGCCAGCAGCGCCACCAGCGACGGCAGGCTCGGCTGCACCGCCTGCAACAGGACCGCACAGCCCAGCACCGCCACCGTCATGGACAGCCACGGCACCAGATGCCAGACCAGCCAGCGGTTGGGCACCGCCGACCAGCGCCGCCGCGGGGCGGGAACCGGCCCGGCGGCGATGGCCTCGTCCACGCCGGCGGCGATCCGGGCGAGCAGAGCCCCGGTGTCGCCGGTCGTGCCGGCGGCCACCAGCGCACGGCAGTCCGCGCAGTCCTCCAGGTGCACCTCGATCGACCACACCGTGACCTCGTCGAGGTCCGACCCTCGATCGGCGTAGCGGGCGATCATCGCGGGGCTGATATGCGTGGTCACGACAGCGCCTCCCGAAGAGCGATTCGAGCCCGCCGGGCCCGGGACTTCACCGTGTTCTCCGGCACCCCCAGCAGCAAGGAGGTCTCCCGCACCGAGAGCCCGTCCAGCACCATCGCGCGCAGGACCTGCCGCGCCTCCGGCGGAAGCTCGAGCAGCGCCTGCTCCAGCTCCTGACCCACCCGTACCGCCATGACCTCGTCCTCGGCAGCGGGAGCGACCGACTCGACGAGCGGCACCGCCGGCACCTGGTTCTGTCGGGCCCGCCGGCGGAACGCATCGACGAGCCGATGCGCGGCGATGGTCCACAGCCAGCCGACCGCGCTGCCCGACGCGCTCCCCCCGGCAAAGCCGCCCGCCGCACGCCAGACGGCCAGGTAGGTCTCCTGCATCACGTCGGCGACCACGTCGTCGTCGGAGCACCGCCGCCGCAGCCGGGTGACCAGCCACGGCGACGTACGCCGGTACAACTCGTCGAACGCGCGCCGGTCCCCGGCGGCGGTGCGGCGCACGAGTTCCTCCTCGTCAGCCGCGTTCAGGCTTCGTTTCACAACCAGCAAGACGAGAGCCGACCACGAACGGGTCCACCCGGAGCTGTGACATGGATCACTGCGTTCGGGCGCCGCACCATCATGCCGACACTGCACAGACGGCAGCGGTCAGGTTGCACGAACGCGCCTGGACCTGACGACCTGTCAGCCCAGTCATCCGAGTTCGACATCTTGACCTGAACTCGCAGAAGCGCGCGCTCCGGGGGCTTCCCCCACCCACGCTCCCGGTGCACTTCCAGAACTCTACATATGCACGGGTTAGAGGATGGTCTACCAGCAAAACGTCGCTCGTTGGTCCGCGTCTCGGTACGCGTTCGGTGCGCGTTCCGGTACCGCAGGGGTGGACAAGACCACGCTTGCCGGTCGCCTGGCCGCCCGGCTGGACGCGACGCTGATGCTCGATCCGTTCGCCGACAACCCCTACCTGCCGCAGCTGTACGCCGAGGCCGAACACGCCACAGATGATCTCGCCTTGAAGGTCGAACTCACCTTCATCGCCCTGCGGGTCGCGCAGTTGCGTCGGATCAAGATGATCACCCGGACTGGTGGCCGGATCGTCGCGGATTGGGCGATGGTGCAGCAACGCATCTTCGCCGCAGAACGTTGCCCGCCGCCGACGCGGGCCGTGTCGCGCAGACCTGCGGTATCTGGTCCACCGTCAGTCCGAGCCCGGACGTGGCGATCGGGTTGACCGCGCCCCATCGACCCTGTTTCACCGCGTCAAGCAGCGAGGCCGGGACATGGAGACCCCTCACGTCATCCAACGCGACGGCAGCACGTTCGACGCCCTCAACGACGCGGACCCCGACGAGCTGATCGCCCAACTCACCGGATCGGAGAAGCCGTGACCCAACCCGCTTTCGCGCACCAGGGCATTGCCGCGTGCCCGCCCACCACCCGCCTGATGATCACCGGCCCCGGCAAGGTCGAGCTGATCTCGGAGAGCCTCCCGCCGCTCGGCCCGACCGACGTGTACGCCCAGGCCGTCGTGTCCGGCATCATCAGCCACGGCACCGAAATGGCGTGGGTGCGGGGCTCGGCCGCTGCCGTGCACCGCTCGTGGCTGCCCGAGCAACGCCTGTTCATCAATGGGCCAGGACGGGACTACCCGGTAGTACCCGGCTACGAGACCATCGCCCGGGTCGCTGCGGTCGGCAGCGCCGCCCGCGACCGGACTTCCGAGGGGATCTGGTCGCACTGGACCGACCACACGCCACCGGCCACGTCGTCAGCGTCGACACCGCCGAAGCAGGCCGCCTACCTGCGGACATCGGCCCCGAGCGGGCCGTCTTCTTCATCCTCACCCGTGTCGCGTTGCCCACCTGGTCCGCATGCTGACCGGTTCGGCCGGAGCAGACGTGGCGATCGAGGCATCCGGCTCCTACGCCGGACTGCACGAGGCCATCCGCTGTGTCCGGGTCGGCGCGACCGTCTCCACCGTCGCCTCCTAGCACGGCGACCAAGGCGGCCTGCGGCTCGGCGAGGAGTACCACCGCAACCGCATCACCCTTGTCTCCTCGATGACGGTCAACGGCTGCTCGCAGCGCACTATCCCGCCTGGGACCTTCCGCGGCTCAGCGCCCGCCGGCCATCTCGTCACCGAGGGCCACGTCCGCGTTGACGGGCTCATCACCCACCACATCCCGTTCGCCGACGCGCATACCGCGTACGACCTCATCGACAAGCGCCCGGAGGAGACGATCAAGGAGCCTTTTCCAAGCTGATCTTGCAGCTCGGGACGGGTGCGGCAGGCCTGGTGATCGATGGGTGCGAGGCTCCAGGTAGGACAGCTGTCGACCAAGACTCGAAGCCCCGACCGGGAGCCTCGCCATG
>NZ_POUB01000001.1 GCF_003236335.1 Micromonospora deserti
GGGGTGGGCGGGGGCGCGAGCCCACGATTCAGCGGCAGGCCAGCGCGCCGGCGGCAGGCTGGTGGCGTGGTGCCCAGCGGCTGGCGGCGCCGGCGGTGGAGGGCTGGTGGCGTGGGCCCAGCGGGCCGGTGGCGCCGGCGGTGGAGGGCCAGGCCCGGGCGCCAGGCCGGTCGGCGCGGCGACCGGGCAGCCCGCGAGCCGGCTGGACCCTCGGGCGCCAGGGCGGTCAGGCCGGCGGCAGGGCCGACTCGGGTCCGCCGAGCGCGTTGCGCAGCCACTGCTCGACACCGGCGACATGCACCGTCGCCCAGGCCCGCGCCACTTCGGGTTGGCGTGCCTCGATCGCCTCGCAGATCGCCTCGTGCTGCTCCCGCGTACGCCGCACCGCACCCTCCTGGGTGAGCCCGCGCCAGATCCGCGCCCGCGTCGTCGGCCCGGACAAGCTGTCGATCAACGAACACAGCACCTTGTTCCCGGAGCCCGCCGCGATGTGGTTGTGGAACCGGAGATCGTTGGCGACCAGCGCCTCGATCGTCGGCGACTCGCCCAGCTCGGCGAGGATCGCGCGCAACCCGGCGACCTCCTCGTCGGTCATCCTGATCGCGGCCAACTCGGTCGCGGCAGGTTCGAGGACGCGGCGCACCTCCAGGAACTGCAACACCGTGTCGTCCTGGTGGAAGTCGACAACGAACCCGATGGCGTCCAGGAGCAGGTCGGGTTCGAGGCTGGTCACGTAGGTGCCGTCCCCCTGCCGGACGTCCAGCACCCGGATCAGCGACAGCGCCTTCACCGCCTCCCGCAGGGAACTGCGGGACAGGCCGAGCCGCTCGGCGAGGTCCGCCTCCCTGGGCAGTCGGGAGCCGGGAGCGAGCTCCCCCTCGACGATCATCGCCTTGATCTTGTCGATCGCCTCGTCGGTGACCGGCACCTCGCCCCCTCCCAGAACATCCGATGTCTTGCAGCGTACCCGGGCGTAGGGCCAGCCCCGAAACCAGCCACGCGCGCCGGCAGACATCCGGTTGATCTGCCGACGTGGCAATCCGCAGTCCGCCCGGCCTGGGACTCGTCACGAATCGACAGGTGGATCAGGCCACGATGAGGTCGTCCAGACATTGGACCTATATGGCGATCGACCCTTGCCTGTGTCCGACAACCGGGGGTAACGTCCGCGCAACACATCCGATGTATGGACGACCAAGGGGTTGCCATGCGGTTACCAGGGCCCAGTTGTCTCCTCCCGTCCTCACGATCGCACCTCACCCGCCGGAGCCGTCCCGGCTCGCCCGGACGAACACATTCGCCACGCCGCGGCGACATCGCCGTACTGGCCGCGGTAGCCGTCACCGCGTTCGGCCTACCGGCCCCCGCCGCAGGCGCGGCTCCGGCGGCCGCGCCGCCGTCCGAACAGGACGGCATGACCCTCTGGTACGACAAGCCCGCCACCAACTGGGAGTCGCAGGCCCTGCCGATCGGCAACGGCGCCCTCGGCGCGATGGTCTTCGGCGGCGTCGCCGCGGAACAGCTCCAGTTCAATGAGAAGACCCTGTGGACCGGCGGCCCCGGATCCGCCCAGGGTTACCACTTCGGGAACTGGACCGCCCCGCGCCCCGGCGCGATCGAGGAGGTCCAGCAGCGGATCACGGCGGAGACCCGGGTCAGCCCCTCGTGGGTGGCGGGCAAGCTGGGCCAGCCGAGGAGCGGCTTCGGCGCCTACCAGACCTTCGGGGACGTACGCCTGTCGCTGCTCGACCCGCCGGCCAGCTACACCGACTACCGACGGGACCTCGACATCTCCGACGCCACCGCCGGCGTCTCCTACACGGCCGACGGGGTGCGGTACACCCGCGAGTACTTCGCCTCCGCACCCGACAACGTCCTCGTCGCCCGGCTCACCGCCGACCAGCCCGGCAAGCTCGGTCTCAAGGTCTCGGTGAGCACGGCGACCAACCGCTCCCGGGCCCTCACGGCCAAGGACGGGCGGATCACCTTCACCGGGCGCCTGACCGACAACGGCATGCGCTTCGAGTCGCAGCTCCAGGTAGCCGCCAGCGGCGGCACCCTGGTGAACAACAGCGACGGCAGCGTCACCGTGCAGGGCGCCGACGAGGTGACGTTGATCCTCGCCGCCGGCACCGACTACGCCAACGACTACCCGACGTATCGGGGCACCGACCCCCACGCGGCGGTCACCCGGAGGGTCGACGCGGCGGCGGCCAAGTCGTACGACGCGTTGCGGGCAGCTCACGTCGCCGACCACCGGCAGCTGTTCCAGCGTGTCGCGCTCGATGTCGGCCAGGAGATGCCCGCCGTCCCCACCGACCAGCTGCTGAACGCGTACCGCGTCGGCGAGGCGACGCCGGCAGCCCGCAAGGCACTGGAGGTGCTCTTCTTCCAGTACGGCCGGTACCTGCTCATCGCGTCCTCACGCGCCGGATCGCTGCCGGCCAACCTGCAGGGGGTGTGGAACAACTCGACCAGCCCGCCGTGGTCGGCCGACTACCACGTCAACATCAACCTCCAGATGAACTACTGGCCCGCCGAGACGACCAACCTCTCGGAGACGGCCGCTCCCCTGTTCGACTACGTCGACGGCATGGTCGAACCCGGCCGGGTGACCGCACATGAGATGTTCGGCAACCGGGGCTGGGTGGTGCAGAACGAGACCAACCCGTTCGGCTTCACCGGCGTGCACAACTACGCCTCGGCGTTCTGGTTCCCGGAGGCGGGCGCCTGGTTGGCCCAGCACTACTACGAGCACTACCGGTTCACCCGCGACGAGGCGTTCCTGCGGGAGCGGGCATATCCGCTGATGAAGGAGCTGGCGCAGTTCTGGCTCGACGAGCTGGTCGTGGACCCGCGCGACGGCAAGCTCGTGGTCAGCCCCAGCTTCTCCCCCGAGCAGGGCGACTTCTCCGCCGGGGCCGCCATGTCCCAGCAGATCGTCTGGGACCTGCTGACAAACGTGTCGGAGGCGGCCGCCACGCTCGACGACGACGCCGGGTTCCGCGCCGAGGTCGCACGTACCCTGGAACGGCTCGACCCGGGCACCCGGATCGGCTCCTGGGGCCAGCTCCAGGAGTGGAAGGAGGACTGGGACAGCCCGACCAACCAGCACCGCCACGTGTCCCACCTGTTCGGCCTGCACCCCGGCCGGCAACTCTCCCCGCGCTCGACGCCGGAGTTCGCGGAGGCCGCGGAGGTCTCGCTGACCGCGCGCGGCGACGGCGGCACCGGGTGGAGCAAGGCGTGGAAGGTCAACTTCTGGGCGCGGCTGCTGGACGGCAACCACTCCCACAAGATGCTCTCCGAGCTGCTCAAGTCCAGCACGCTGAACAACCTGTGGGACACCCATCCGCCGTTCCAGATCGACGGCAACTTCGGCGCCACCGCCGGGGTCGCGGAGATGCTGCTCCAGAGCCAGAACGGCGTCGTGGACGTGCTGCCCGCGCTGCCCGACTTCTGGGCCGACGGCTCGGTCCGTGGCCTGCGAGCCCGCGGGGACGTCACCGTGGACGTCGCCTGGACCGGCGGCATGCCGACACAGGTCGCCCTGATGCCGGGCCGGGACGGGACGCTGCGGGTCCGCAGCCCGCTGTTCGGCGGGCGCTTCCAGGTCACCGACGCCACCACCGACAGGAAGATCGGCGTCAGCCGGGACGGGCAGCAGATCAGCTTCGCCGCCGTCGCCGGCCACCGGTACGTCGCGACGTCCCTCGCCGTCGTGGCGGTGAACGCCCCGGCGACGGTGGAGCACGGGCAGGTCTTCCCGGTGCGGGTGACCGTGTCGGCAACCAGCAAGACCGTGCCCGCGGGTGAGCTGAAGCTGCAGCTTCCCGAGGGCTGGGCCTACGAGCCGGCCCGGACGCGGGTCCGCCCGATCCGGCCCGGCCAGTCCCGGACCTACACTTTCCAGGTCACGCCGGTCGCGTCCGAGCGGGAGTCGGAACCCGCCCGGGCCGTGCTGACCGGCGACGGGTGGCGGGTGGACGGGGTCACCCAGGTGGCGATCGAGGCGCTGCCGCCGTGCCCGGTCCCGGCCGCGGACCGGCCGCTCGTCGCGTGGGACCCCACGTCCGGTTCCACCGTCGGCGACGTCTCCCCGCACGAGCGGGACGCGACCGTCCAGGGCACCACGCAGTACGACGGCAGCGCGCCGACCGGGAGCGGTCTCCTGCTCGACGGCAACACCTTCCTGCGGACCGAGCCCACGTCGTTGGGCTTCCTGAAGGAGGTCACCTTCGCCGCCGAGGTCAAGGTAACCACCTCGGGCCGTTACCGCCGGCTGTTCGACTTCCAACCGTCCGGCAACCCGGGCACGGACGGGATTCTGATCGACCTCACGCCGAGCAACCAGGTGCGGTTCATCGGGTCCAACCGGAACGTCACGACGAGCGCGACGGTGCCGACCGGCCGCTACGTGGACCTGGTGGTCGTGATGACCGACGGTGGCGCGGTCACCGTGTACGTCGATGGTGCCGTCGCCGGTTCGGCGCAGGTTCCTCCGGACGGCATCAACGGCTGCGCCACCCGGCAGCTGCGCTTCGCCGCCGATCAGGACGGCGGCCAGCGGCTGACCGGCGCCGTGGACCGGGCGGCGATCTTCGCCGAAGCTCTCGCACCGAACGAGATCGCCGGCTGGAAGGCGCGCGCCTTTTCCTGAGTCACCCCACGGGGCGGTTCGGGTGCCTGACGGCACCCGAACCGCCCCGATCCAACCCCCGGTTCAGGCAGCGGCGGCGCCGCCCACGCCGCATCAACCACTCGCCACGACGAACCACTGACCCATCGGCGGTCACCACTACCTGGTAGGGCACGCTAGGCAGTGGCCGATCGGGCCCGCTGGAACGGGAGCCGGCCGAAGATGAACCTCGGGCGACGCGGAAACGGAACGGTCCAGCGTGGCAGATTGTTCGAGCAGGTCGTTCGCCGCATGGACAGGAACAGGGGCGTCGTCGCGGCCTCGCCTGCGGCTGGGTTTGCGCCTGGCCCGGGCCGCCGGCGCTCCCGGTCCGCTCCCGGAAGGCGGATCAGCTGGATACGAGACCCGCGCCATGACCGGCGTTGACTTTCTGCTCACGTCACTGCAGGTTCGCCCGTCATGATCGCGGGGATAGGGCAGTGCCGCCTGCGGCTTGGGCAGGGGCCCCATTCAGGCACTGGCGCCGGGTGGCTTGGGCGGCGGCAGCGGCAGTTCGACGGCGGCCACCTCCCCGACCCGCACGACGGAGTGCGCCGGTGGCAGCTTGTCGGCTCGCGGCGAGCGGCTGTGCACCCGACCTCGGCCCGTCGGGTCCGGCCGCCTGGTCACCTCGCAGGTCACCATCCGGATCGGCGGCGGGGGTGGCGCGGTAAATCGGCCGGGACCCCAGCGCAGCCAGAGCGGGATCCGCCCCGCGTCTGCCTCGGCGAGTAACTTCTCCCAGGTGCGGCGGCGCGTACCGTGATCGATCTCAATGACGACCGGCGGCCCGTCCGGGCGGGCACATGCCACGTCAAGCACCGACTGCTGCGCGGACATCGGCGGCGGCAGCGGCAGCACGCTGGGCGCCCGTCGGTAGACCCGCCAGCCCCGCTCCGCCGCCCAGTCGACCACCGCGTCGATCAGCCGAGCGGTGACCTGATCGGTGGTCAGGTCGGTGAAGGTCACTGCGTCGAGCCGGTCAGCCAGCGACGCCGCAAGCCGCTCCACGTCCTCGCCGACCGTCATCGCCGCAGGGTAACCGCCCGAGCGGCCGTCCCCGCAGCGGGGGCAGCGCGAGAGTGGGCGCCAGCACGGCCCGCGCCCCACGAAATCCGGGTGGCGGTCACGGCGCGAACACGGCCAGGCTAGATCTCGCGGCGGGCGCCGGTGAAGGCGAGCAGTTCGTCGCGGGCATGGTCGAGGTGTTCGGCTGCGGTGGGGAACTTTTCCTCGATGTTGTCGGGAGGTGCATCGTGCGCGGTGGACCCGCGCTCGACGAGTGCGGGTCCACCCGGGGCGTTGTCATGCGCGCTGCCAGAGAACCGGCACGTTCGGCGGTTCCCAGCCGGGCAGGGAGGTGTGGCTCTGGATGCACCGGTAGGTGGCACCACCGTAGGTCACCACGCTGCCCACCGAGTACGTGGCGTTCGGTGCCCAGGTGCCACCGGCCGGCGGAGGCGGCGGGTTGGTGCCGCCGCCACCGATCTGCAGGTCGATGCAGGAGTAGAAGGCGTTGGCCGTGTCACCGATGTTCCAGATGGCGAGGAGCTTCTGCCGCCCGGCGAAGCGGCTCAGGTTGATCGTGTGCGTCCCGTCGTTCGGGAAGTGACCGACCCGGGTGCCGCCGATGTAGTACTCGTAGTCCTGGGTTCGGTGCTTCGCAGTGAAGGTCCACGTCAGCGTGAGCGAGGTGCCGACGGAGTGCACCCGCCAGGGCTTGCTGTCGTCACTGAGCACAGCCAGATCCGCGCGGGAGCCGTGGCAGTTCCGGAGACCCTTCGGACCCTCGGCGCTCTGCGGCTCCCACATGATCTGGCCGCACCAGGAGGCCTTGGTCTGGGCGCACTGGGCCTGGCGGCTCAGCGGCGAGATCACGTACCCGTGCGCCGACGCTGGTGAGGCCACCAGCAGTGATCCAAGGACGGCGCCGACGGTGAGCAGGGGCAGGAGGCTTCGTTTACGCACGTGTGCTCCTTTCCAACGCGGGCGGGGTCGCGGTGGCCGCACCCCCGCCCATACATTTAAGACTGTTAACATTAACGCATTCATAGAGAGATGTCGATAGATGCTGTCCGCCTTGCAGGTGCCGCGGGCGATTCCTCCATCCAGGCTTCTGTTGCCGGCGGCGTGACCACCCAGGTCGGCGGCGCGCACCTACGTTGCGGCGCTGCGCTTGGTCCGCGACCAGTACGAGGACGAGCGAAAGCGCGAGCTTGGGGCCGACCTGAAGTTGCCGTTGCCCTCGCCAGAGAGCCTGCCGCCAGACGAGGTGCCTAGCGAGTGCCGGCAGATCCCCGGCGACAACGTTGCGCGCTACCTCGGGGAGAACTGGATCGCCGGCCTGAGCTTCGACGAGGACGGCGCCATGCACAGCTGGTGACGCGCGGGTTGGCAGCCGGCGCCGGTCACGGCTGGCCGGGGTCGCCCGCGTAACTCACAGCTGACCGGTGAGCGCCTGCACCGCGGGACTCGACGCGGCGACCGCCACCCACAACACCGCCCCAAGCAGGAGCGGACGCGGCCCTGCCCGGCGGAGTTGCGCCACACCGAGGGACAACCCGGAGCCGGTCAACGCAACGGTGGTGACGAAGACGCCGGCCACGGCGAGCTCCGGACGCCACGCGGCCGGGATCGCACCGGCGGTCGCGACGAGCGAGGCGAGCAGGAACAGCAGGATGAGACCGGGAAGTTGCGCCACGCGTTCGGCTGTGACGCGTCCGCCCGACCGCTACGGCGGGCACGCACGGCCTGGGGCGCGCAGCGCGACGCAGACCGGCACGACCATGAGGCTGCGCGTCAGCTTGACGATCACGGCGTACGCCCCCGCGGCGGCTCCGTAGTGCCGTGGCCAGCAACGTTCACGGTGTTGGATGACACGCCGTCAGGGGTGCCGGTCACAGGGCGGGGTGGTTCAGGCCGTGCTGGTGGCAGAACCGGTTCGTGTACGGCGGCTCAGCGACCAAGAGGGTCAGCAACTGTTGAGGATCACTCGGAGAGGTACCGGCTCGCCGATCCGATTACGGCGGGCGATGGTGGTGCTGGCATCGGCCGGTGGGAACACGGTGCCGGCGATCGCCCGCCTCGTTGCGGCCGATGAGGACACGATCCGGCAGGTCATTCACCGGCCTAACGAGATGGGGATGGCCAGCCTGGACCCTCAGTGGGCGGGTGGCCGTCCCCGCCTGATCAGTAGCGACGAGGAGCAGTTCATTGTCGAGACGGCTTCTAACGCTGCCCCTCCACGCGGCTGACGAAGGTGTTCATCAACGCGGCGCATTCGACCGGATGGGTCTCTAGCAGGAGATGTGGTCCGTCGAGGATGTGCGCCTCCATCCGCGGGAGCGCCTTCATCCAGGAGAGGGTCTCCTCAAGGTCGAAGAAGATGTCGTGCCGCCCCCACAGCATCAGCGCCGGAGGCTGCCAGCGATCGAAGTAATCGGCGATCTCCCCGAAGCGCGCGACATGGTTGCGATAGTCGAGCACCAGCGCACGCTGCGTCTCGAGCCGGCCGGGGAGCGACATGACCCGCCAGTTCTCCTCCCACAGCCGGGGATCGATGCGCTCGGCGAGGTCCCGAGGCGCGCCGCCCACATATTGGTCGCGCGTCCCCTCGAAGGTCAGGTGCGCGGTCGCCTCGGCCTCCCGCTCCGGCGTGGGACCGTCCCAATAGGCCCTGGTCGCCGACCATTGGGGCCCCATCCCGCTCTCATGGGCATTGGCATTCTGGACGATGAGGCTGCGTATCCTGCGCGGAGCGCGCGTGGCGAGATGAAGGCCTACCGCCGCTCCATAATCATGGAGGTAGAGATGGAAGGACCCGGCGCCGAGCCGCGCGAGCAGTCCGTCGATTAAGTCCGCAGAACGTGAGAACGAGGGCCGCTCAATCGGCTCGGAGCTGCCGAACCCCGGAAGGTCGGGAGTGATCACGAAGCAGTTCTGTGCGAGGGTGTCGGTCACGTTCCGAAAGGACTCCGAGGAGCTGGGAAAACCGTGGATCAGGAGAAGCGCGGGCTTCTCCTGATCGCCTGCCAAGCGGACCGCCATGTCGGCGCCTTCGATCTCGAACCTCACCGGCTCCGGTTTACTCATGGCACCTGTTCCTCGCCTGTCACTGAATACATCTGTAGCCTGCCGGTGTCTATGACGGCCGGTGCGGCGCCTCGGACGTAATCTGCCCCTCGGAGACCGCCGATCACATTACGATGCTGGACTGGGCGGTGGAGCAGATCCTCGACAGCCACCGGTACGGCACCGATTCTCATCCGCAGCGACTCTGCCGGTTGCACCCTACGGACGGGCGCCACGTCAAGAACCTTTGATCCCTTTGTTGACGGCCCAGAGCCGACATGCGCCGCCAAGCACAAGATCAAGCCAACCGAGGCGGCCGACGCCCAGACGCGCATGGCGAGCGTGTGCCGACGGCGACGTGCCCGGCGTCGGCGGTAACGGCGATGCGGCGCAGGCCGCTGGTACGGCACACTCGCCTGCATGGTTGCGTCAGTTCGTAGCGTCGTCGAGCTGACCGACGCGGTGTGTGCGGGTGCCCAGGTGAAGTTCTTGTTCTTCTGGGGCCACCAGCCGCAGCGCGACAGCAGCATCGGGGCCGGTTGTTTGAGCCAGTGGTGGCCGGCACCGTTCACCGTCGACGGGCTGCGCTTCGCCACCGCCGAGCATTACATGATGTGGCGCAAGGCCGCCCTGTTCGGCGACCAGGCGGCGGCCGCCAAGATTCTGACGGTGGCGCACCCGCATGCGGCGAAGACGCTGGGCCGTCAGGTCACAGGATTCGACCAGGAGGTGTGGGAGCAGCACCGCTACGACATCGTGGTGGCCGGCGCCGTGGCGAAGTTCGGCCAGCACCCGATGTTGCGCACCTATCTATTCGGTACCGGTGAGCGGGTGCTCGTGGAGGCCAGCCCGCTCGACCGGGTATGGGGCATCGGCCTGGCCGGCGACCATCCATACGCCGCCGATCCCGCGCGGTGGCGAGGGCTGAACCTGCTCGGGTTCGCGCTCATGCAAGCCCGCGCGATGCTCGGCGAGCAGGAACTGCCCGGTAGGTAAGCCGTCCAGACCTGGTTGCCGCCGAGTACGTGCTAGGTAGCGTCGGTGTCAAGCGGGTGCCCTGGTACGCGGCGGACTGGCTCGCTGGCGGGCATGATGGGCCGGTGCTGCGTGAACTGGCACCGCGATCGCGGCGCGGCCGCACGTGACCGAGGCAGCGGTCGGCAAAACCACGCTCGACCTGCCGCCCAGCGACGACACCAACCGCCGGGTGCTCGCGGTCCTGACCCACCTCCGCATCCGCCCCTGGCGCTGAACGGGGTTGCTAAGGTAGACGATCTTCGACCACACTCCCCCTGACCGTCCCGCCGGACACTGGCGGCCTGACCGCGCGGGGGATTCCATGCAGCCGTTGCACCCGGAGCCGACCTCACAGCGCCCGGTCTGGATGTGGGCCGGAGCCGCCGCGGGGCTCGGACTCGCCCTCACCATGTTCCTCAACAACAGCGGACCGCGCACCCGCGCCACGGCGAGCCAGCCGACCACCGGCAGCTTCGTGGTCTCCGGCGCGGTGGTGCTCGGTGACGGCGCATCCTTCACCAGGGACGACCACGGCGGCTGTGCCGGCACCGGCGCCCACGCCGACGTCATCGACGGTGCCCCGGTGCTCATCACGGCCACAGGCGGGTTGGCCGCCGGGAGGCTGACCGACCCGCAGGCGCTCTCCGACGGCACCTGCCGATTCTGGTTCTCTGTGCGCGGGGTGCCGACCGGGCAGGACGCCTACCTGGTCATGGTCGCCGACCGGGACCTCCGCCAGTACGCCGAACAGGAGCTGACCGGCGCGCTGGTGAGCCTGCGCGTCGACTGAACCGGTCAGTGGTTCGAGCGTCCCGGGGCGGCGACCAGTTCCCGGAACCGTTCCCGCGGTTTGGAGCCGCCGCCAGGACTGCCGGCGAGTCGCCAGGCGTCCTTACAGGTTGTCAGTTGCGCCGGTGGCGGCGAACGCCTCCACCAACTGCGATCCATCCGCCGCAACATATGGTCGGCCTGATGTGCCGGTCACCCGAGCCGGTGCAGGTCGTCCCGGATCATCTCCAACGCCTCAGGATAGGCGCGCTGCGACCGCTGAGCCGGGGGCACACCTCGTCCGGCCGTACCGCAACCGACGCCACCTGAACATCCTCGCGCCGCCGGGCTTGAGGTCGGTGAAGCCGGCTTCGGCGAGGGCGCTTTCGACACTCTGATGATCCTGTCCGGGCTGGCCTCCGCAGTCGGGCTGGTCCTCTTGTACGCCGCCAACCTCGGCGCCGCCACGACCGCCGCGTTGCCCCCCCACGGACCGGCCGCACCGTCATCTTGGTCGGGTCAACCGCGCTCGTGGCTGGTGCGTTCATCGCCTGGCTCGGCATCCGGCCCGTGCGGACCAAACGGTCCGCGTCGCCGCGAGCACCCGCGCGCCGCGCCGTACCCCGTTGCCCGGTGGTGCACAGCGTGATCGGGCACATCGCCGACGCTGCCGTACCGGCTCGCGCGATACCCGGCCGGCTCTGGGCCGCGACGACGGGGTTCTCCGTCGCCAACTGGCTGCTCGACCTGACCTGTCTTGTCGCCGCCGGACAGGCCTGCGGCCTCACCCTCGACTACGGCCACCTCGCCGCGACATACCTCGCCGCCCAACTCGCCCGGCAACTGCCCATCGCCCCAGGCGGAATCGGACTGGTCGAGACCACCCTGCTCACCGGCCTCATCGCCGCCGGCGCCCCACCGACGAACGCAGCGGCCACCGTGCTCGGCTACCGGCTCATCTCGTTCTGGCTCATTCTTCCGCGCGGCATCGGGACGTCGGCCTGCCGGAGGTTTGGTATCCACGCCTCCGAGAACCTCTCGCTCGCGGTCGCCAACAGCGTCGTCGCGGTCAGAACGGCGTCTACCGGGTCGACGCCTCGCTCGCCGGCCATGGCGCGGGCGCCGGCAACTGGCCGGTCGAGCCGTTCATCGCAGTCGCCGACCTGATGGGTTTCGGGCACCGCTGCAACCTGTTCAACCTGCAGATCAGCCACTACGAGCAAGCTCCAGTTCCACCAGGTACGGCTGGAGTATCAGCCGCGGTCGTCGGAGGCAACGATCGTCCGGCCCGGTTCGACCTGGGCGATGACGAGCCGCCCATCGGCGATCCGGACGCGGGGCGCACGCCCCTCGGACCGCACGTGCAGCGCGCGGGCGTCCGCGATACCGAACTGGGCCAGGTCGAGCTCGATGCGGCCGGTTACATTGGCGGGCAGGTCGACGACCAGCCGGAACCCGTTGCGGCGGTCGAGCGCCACCTCGATCGGTCCGCGGATCGTCGGCACCTTCGCCCGCAACCAGTCCAGCGGCCCCGGCTGCGGGGCGACCAGCACTTCGCGGGCGCCGGGCGCGAGCGGCCGGACCCCGGCGACGAACCGGGGCACGATGTTGGCGGGCGCCGACCCCCAGGCGTGCGAGAACGTGGTATTGGACTTGATCGACGGATCCCACGCCTCCATCACGATGGTGGCGCCGAGGTCGTCCATCATGTGCAGCCAGGAGAACTGTTCGCGGCTGGTCAGCAGGCCATGGGCCGCGTGCCCCAATCCCGCCCGGTAGAGCGCCTCCAGCAGGAACTGCGCGCCGTAGACGCTGACCCGCATGCCGCGCGCCGCGAGCCACTCACCGAGAGCCCGCACGTCGCCGTCCTCGGCGACGCCGAGCGCGAGCGGGAACGCGGTGGCGTGCTGGGCCTGATGCTCGGTGCCCGCTCCGTCGCGGTAGGCGCCGGCGACCCGGTTGAGCAGTTGGTCATTGAGGGCCGCCCGGAGCCGGGCGGCCAGCTCGGCGTACCGCCGCTCGTCGGCGGCACGGCCGAGCACCCCGGCGATGCGCGACAGTGCTATGAAGGCCGCGTACTGCCAGGCGTTGATGACGGTGTTGACCCGGGTGAAGACGTAGCCGTCGCGGTTGCTCGTCGGCCAGTCGACGAGATCGGCGTTGCTCTGGCTGGAGCTGCCCGGACTCTTTTCCACCAGCCCGGACGCGTTGAGCGACTCGTCGAGCTGTCGGTCCACGAACAGGTCATAGTCGGCCGCGAGATTGGTGGGGTCGCCGGTCGCGAGATAGTCCTCCCACGCGGTGAGCACGGTCTGCAGCCGGTACTCGGCCGGCCAGGTGGGGCGGCGGGCCAGGTACGACGTGGAGTACCGGGCCAGCGCGAAGGACCGCTGCGTGGCGTACTCGGAGAGCTGGTTGATAATGGCGTCGCCCTCGTACGGGCCCCGCTCGCGGGTGGGCGTGTCCTGGTAGAGGTCCAGCCGGGTCGCCTCGATCGAGTAGCGGCACATCTGCCAGACCCGGTCCAGGTCGGGATCGGAGCTCTCGAAGGCCGCGTCGTCGTCGGCCCACGGCAGCTTGAGCACGGCCGCCTCAACGGCGTCGGTCAGGTCCAGCGCCGGGTCGGCGACCAGTTCGACCCACCGGAACGTGCGGTAGCCCCAGTGTTCGAGTTGCTGCCAGCCGTCCCGCAGCGTCCACACCTCGCGGTAGGTCTGGCCGGCCCGCAGGTTGTAGCGGGCGCCGGTGGCGGTACGTTCCTCGCCCAGCCGGATCTCCACCGTCTGGCCCGACCTGCCGAGCACCGACAGCCGGATCCCGCCGACTACCGCCTGGCCGAGGTCGAGCAGCCACCGGCCCGGTTCGAGCTGCTCGATCGCGACCGGGCGCCGGTAGGTGTAGGCCATGTTCGACACCCAGGCCGGTTCCAGCCGGCGGCGGAGCGGCGCTGCGGCGGCCGCCTCCCAATCCCGGTCATCGAAGCCGCGCGCGGTCCAGCCCACAGGCTCCTGCCGGGCGTCGAGATATTCCTGCGGCGCCTGGTAGTAGCCGCCACCGGTGAATCCCGCCGCCGGGCGCCAGCGGCCCGCCCGCCTGGTGCGCCAGCCGTCGCCGGTCGCGATCACCTGACGGGTCCCGTCGGCGAAGACGACGACCAGCTCGGCGAGGAAGGCACGCTCCTGCGGCGAGTAGCAGAGCGCCGCGATCGCGTTGCGTCCCGCTACGAGGTGGGCGGTCACGTCGTGGGTCTGGTAACGGGCCTCGCCGGCCATCGCCCGAACCGGGCCGACGCCCGCGACCGTGTCGTTGACCCAGAGCTTGTAGACGTACTGCCGAGTCGGCTCGGGCGACTGCCCTGTCGCGTAGACGTACGCGGCGGCGACCGGCTTGTCGGGCAGCACGAACTCGGTACGCAGCAACGCCCAGTCGTTGCTCTCGCCGAACGTCGCCAGCAGCGACTGGCCACGGTCGAGAACAAGGTCGCCGCCGGAGACCCGGCCGCCGACGAACACGCCGGGTCCGGCGGTGAAGTCCTCGTTCACCAGGACCTTGCCGGCCATGTCGGTGAAGGAGACCGAATGGAAGCGTTGGGATTCGGTGCTGCCGTTGCGGACTCCGATGCCGCCCGAGGCGTACGTGGTGTCCACGGCCGTGTCGATCAGGAGGTCGCCGAGGTACGTCCGGATGGTGGAGCCGGCGAGTTCGACCCGGAACTGGTAGGGCGTACCCGTCGCCACCGGCAGCCCGATCGACCGCTCGCTCAGCACGGTGTACGCGCCGTTGCGCTGGACGTGGGTCTTCAGCACCCCCGGCGAACCGGCGCGTAGCTGCCAGAGGTAGTTGTTGCTGGCGTTTTGCGCTCGGAACCACAGGCTGGCGGCGACGGCGGTGATGGTGACCGACACGTCGAGGACTCCGTCCCGCAACGTCACCGCGCCGTCGGGTGCCCAGATGGGCTCGGCGGTCCAGGTGTCGCCGGCCGCGGTGACGACGGCCTGCGGCTCGGACCAGGCTGAGACGAGATCCGGGGCAGCCCAGGTGCGGACCCGCCAGTGGTAGAGCGATCCGGGTCGCAGTGGCGGACCGGCATACTCCACGGCCGTCGAGTCGCCGCTGTCGATCCGACCGCTGTCCCAGACGATCCCGCCGTTGGTGACCAGTTCGTCACGGGTGTGCGCGACCTGCACCTGGTAGGCGACCTGCCGGGCCGCCGGACGCAGCGCCGGCACGATCCAGCTCAGCCGCGGCCGGTCGGGCGTCACGCCGAGGGGTGCGTCCAGCAGGGAGGTCAACAGTCCGGTGGGCACAGGGCGGGCCGCTGGCGCCGCTCCGGCGGGGGCAGCCCCGGCAGTGAGGCCGGTCGCTGCGCCGAGCGTGACGGCTCCGCCCGCCTGGATGAGACGTCGGCGGGACAGACCGGCTCCGGTGATGAACTCGCGCACGAGCGGCTCCTTGGGCTGAATCGTTTCAAGGAGGTTACGACCCTTCGCTCGCCACGTAAAGACTCCGGGCGCTGCCGGATCCGGCGCTACGAACCCGGTAGCCGGGCGGCGACCTGCCAGCCGCCGGGCGGGGCCCGGTACAGAGGTCGCCGCCGAGAGCGGTGACCCGTTCGGCGAGGCCGACGAGACCGGATCCGCAGCTCATTCGGCAGCTCGGCAGGGCCGAGACACCAGGCGAAGTCGCGACATCCTCGCCCCGTAGGTCCACGCCGATCATGTCCGATCAGCTCAGGCGGTCGCGCGTCGCCTCGGCCTCCGGACGAACCAGCACGGCGAAGCCTTCAGCACCGCCTGCTCCCGTACCTGCACGAGCTCGTCTGCTGCGCTCACCTGAACCGGTGACGCATCGAGGCGGTCCATCGAGGCCGCCTGCTCCGCCCGGCCCGACAGATCACCGAACTCCGCTCGTGCCACCGGGTTGACCTCAACCCCGTTCTCCTGTGCGACCGCCAAGGGTGACTGCATCAGGCTCCCACACCGCAGTCGTGAACCCCGGTGAGTGGGGTGACAGCTGTCCTGAAGTTGCCCGGCAGTCGCGCCGATTGCGCCTCGGACGCCAGGTCCCGGCAGGCACCGTCCTATCGGAGGTTGCTCTGCTGTCGCACGGTCGCGGGGTCCTGTGGGGTGGCGCGGGTCGCGTACTGCGGCACCGGACACGCGTCCGTGCCGTCGTCGCGGGTGAGGCCGTACCGGATGGGGTCTCCGTTCGGGTTCGGGGCGGTGCGGATGTCGCTGTCGATGGTGGTTCGGGTCACGATGGTGGCGTAGAGGTTGTAGTCGGCACCTCGCTCGTTGGACGTCAGGGTCACTTCGCCGTCGAGGTAGTAGTACTCCAGCGCCCACATCTGCTGGGCGCCATCGGGCAGTATCGCGTATCCGTGGCTGGGGTCGCCCATGCCGGTGGAGCCGGCGGGGGCGTCGGGGATCTGGTCGTCGAGGCGCCGGCCGCCGCCGGAGGCGACATGGAAGAGCTTGCCTTTCAGTCCCGTCCACGACGGCATGGTGACCATTCCGGTGCGCTGCGTGAACGCGACGGCAAACTCGATCCGGAGGTAGCCGCGTCCTCGGTAGGTGGCCCATTCGCCGCGATGGATCAGTGACGTGACGTTCGGCCGGGGATCGTGGTCGCCGCTGGCCACGACCGCCAGCGTGCCCTCCGGGCGAGCGGGCAGCGGCCGGGGCCTGCGGTTCCTGGGTGGTGCCGCGTCGACGCGGTCGACGACGCTTCCGTACCGGGCGGGGACGGCTGTGGGGGTCGAGGGTGCCGACCGTGACGGGCCCGGTGTGGCTGACGCCGGGGCGGTCCGCGCCGGTGCCGACGCGGTGACGGCCGCGGAGGGAGCCCGGCCACGGTCGGGGGCGTCGCCGGGTAGCGCGGCCACGATACCGCCGCTGACCGCGACAGCTCCGACCGTGGCCGCCACGGTCTTTGCCACCGTGGAGGCCGCCCACCAGCTTGCGCCCGAGGTCGCTGCCGTGTTCGCGCCAGCGGTCGTGGCGACCTGAACACCCTCGTGCAGAGTTCCGGGTGCGGGATTGGCCAAGAGGCCGGGTACGGGTGAAGCGGCGACGATCGACGGCGGCACCGGGAGCATCGCCACTCCGGCCAGGAGCCGGTCGGGAGGAATGAGACGGCGTTGGTGCAGGGTACACGTGGGACAGTCACGGAGGTGACGGCCCAGCCGCTTGCGCCATACGCCGCTGGGCTTGCCGTCCCAGGTCTCGATCACAAGCCCCAGAGCCGGGCAGAGCGGACGGGCCTGAAGCGCGTTCACGATGCAGCGCGCCAGCTCCAGTTGATCGCGCATCCGCTTGAGGCGGACGGCAGCGTGGCCGGCGGTGGTGCTGAGGGCAGTTGCCAGATCTGCCCGGGTGATGCTGCCGGCGACTTCCAGCCACCACAACGAGAGCAGGAAACGCTCGTCCGGTTCCAGCCAGCGAACGGCCTCCACAATCTGCCGGCGCTGCGCGGAGAGTCCCAGCCGTAGGACTGTCGCGTCGACGAAATCGGCCCCTGGGTCGGCGACGTCCATGACCAGGTCCAGCGAGCCGACGCGCTCGGTGGTGGTCCGGCGTCGCCGGATGCGTTCGGCGATCTGACGGTGCAGGATCGCGAGGATCCACCCGGAGAAGCGGGCCGGTTCGCGGAGCGAGGAGAGGTTCTCCACCACCCGGAGCAGCGTCTCCTGCACGACGTCGTCGACGTCGGCGTGTCTGTTGAGCGCACGTCCCGCGACGTTGTAGAGCATGGTCAGGTGAGCTTCGATCAGCTCACCGAGAGCGGCGCGGTCACCTTGTTGCGCCGCTACCACCCGGGCCGCTACTCCGGTCGCTTCTATCTGCATACGCTCTGATGTCTCCTGGCCCTGGCCGTACCCAGCAACGGCGCAGATGCATGATCGTGCACCGGCCACAGCGAGGTATCAACCTCCCCATGGGAAAGGACGGGTGGAGGGTGTCGGGCATTACCGGAATTCGTGTGCGACCTCGGGCCTCTGCGCCGAAGGCACCTGACATCCCCGAACCCATCCGGACGCCCCGTGGCGGCCCGGGCTGTCCCGGAGGCCGGGCCGGCCTCGGCACGGTCGGCCCGGTACCGGGATGGCCGGACAGCATCAGCGGCGGTGGTTCGGCGGTGGTCGGTGGTCTGCGGCCCTGCGGTAACGCAGGCGCAGCAGCAGGGCGCCACCGATGGTCGCCGCCACCGCGGTCGCGCCGGCCAGGCCCACGATCGTGCCCGTGCCGGGTTCGAGGCCCGACGGCTGCCCCGAAAGGTCGAATTCTTCGCTGCCCGTGGCGGCCACACCGCTGGCGCTGCCGGTCGGTCGCGTCGGTAGGACGCTGCGGATCGGGGCGCTCGCCGACGGGCCGGCCGATGTCGCGTGGGCTGACGCCGGGGCGGCCGGCGAGCGCGTGGCGGCCGGCGTTCCCGCCGGGGCGGGCGTGCGGTCCCGAGTGAAGAGCAGTGTCCCGAAGCCGAGCTGGTCATAGCCTCCGCTGTTGGGCCCGTAGTCTCCGCCGCCACCCTCTGTCCGAACGCGTGCGGCCATGGCAGTCACATTCGGAGCGGACAGGCCCCGGCGCTGCACGTAGTGGTTGTAGACCACTTCCCAGACCGGCCGAAGCTGGCCACGGGACGCCGCGGAAACCGTTGTCTGCTCACGAGGAGCGCAGGTGGTGTGGTGCCCCCACTTGTAGTTGGTGAACGGAACGTCCTTGCCGAGGTTGTACCGTGCAACGTACTCCGCGCCCTTGAGGAAACGATTGTCGTCGTAGCCGTACAGGTCCACGCCCTGGTTCCAGGCCATCTCGCAGACGGTGCCCATCAGGCCGATGCCCATCACCGTGTGCCCCTGGTCACGGCCGCTCTCCTGCCACTGCCCCAGTTCGCCGCCGTGCACGAACGGAATCGCGTTGCGGAACGCGCCGTTGCCCGCGCCCGTCCGCAAGTAGTCGACCGCCCGGTCGAACAGCGGGCGGTCGTCGCAGAGAATGCCGATCGCCATGATCGACGCGATCGTGCACAGATCCCAGTTCGCCCAGTAGTTGGTGATACACGCCCCGTTGTGGCGACGCAGGAAGTCGTCGTTCAGCGGATAGAAGACTTTCATCAGCAGGTCCTGCGCCCGGACGAGATCGAAGCCGTCGTAGCCGCGCATCAGCTCGGCGGCATTGGCGAACTGGTAGCCGTAGATACCGGCGGCGAGGAAGCGGTCCGCGTTCCCGGTAACCGTGGTCAGCGACTGAGACCAGATGTTGAAGATGTCCCGGGCGGTGTCCCCGTGCGCCGTGTCGCCCGCGATGCGCCAGCGTAGTGCGTTCTGGTATGCCGCGTGCACGTCGAGGTAGAACTGCGGGTAGTTCTGCCCCGTGCCGCCGCGGACCACGGTCGACAGCGGCCGCGGCTTCCAACTGCTCTGCGAGCGGCCGTTCCCGGCCAACCGGGCCCAGCCGGCGGTCACCACAGCGTCGCCGGCCGCAAGTTTCGCCCGGATCCGGTCGAAGTCCTCGCTGGTGTGCAGCAGGCCGGGATGGGCGAACCGCGGCGCGCGGGCCACCGCTGGTGCGGCATTCAGTCCGATGGCGACTCCGGCACCGACCGCTCCGGCACCGAGCAGCACCTGCCGGCGGTTGATGGAACCTTGCGACAACGACACGGGGTTCAGCCTTCCGCTAGAGCTGCGATCACCTGGATGACGCCGGCGACCGCACCGCCATTACGGAAACCCGCCAGCTACTCGCACGACCGGCAGTGACCACGCCGAGCTGACCCGCACCGCGACGGCGATGATGCGGTACGGCCGGGACGACCAGCACGGGATGCCGTGGTTGCAGTCCTGGACAGACGTGGCCCGCCCCTCGACGCGGATGTCGCAGTCACCGGACCGGCGGTGGTGAGGCTGCCTGTGCGCAGGCCTCGCTCGGCGCCCACGCGGCCTGGTCACCGCGGCGATCCAGTACGGGCACGTCAGCGTCAAATGACTCTCGGCTGCTCCGGCAACTATGCCTCCGGCTTTTCCCGACGACCTGGCCTTCGAGGAATGGCTCGCCCGCCTGGAAACCATGGCCGAGCCCACCAACGCCTTACCGACGGCGAACACGTGTCCGGCCCCGCCGCCGGCACCTACCGCAACCGCGTCACCGTTGCCACCCGCTTGCCGGACGGACGTGGCGGACCAACCGGGAAGCCGCCACCCTGCTGGCCAACCCGGACCTGCAGATCTTCACCGGCAAGGGCATGACCTGCGTACTCGACCCCGCGCGCGCCGCCTGCAGCGTCACCACCCGACGAACGCGGCACCCGCCGCACCCGCGACATCAATTCTTGGGGGCGTTCCCAGTCAGCGCCACGGCTCTTCGGGGGTGCCGGTTCGCCGGTTGTGGTGGTCCAACAGCCTGGACAGCAGCTCGGTCAACCGCTGTCGCTCCTCGGGTGACAGCGGAGCCAGCAGTTCGTCCTGGCATTCGGCCAGCTGCTTCTCCAGTCGCCGCAGCTGCCGCTTGCCGGCGGGGGTTAGCGAGATGATGTTGCGCCGCCGATCGGAGGGGTCCGGGGCGCGCTCGACCAGTTTGCGATCGGCGAGCTCGTTGATCGTCGCGACCATGTCGCTGACGTGGATGCCGCTACGGCGGCCCAGCGCGGCCTGGCTGGCCGGGCCGAACTGCTCCAGGGTCGCCAGCAGGCGGTAGTGGTAGCCGCGGGCGCCGACGGACGAGAACCCCTCGGCCACCAGGCGGTGTGCGTGGTTGGCGGTCTGGGTGAGCAGCCAGCTGGGCAGGCTTTCCCACCTGGCGGGCGTCTTCTCGGATGGGTTCTCCATGTGACAAGTCTAACGAGTCGTTGGAAGCACCAATGATTGTGATATCGTTTGGGCACCAAACGTTGGTCGTCCGAACATTTGGGCGCTAAATGAATCCCCCTGGAGTTAAGACCATGATCAAGCCGTTCCGCATCGACATCCCCCAGGCCGACCTCGACGACCTGACCGACCGGCTCTCCCGCACCCGTTGGCCTAACGAGGTCGCCGACGCCGGGTGGGACTACGGCTTCCCGCTGGCGCGGCTCAAGGAACTGGCCGAATACTGGCGCACCGGCTACGACTGGCGCGAGCACGAGGCCAAGCTCAACGAGCTTCCACACTTCACCACCGAGATCGACGGCCAGAACATCCACTTCGTCCACGTCCAGTCTTCGAAACCGGACGCGCTCGCGCTGATCCTCACCCACGGCTGGCCCGGTTCGTTCCTGGAGTTCCTCGACGTCATCGAGCCGCTGTCGCGCGACTTCCACCTGGTGATTCCGTCCATCCCGGGGTACGGCTTCTCCGGGCCGACCCACGAGCGCGGCTGGGATGCCGTCCGGATCGCGCGGGCCTGGGCCGAGCTGATGCGCCGTCTCGGGTACGAGCGCTACGGAGCGCAGGGCGGCGACTTCGGCGCGGGCATCTCCCTGGCGCTCGGCGCGGTGGCACCCGAGCAGGTCGTCGGCGTGCACGTCAACTACCTGCCGACCCGGCCGGTCCCGGACGCCGACATTGAACTGTCCGAGACAGATGAAGTCCGGCTGGACAAGATCAGGCACCTGATGGCGAACCGCCCACCCTATCAGGCTCTGCAGGCCCTCACCCCCCAGACCATCGGCTACGCGCTGACCGACTCGCCGGTCGGCCAGCTGGTCTGGATCGCCGAGCGCTTTGCGCATTGGACCGACCCTCGCTCGCAGATCAGCGACGATCGGATGCTCACCGACATCTCGCTGTACTGGCTGACCGCCACCGCGGCTTCCTCGGCGCGACTGCACCACGATGCTCCGCGGGGGCGGCCCGTGCCGTGCCAGGTGCCGGTTGGCGTGGCGGTGCTCCCGCACGACATCACACAGTCAGTGCGACCGCTGGCCGAGCGGCTGTACGACATCAGGCACTGGTCGGAGTTCGAGCGCGGCGGCCACTTCGCCGCGATGGAGGTGCCAGAGCTGCTCGCCGAGGACATCCGGGACTTCTTCCTCACCCACATCAAGTACAACGACCGGGCCGCCACCCGCTAGGTCAGTCGCCTCGGCGCGACACACCAGCCCTCGGCCGCGTGACCAGTTTTGGATCGAAGGGCTGAACACCCGCATGCCGGTGCGTGCGGCCTGGTCGATGGCGGCGAGGGTGCGTTGGTGGCGTACGGCGGTGTGAAGTCGGGATGGGCCGGGCGGTTGTCGCGGATGGCGGTGGCGAGGTACAGCGCGGCGATGTTGGCGACGGGCCCGCCGACCACCCCGGTCGGGACGGTTCGGTAGTGCGCCGGCACCGGGAAATCCTCCGGTACGCCGTCGACCGGTGCCACGCGCACGCGCCAGTCGGCCCAGTTCACGTACTCGCTGGTCCGGGCCGGGGTGACGGTCAAGGTGCCTTGCCGGCCACCTTGAGCAGGAACCCGTCCGGGCTCGGCGGCCGCGGGCGACCTCGGCGGTCACCGTACGCGCCACCGGCCGGCAACACAGCTCGCGGCTCCCGGCGATAGCATCAGTGGACCTCGACGGTGATCGATCGAGCCGTAACCGCTGTCCGGTCGACGCTGCGCCTTCCAGGCCCCTGCCTCAACTCACAGATTGCCGACAGATGCGCAAAATCCTCAGTGTGCTCGTGGCCCTGCTACTTCTCGCCCCGTTCCCGGCGGCCGCGCAGGCCGACTCGGGGACGGTCACGAGGGTGACGCTCACAAGTGCCAACAACTTCTACTCTCGGACAGAGGAGCGCCTGCTGCGCAGGACACTCACGCTCGCCGCCGGCGAGTCCCGCCACGTCCGGGGCCGGCTTGAGGCGACGAGCAGCGTGACACAGATCGCATCGATGAACAACACCCTCAAGTGTGTCGACTCGACCGGTGCTGTCGTCGGCGCGACCTCGACATCGTCCCGCAACCACGAAGGCTCTGACACCACGTACTACGCGAAGCCTGGACATCTACCGATCTACGCCGACCTGCTCTTCACCGCTCCGGCTGCCGGCACCTACACCTGCGGCCTCTACGGGTACACCGCCTCCAGCGCGCTCACCAACTACTACCTCACCGCCGTCGCCACCAGCACCTGGCTGGAGGTGAGCGACACCGACCAGGTGGGTGCGCGCTGGTGGCAGAACCCTGCCTGCAACAGCACCGGCACGTCCAGCACCTGCACCTACGTCGGCGCGGGTTCCTCGACGGCCTGGGTGTTCTACAACGACGGCACACCGGTGTACAAGTGGAACGCCGCCGCCAACGCCACCAGCGTGCAGGCGCTGGCCAACCTCGAACTCACCACGTGCTACACGGGTACCGCGTCGTGCAGCAGCAGCATCGACGCCTATGAGAAGCCGCGCGGCACCAACGCCGTGGTGGATGTGCGCTTCGAGATGATTCAGCTCGACACCACGGCGCACACCTGCCGCGCTACGAGGACCGCGACGTCCCACCGGACGATCCGCGACGACGCCCACCACTACGTCGCGAACTTCGCCCTGTCCGGCATCCCGATCGACCCGGCCTGCGGCACCCGCACCTTCATCATGCGGATCTTCGTCCAGCATGTCTCCGGCAACCCGATCAAGATCGACGGAGTGCAGAGCACCACGTCGCTGACGAACGGCATCGCCATGAACATCTTCTGACGAACCGGTTACACCAAGACGGGTCCAAACGCGTCACGCCTGGACCCGTCCCGCGCCCGGGGAGGGCGGCCTCCCGCAAGGCCGACCTGAGCACGACAACGGGGCAACCGAACGAGGCTTGCCGATGTATGGTCTGCCGATCGGCAAGAGCAACCGTCCACAGAGGGGGCTCCCGTGCGCAAACGCATGGTGTTCATGTGCTGCCTACTCACGACAATCGCAATCACCTCGTCCAGCGCCCAGGCCAAGGAGCCAGCAGGGAAGAAGGCGACAGCGAGGCCGGCCGCGGGGGTCGGCTTCGCAGCGGCCGTCGACGTCGAGGCGATGACCGCGCAGTTCCACCGACTGGAAGCCATCGCCGCCGCGCACCCGAACGGCGCGGGCGGCACCTACTTCGACGAGGCGACCGGGCAACTGGTGGTCCGCCAGGTGGCCAACGCCGAGGGTGCCCGGCTGAGGTCCGCGGTGAATCTCAGCGCCCGTCAGGCGGGCGAGGTTCCGGTCCGGTTCGAGACCGCCGCGGTCCCGATGAAGCGCCTGGAGGCCGCGGTCGCACAGCTGAAGCGCGACCGGGCCTGGGCCGGTGCCCACGCCGCCAGCGTGCAGCGCGTCACGTTGGACCGCCTGGCAGCCGAGATCGTCATCGAAGCATCCGGGGACGCGGACGCCCTCGTGGCCGCCGCGGTCAAGGCCACCGGGCTGACACCGCGGGTGTCCGTGACGGAATCCGGAATGGTGCCAGCCAGCCGCCGGGTTGACGTCCCCCCATACTACGGCGGGTTGGCGCTGTTCAACTACAACGTCACGGCCGCGGGGGACAACCCGCGCACCGTGGATGCGAACTGCACCACCGGCTTCCGGATGACGCGCGGTGGCACCAACAGCAACTGGGTGACGACCGCAGGGCACTGCGGCCCCAACGGCACCTACTACTGGCACAACGGTGGCTGGAACATCCGCGTCAGCTCGAACTACCTGACCCTCGGCACCGACGTCGCCATGCTTGCCGGCGAGAACGGCGCCTACTTCAGCCGCTACTCCTGGTTCGGCGAGCGCGACACGTCCACGGCCAACCCCGTCACGGCGAAACTGACTGGATGGCCCGCTGTCGGCTCCGCTCTCTACACCTCTGGAGCCAACGGTGGTCTGGTCTACGGTCGGGTCATCGACACTGGCGAAACCGGCTGTACGGGCTCGCCGGTGATCGAGATCGACACCATAAACGGGCACCCTGAAGATGGCGCCGTGCGACGCGGCGACTCGGGTGGCCCCGTTACCCGGTGGAACACCTCGACCTCGGCGACGAACGACCTCGTCGCCGTCGGCAGCGTCACCTGCACCAACTCGAGCAACGCCGCTCAGGTTGATCCGATCCACCGCATCGAGGCGGCCACGGGCGCCGTCGTCGTCGTCGGCGGCACCTGATCGGGAGCAGGAGTTGGCTGTCGTGGACGTTCGCGGCGGTGACCATGACAGTCAGGGGCAGACCGGCCCGGTCGCAGATCACGTGGATCTTGCCGCCCGGTCTGCCTCGGTCGACCGGGTTCGGGCCGGTCAGAACGCCCCCTTCACCGCCCGCACACTGATCGAGTCCACCACGGCCCTAGACCAGTCGATGCCGGCGACGCGGGCGGCGGTGACAGGGTGACGCCTTCGGCGGCGGCGTGGGCGAACACGTCCGCCAGGATGTGCCACCACCGACCGTCCTATTGCGCACAAGGTCGTAAGCGATCACCAGCCGGGCTTGCCCTTGATCGCGTCGTCCTCGGAGGGGCTTTCCTCGACGGCAGCGAGCACTCGTTCGACGAACAAAGCCGGCTGATCGACACTCGACCAGGCGTCGCAGCAACGATCGCACGCCCGCCGAGACTGGGACCGACGACAAACTGGTTCTGCGGCGTGGGATCGGGACTCGGCTGCCCGACCTCGAGGGTGAAACCGCCGTCGAAACATTTGTACGCGTCGGGGTTAAGCAGGTAGTTCACGGTGTGGGCGTCGAACGGGATCATCCCGCCAGGCGTTTCGGTAGCGTTGGGAAGGCTCGCCTCGCCGACGTACCGGCCGCCCGGCGATGGGCCGGAGGCGAGGCCGTGCAACTGTGGCGCCGAGATGGCAGCGGTGCTCGACACCTCGAACATCATCGCCACGAAGGAGATGTCCGAGTGCGCCAGCAGGATTTTCAGGGCGAGAGGGTCGACCGTGAAGTTCAGGTCTGGAACCGGTGTGCCGCCGAGGATCAGCGGCTCACCGTGGCCACCAGCGAGCGCGACGATCTTCTCCAGGTTGCGCGCCTCTATGGGGAAGTTCTGAACCAGGCACGCGAGGTCGGTGAACGGCCCAATCGCGAACACCGTCAGCGGACCCTCGCGGAGTTCGTCCGCCATGAAACGGACACCGTCGTTGACGCACCAGTCGGGCAGTTGCCGGCCATCGAAGAACTGCACGGGCGGGTTTGAGAACGGAACCTGCGCGCCGGGGACGACCGGGAAGCCGAGCTCGAGCTCGTGGAGGCCCCGCTCAGCGGCCCGCAGCTGGGGCAGCATGACATCGTTGCCGAAGGTGATCACGAGCCCACGTACATCGAACCGATCGCTGTTCGCAGCGGCCAGCGCGACCGCGTATGCGTCATCGACCGGCGCGGGCCCGGCCTCGCCGCCGAACCGACCATTGATCAACCCCAGCCCGAAGTCGGTCGAAAAGATCACTCGTGTGCGTTCGCCGTCAGAGGTTCGGTCGTCAGCCTCTCGATAGTCGCTAGGTGAGATGTCCTGGTACAGCCCCGACAGCGGCATCGGGGTGTTCTCCGCTACCACGCGTCACCGCCGCGCCGACACCCCATCACAGGTGCGGCATAAGCCGTCGCGAAGGCTCCACCTGAGTCGACCAGGACCTTGCGGCGCCAACGCCTCGGTGAGCACACCGCACCGGCTTGCCGGCCCTCGGTCGCTCGTACCCGTGCCTACCACTCGTGTTCGCCTACGTCGACGGGCGGCTCACTGACGACACCAAGCTGCCGTTGGAAGACCTACGAGATTCGTCCCGACGTTCGCGCCAATCCAATCGATGCTCCACGTTAACGTAGGACCCGGTGACGTACGGCTGGAAGCTTGCCGAGCTGGCTGGGGATACCTCGCCGCACGAAATGCAGCGGCTGCTGGCCGAGGCGCGGTGGGACGCGTCCCAACGAGGTCCAGCGCCTGTTCGCGAACACCAACACGGTGTACGGCATCAAGCAGTGGCAGGCCGGGTCACCTCCTCCGGCCGTACCGCAACCGACGCCACCTGATCCGGCCGGCCATGGTCGTGGCCGGCCGGCCGGGGGCGAGGCCGCCTTCCTGGCCCAGCTGCCCAGGACGCTGACCGCCGACACGCCGGGCGAGATGCCCCGCACGCAGCTCAACTCCAGGTGAGCATTCCGAGGCTGTAGTACCGGTTGAACCTCGCGTCGTCAAAGGCCTGGTTCGCCTCACCGTACGGCGGCTCCCGGTAACGGATCTTCCGAATCGGCCGGGACGGCGATGACACCCAGAGCTTGCAGGTCACCCATCGGGCGCCTGCGTGGTCGAACCGGTCCGGTGAGTCCGTCGTCCGGCAGTTCGGCAGATCGCCCCCGATCAGCACGATGCTGGCCAGTTCCCCGTCGCTGCGCAGTCCGTCGAAGCGGAGCATCTCCAGAGACATCGGGTTGCCGCTCTCGTTGGTGATGACGATTGTGGCGTAGTAAGCGGTGTTCTTCTTCAGCAGAGCGGCGCTGTTGTCGTCGAAGTTCCCGTCGATCTCGGAGCCGGGAACGTGCTGGATCTTCCGCACCACGATGCCGAGCACACCTTCTGTGTAGCCCCGGAGGGGGTGGTACTGGCGGATCGGCACGATCGCCTTCTGCCCGAACCGCAGTCGCGCCCCTGGACGGGTCATCCCCTCGGTGAGCCGGAGCGGCCCGGCCAGCGGTGCCATCGCATCGCGCGTCGGCTTCGTCGGCGGCGGAGTGGGGGTCTGCGTCGCGACTGTGGGCGTCGACACGGTCGGTGTGGACGCCGGCTGTGCGGTGCCGTCGTGTGCGGAACAACTCGCCGCCAGCAGGCTCGCCACCAGCAGGCCGGAGACGAGGACCGTTCGGTAGCGGCGGTGCGACCTGCGTGGTGGCGGCGACGCCCCCGCAGGTCCGGATAGGTTGCCCATACAGACAGTGTCTTCGGGCGCTGGTGTCGTGTCACTCCAGAGTTGAGGA
>NZ_POUB01000200.1 GCF_003236335.1 Micromonospora deserti
GGGCCGGGCGGGCGGCAACTACCTGGTCGGGATGGCCTTCCACGGGCTGCGGGCGGCCTTCCCGCCGCCGCTGAACTACGCGGTCGGGCTGGCCGCGTTCCAGCTCTTCTTCATCCCCACCGGGATCATGTACTGGCTCGCCTCGCGGACCTCCCCCGAGGACATCGAGGGTGTTCACGACCTGCTGCACGCCCGCGCCGGGCGGCTGTGAGCGTCCACGACCGCCGGGTCGAGGGACCGACGCCGAGCCGGCCCAGGCGCGCGACCCGCTCGGCGTCGGCGAACCCGGGCCGAACCCGGACGCGCGCCGGTCAGCCGCGGACCCAGACGGTCACGTCGGTGGGGACCCGCCCGTCGTCGGTGAGCGTGGCGCTGGCGGCCACCACCTCGGCACCGGCCGGCACCGGCACGGCGGCGTCGCCGAAGTTGGTCAGCACGGTCAGCCCGCCGTTGCGGAACGACAGCACCTCGTCGCCGGACTCGCGCCACTGCAGGGTGCCCCGGCCGAGCCCGTGCTCGCGGCGCAGCCGCAGCGCGGTGCGGTACAGCTCGTAGGTGGAGCCGGGCACGCCGCGCTGGCGGTCCAGCGCGTACTCCGCCCAAAGTGGCGGCTGCGGCAGCCATCTGGCGTCGGTCGGCCCGAAGCCGTACGACGGGGCGTCGGCCTCCCACGGGATGGGCACCCGGCAGCCGTCCCGGCCGCGCTGGGTGTGGCCGCTGCGCGCCCAGGTCGGATCCTGCCGGGCCTCGTCGGGCATCGTGGTGTGCTCGGGCAGCCCCAGCTCCTCGCCCTGATAGAGGTAGGCAGAGCCGGGCAGGGCGAGCATCAGCAGGGTGGCCGCCCGGGCCCGGCGCAGGCCCAGCGCGGCGTCCGGCTGCGGGTCGCCGATGCCGATCCCGTTGGGCCGGCCACCGCCGACGGGTAGCCCGAGCCGGGAGGCGTGCCGCACCACGTCGTGGTTGGAGAGCACCCAGGTGGTCGGCGCGCCGACCGCGTCGGTGGCCTCCAGCGAGCGGGTGATCACCGCGTACTGGGCCGGCGCGGTCCACGAGGCGAGCAGGTACTCGAAGTTGAACGCCTGGTGCATCTCGTCCGGCCGCACGTAGCGGGCCAGCCGCTCGGCCGGCTCGACCCACGCCTCGGCCACCAGGATCCGCTCGCCGTCGTAGCTGTCCAGCACCCGGCGCCAGTCGCGGTAGATCTCGTGCACGCCGTCCTGGTCCCACATCGGCGGGCGCGGCTTGTCGATCTCGTTGCCGGAGAGGATCTCCTGCGGCTCCCGCCAGTCGGCCAGGTCGGCCTGCTTGATCAGGCCGTGCGCCACGTCGACCCGGAAGCCGTCCACCCCGCGGTCCAGCCAGAACCGCAGCACGTCCAGGAACTCCTCCCGCACCTGCGGGTTGTCCCAGTTCAGGTCCGGCTGGCCGGAGTCGAACAGGTGCAGGTACCACTGGCCAGGTCGGCCGTCGGCATCGGTCACCCGGGTCCAGGCGGGCCCGCCGAAGACACTCTGCCAGTCGTTCGGCGGCCGGTCGCCGGCCGGGCCGAGCCCGTCACGGAAGATGTACCGGTCGCGCTCCGGGCTGCCCGCGCCGGCGGCCAGCGCCGCGGTGAACCAGCGGTGCGCCGACGAGGTGTGGTTGGGCACCAGGTCGACGATCACCCGCAGGCCGCGCGAGCGCGCCCCGGCGATCAGCTTGTCCGCGTCGGCGAGCGTGCCGAAGATCGGGTCGACGTCCCGGTAGTCGGCCACGTCGTACCCGGCGTCGGCCTGCGGGGACGGGTAGAACGGCGAGAGCCAGAGCGCGTCGACGCCCAGCTCGACGAGGTGGTCGAGGCGGGCGGTGATGCCCGGCAGGTCGCCGATCCCGTCGCCGTCGGAGTCGGCGAAGGAGCGCGGGTAGATCTGGTAGATGGCGGCCTCGGTCCACCAGCCGGTGACCGGGCCGGCGGACCTGTCCTGGGGCGTCGGGTTGGCGTTCAGGGCGTTCTCCCGTGGGTCGAGCCGTGCGAGCGGGTGAGGTGGGTCCGGGACGACGGCGGATGACTGCCGTTCAGTGTGCCCGGGGTGGCGCGGTCGATTCACGGACGACCAGCCGAGTGGGCAGGATCACCGGCGATCCGGGCGGGTCGTGGCCGGGGCCGACCGAGGGCTTCAGGCTCCGGCCGCCGAGCGGGTCCAGCAGGATCCGGGCGGCGAGCACGCCCTGCTCCGCCGCGGGCTGGGCGATGGTGGTCAGCCCGAGCACGCCGGCCAGGTCGTGGTTGTCGATGCCGATCACGCTGACGTCCTGCGGTACCCGCAGCCCGGCGTCGCGCAGCGCGCTGATCGCGCCCATCGCCATCTCGTCGCAGGCGGCGAAGATGGCCGTCGGCGGGTCGCCGCGTCGCAGCAGCTCCTCGGTGGCCCGGGCGCCGCCGTCGATGGTGAACTGCGACTCGATGTCGAGGCTCGGGTCAGGGTCCAGCCCCGCGGCCCGCAGCGCCTCCCGGTAGCCGTGGCGGCGGTCCAGGTGGGTGGTGAAGGCGAGCTCGTCGTCCGGGTCGCCGGAGATGTGCGCGATCCGCCGGTGGCCCAGGTCGAGCAGGTGCCGGGTGGCGGTCCGCGCGGCGGCCACGTCGTCGATGCGTACGCACGGCCAGCCGGGCACCACCGTGCCGGAGCTGATGATCACCCCGGGTAGGTCCAGTCGGGCGAGGGCGGTCAGCTCGGCGGCGCGCAGCGGCGTGGCGACGAGCATGACCGCGTCCACCCGCTTGTGCAGGTTAGCCGTGCGCAGCACCCGCTGGCGGATCTGCTCGCGCCCGCCGAGGTTGTAGAGCAGCAGGTCGTAGCCGGCCTGGTTGAGGAACTCCTCGACCGCCTCGACGACGATGCCGAAGAACCACCGGGTGATCCGGGGGACCACCACGGCGATGGTGCCGGTGCGGCCGCCGGCCAGCCGCGAGGCGCTCGGCGAGACGGCGTACTCCAGCTGCTCGGCGGCCGCGACCACCCGGCGTCGGGTGGCCGCCGAGACCGTCGGCAGGCCGCGCAGCGCCCGCGAGACGGTGGCCGTGGAGACCCCGGCCAGGCGGGCGACATCATCAATCTTCGTCACGATCTTCCCCGCTCCGCCGCCCTGGGTCCGCCGCCGCCGGCGCACCGGCGGCGGCGGACTGTGGATCAGCCCTTGACGCTGCCGGCGAGCAGGCCGCGCACGAAGTAGCGCTGCAGGGACAGGAACACCAGCAGCGGTACGACGATCGAGACGAACGCGCCGGCGGTGAGCCGCTGCCACTCGTTGCCCCGCGTGCCGGCCAGCTCGGCGAGCCGGACGGTGAGCGGCGCGGTCTCGTCGCCGCCCCCGGCGAAGATGAGCGCGACCAGCAGGTCGTTCCAGACCCAGAGGAACTGGAAGATGCCGAACGCGGCCAGTGCCGGGGTGATCAGCGGCAGGACGATGGTGCGGAAGATCTTCGGGTGGGTGGCCCCGTCGACCCGGGCCGCCTCCATCAGGTCCTTTGGCAGTTGCGAGATGAAGTTGTGCAGCAAGAACACGGCGAACGGAAGCGCGAAGCAGGTGTGCGCGAACCACACCTGCGCGAACTTCTGGGCGCCGTCGAGGTCCCACGCGGGCATCAGGGTGACGCCGCCCAGGCTGACCCCGTTGGAGAAGAAGCTGAGCAGCGGCACCAGGGCCATCTGCAGGGGCACGATCTGCATCGCGAAGATCGCGATGTAGACCCAGTCCCGGCCGCGGAAGTTGATCCAGGCCAGGGCGTACGCGGCCAGGGCCGCGAAGGCGAGCGGGAAGAGCACCGACGGGATGGTGATCGCCAGCGAGTTGATGAAGTAGCTGGCGAGCTGCCCGGAGGACGAGGAGCGGCCGAACAGCACCTCCTGGTAGTTGTCCAGGGTGAACTGGGGGTCGCTGAAGAACGTCCACCAGCCGGTGGTCTTGATCTGGTCCTCCGGCCGGAACGAGGAGATGAACAGGCCGAAGGTGGGGATCGTCCAGAGCAGCGCGATGACGATCGAGATCATCGTGGCGACCCGGGTGTTCAGTCGCTTGCGGACCCGCCGGGCGGTGCCCCGGCGCTCGTCCACCTGCTGGGTGCCGGTGGCGAGGGTGGGCGTGCTGGTGGTCATCTCAGCCCTCCCGCTGCTGACGCAGGTTGCGGATCTGGTAGATCACGATCGGGATGACCAGGACGAAGAGGAAGACCGCCAGCGCGGAGCCCTGCCCGTTCTGGCCGTACCGGAACGCCTGGTTGTACATCTCGTTCGCGATCACGCTGGTGTCGTAGTTGCCGTTGGTCGCGGTCCGGACGATGTCGAAGACCTTGAGCGTGGCGATCGACAGGGTCACCACCACGACGATCAGCGCCGGCCGGATGCTCGGCAGGGTGATCTGCCAGAACATCTGCCACGGGCTGACCCCGTCCAGGCGGGCGGCTTCCACGATGTCCGCCGGGATGGCCTTGATCGCCGCGGAGAGCACCACCATGGCGAAGCCGGCCTGGATCCACACCATGATCACGATCAGCAGCAGCGTGTTCAGCGGTGAGTCCAGCAGCCACTGCCGGGGCTCGCCGCCCAGGCTCACCATGATCTGGTTGAGCAGGCCGATCTGCTCCTGGCCGTCACCGCGGAAGGCGTAGACGAACTTCCAGATGATGCTGGCGCCGACGAACGAGATCGCCATCGGCATGAAGATCAGTGACTTGGCCAGCGCCTCGAACCGGGCCCGGTCGACCATGACCGCGTAGAGCAGGCCGACCGAGGTGGCCACCAGCGGCACCAGGAGCACCCAGACGAGGGTGTTCAGCAGCACCCGGACGATCGCGTCGTCGGCGAACATCCACCGGTAGTTGGCCAGCCCGACCCAGTTCTGGCTGCCGCCGTCCATGAACGACAGCAGGGTGGTGCGGATCGCCGGAACGACCAGGCCGACGAGGAGCAGCAGCGTGGCCGGCAGCAGGAAGAAGAGCGCGAAGAGCCCTTCGCGGGGCCTCGTCCGCCGGGGCGGCGGCGCGCCGCTGGCCGACGCGGCGACCAGCTGGGCCTCGCGGCGCCGGGCGAACCAGGACGGCACCACGTCGAGCAGGAGCAGCAGGCCGCCCACCACCGCGACGAAGGCCACCAGCCCCCAGAGCAACATCATCAGCTTCGGCGACTCGTCGGCGAAGTCGAAGTTCATCAACCCTCCCAAAACGGGGTGTCGGCTGCGCCGGTGGGCCGGCCCGGACGCGGGCCGGCCCACCGTCTCAGGTCACTTCGGCCAGCTGCTCTCGATGCCCTGGAGCACCGACGCGGTGTCCTTGCCGTTCACCCAGTCGACCATGCCCTTCCAGAACGTCCCTGCGCCGACGGCGGCCGGCATCAGGTCGGAACCGTCGAACCGGAAGACGCTGCTCTTGTCCTGCAGGATCTGCACGGAGAGCTTGTCGATCGGGTTGGCGACGTTGGCCAGGTCGAGCTTGTTGTTCGCGGATACCCAGTCGCCGATCTTGGCGCGGCTGTTGGCGTGCTCACCCGAGGCGAGGTAGGTCTGCACCGCCTGCACCTCCGGACGGTCGGCGAAGGCCGCGACGAACTCGCCGCCGCCGAGCACCGGCTTGCCCTTGGCCGGGTCGATGGCCGGGAAGTAGAAGGCGAAGACGTCGCCGTCCTCGGCCACCTTGGTGCCCTCGGGCCACTGGTTGGCGTAGAACGACGCCTGCCGGTGCAGCGCGCACTTGCCGGTGGTGATCGGCACGCCGGCCTCCTGGAAGGAGGTGGTGGCGATGCTCTTCACGCCGCCGAAGCCGCCGTTGACGTACTTCTCGTTCTTCAGGATGGTGCCGGCCCGGTCGAGGGCGTCGGCGACCTTGGGGTCGTTGAACGGGATGCCGTGGGTGGTCCACTGGTCGTAGACCTCGGGGCCCTGGGTCCGCAGCAGCACGTCTTCGATCCAGTCGGTGGCCGGCCAGCCGGTGGCGTCACCGGACTCGATGCCGGCGCACCACGGCTTGATGCCGGTCGCCGCGATCTTGTCGCTCAGGGTGATCAGCTCGTCCCAGGTGGTCGGGACGGTCCAGCCCTTCTCCCGGAACGTCTCCGGCGAGTACCACACGAACGACTTGACGTTCGAGCCGAGCGGGGCGCCGTAGAACTGCCCGTTGACGGTGCTGTACTTCAGCCAGTCGGCCGGGTAGTTCTGCTCGGCCATCGCCTTGGTCTCGGCGCCGGCCGGCTTGAGCTTGCCCGAGTCGACGAACCGCTGGAGCAGGCCCGGCTGCGGGATGAAGGCGATGTCGGGGGCGTTGCCGCCGTCGACCCGGACGCCGAGCTGCGCCTCGAACTCGCCGCTGCCCTCGTGGTCGATCTCGATGCCGGTGCAGCCGGAGAACTGCTCCCACGACTGCTCCAGCCGGTCGGCCTCGATGTCCCGGATCGACGAGTAGATCGTGACCTTCTTGCCGTCGTGGCCCTGGTACTTCTCGTATGGGGCACACTCGGCGGAGCCCGCCTTGCTGCTGTTGTTGTCGTTGTCGCCGCCGGTGCCGCAGGCGGTGGCGCTGAGCGCCAGCCCCAGTACGCCGGCGATCGCGAAGGCCTGGCGTGGTCTGGCAAAGACCGCCATGCCGTCCTCCTTTCTTGCCGGCGCGGCCATGCGACCCGGCGCCGGTCCGATGGGCGTCCCCACATGTAAGCGCTTGCATCCGCTTGAGGTCCACCCCTTGGCGGACACGACCGAGTAACAATCCGGAAACCGGGCCGTTGCGCCGTGGGCGCGCTCCCAGCATAGACCTCCACCTCTTTCGATCGATGACGATTTCTGTCAAGCTGATGGCAGGTCATCGAAGGATTTCGACATAGGAGGTGCTGGATGGGTAAGCGGTGGTTCAGCCTGCTCGCGGCCGGCCTGCTGGCCGCGGCGACTCTGGTCCCGGCGGCCCCGGCCATGGCCGCGCCGACCTTCAAGGTCCCGTTCCCGTGCGGCCAGACCTGGTCCGGTCAGACCCGCACCAACCACAGCCCGGCGTACGCGGTCGACTTCAACCGCACCGACGACTTCGGTGACCCGGTGGTGGCCAGCGCGCCGGGTACCGTCGACCGGGTCACCGATCTCGGCGGCACCAGTTACGGCAAGTACGTCCGGATCGCCCACGGCGGCGGCTACACGACGTACTACGCCCACCTCAACGGGTTCAACGTCTCCGTCGGCCAGAGCGTCGGCTACGGCAAGGTGATCGGCTGGGTCGGCAGCACCGGCGGCTCCACCGGCCCGCACCTGCACTACGAGCAGCGGCTCAACGGCAACGACATCCAGGTCCGGTTCAACGGCACACTCGCCCTGTACTGGGGGACGAAGTCCTACACCAGCGACAACGGCTGCTCCGGCACCACCGGCTCCGGCACCGTCAACACCAACGGGACCCCGCTGACCGTCCGGTCCGGGCCCGGCACCGGCTACACCGCGGTCGACACCGTCGCCGACGGGACCCGGGTGACCATCTACTGCCAGACCAGCGGCACCACCGTCACCGGCACCTACGGCACCAGCTCGATCTGGGACCGGATCGGCACCGGTCGCTACATCGCCGACGCGTACGTGTACACCGGCTACGACGGCTACATCCCGAACGTGCCGCGCTGCTGACCCGCCCGTGCGCGGGGCCCGGCGGCGCGGGCCCCGCGCACCTGGTCGGCGGTGAACCCGCGTACCTGGTCAGCCCTCCGGTCGCCGGACGGCGGCGCTCAGCGCGGCGGCGACGGGCAACACCCGTCGCCGCCTCCCGAACAGCGCAGGGCCGGGCTCGTCGTGACCGGTTGCTCCCGTCGAGAGGACGGAGTTCCGGTCACGACGACCCCGGCGGGTCCCATGCGGCGGCACGGCTCGTGCCCGGCGACCGTCGAGGCCGCCGCCGGCCGCCACGTCAACTGAAGATGCTGACACCACCCGGGCCGACCAGCAGACCGACCACGATGAGGACGATGCCCCACAGGATCTGCCGGCGGAAGAGCGCCAGGATGCCGGCCACCACGAGTACGACTGCGAGAATCCAGAGAATCAGCTCCATGACTGCTGGATACCCGACGCACCGACACCGGAAACCTGGGCTTGATCGAGGTGGTCGCCCAGGTGGAAGACGCTGTAGGCCTGCTTGATCACGGGGTGGGCGACGTTGCGTACACGTACCCCGCCCGGCGTGGCGCCCCGCTCGGTACCGTGGTGTGCGTGGCCGTGCAGGGCCAGCGCGGTGGGCGCCGAGTCGATCGCCTGGCCCAGCTGGTAGCTGCCGAGGAACGGGTAGATCTCCAGCGGCTCGCCGGCGAGCGTGTCCGGCACCGGGGAGTAGTGGGTCAGCGCCACCAGCACGTCGCAGTCGAGGCTCCGCAACGCCGCGCCCAGCGCGTCGGCGCTGTCGGTGGTGGTGCGGACGAACGCCTTCATCTCCGGTTCGCCGAAGTCGCTGGCGCACCGCCCGGCGAACCCGCCGCCGAACCCCTTCACCCCGGCGACGCCGAGCCGGCCGCCGGCGCAGTCCAGCACGATGCCGTCGCCCTCCAGCACGGTGATCCCGGCGTCCTCCAGCGTCCTGACCACCTGCGGCGCCTGGTCGCACTGGTGGTCGTGGTTGCCCAGCACGGTCACCACCGGCACGCCCAGCCCGCCGAACTCCCGCGCCACGCAGCGCGCCTCGGACTCGGTGCCGTGCCGGGTCAGGTCACCGGCGAGCAGCAGCGCGTCGGCGTGCCCGGACAGTTCCTCCAGGGCTGGCCGGAAGCGGCCGACCACATCCTCGTCCAGATGCACGTCGCCCACGGCGGCGATCCGGATCACCATCGAACCTCCTCAGGGCAGTTCCTCGATCTCCGTGGGCGCCTGCGTGCGGATCACCCCGATGTCGCTGGTGATCGGCACGTGCGGGAAGCGCTCGGCCACCCGGCGCAGGATCTCCTCCCGCCGGTGCGGGCTCTCCACCTCGCCGTAGAGCACGAGGCCGCGTTCCCGCCGGACCACGGTGATCCCCTGCTCGGCGACCGCCGGATCCTCGGTGAGCAGCCGGTGGATCTCGGCCTCGACATACTCGTCGGGCGGCCCGGTGGCGACGTCGCGGTGCTCGGTCACGGTGTTCCCCTCCCTCCCAGGGCGCCGGAGTACGGCACCACGTCCAGCCGATCGAGCAGCACCAGGAACGCCTCCGCGTACGGCGAGTGCTGCGTCTCCTTGCGTACCCGTTCCCAGTCGATCTGCTCCCGCAGCGAGCGGGCCAACGGCAGGGCACGGGCGAAGTCGCAGTAGTGCTGGGAGAAGCTGAGCAGCTTGTGCACCATCAACCGGGTGGCCGTGAGCACCGGCATGTGGATCGCGTCGACCGGCCGGACCACGGTGTCGGCGAACGTCTCCTCGGTCACCGGCGTCTCGATCGGCCGGTGGATCAGGTCGACCATCCGCCCATTGTCGAAGACCTTGACCAGCCAGTCCTCCGGCGGGCGCTCGGCGGTGAAGCCGGCCTCCACCAGGGCCTCCAGCGCCCGTTCGACATCCACCTCGCGGACCAGGAAGTCGACGTCGTGCTCGCTGGAGTGCCCGCCGTGGGCGTACACGGCGAAGCTGCCACCGAGGGCGAAGGGGATCTCGGACTGCTTGAGCACGGCGGCGACCTTCTTGAGGGTGTGCAAGAGACTCTCGTGCCCGCGCTCGGCCATCTGGATCTCCTGTCGTGATGGTCAGGGGGCTGGTATCGAACGTCGGTACCCGGCATTCCGGTCGGCCACACCTGGCCGGGGCGCGGGTGGGGGTCAACCGGGAGCAAATCGGATACAACACTCGTTCGCGAGCGCGCGTCGGATACCCTGGTCAGGGTGGCCAGATCAACGAGGGCGCGGCGCGGCAGGGCCCGATTGCGCGCCGTCGCCCTGATCGGCATCGACGGCTCGGGCAAGACCACTCAGGCGCACCGCCTCGCTGACGCGCTCACCGCGGCGGGCCGGCCCGCCACCTACCACCGCAACGCCGGCGGTCGCCGCTGGCTCGGCCGGCTCGCCCACCGCCTCGGGCGTCCGGACGCGCAGCGGCTCGTCGGGCGTACCGGCCTGCTGGTGGTGGAGTCCGCGCTGCGCTGGCTGGCCATCGCCGCCGCCCTGCTCGGTCGCCTGGTGACCGGGCGCGTCGCGGTGATGGACCGCTACTCCGTCTGCCAGTACGTCAGCATCCGCGCGCACGGCGGGCACCGCTGGGAGCGGCTGGCCCGGATCGCCTACCGGATCTTCCCGGCGCCGCAGGTCACGTTCCTGCTGGCGGTGGATCCGGCCGAGGCGTACCGGCGGATCGAGCAGCGGGGCACCGACCACGAGAGCATGCGTTACCTGACCGCGGCGGACGCCGCCTACCGGGCGTTGCCGGAGTATCCGACGTTCGTGGTGGTCGACGCCGGCCGCCCGCCGGAGGAGGTCTCCCGGCAGATCCAGGCCCACCTGGCCGGCTGGCTGGCCGCCCCCGCCACGCCGGCCACCGCAGCCGATCCCGCCGCCGGCCGCCGGCCCGAGGTGGAATGGCTGCCGGTTCAGGCCCGGCCGTAGACCGGGACGGCGGCGCCGCTGGTCGGCGCCGACTCGTCGGAGGCCAGGAAGCGGATCACCGGCGCGATCTCGGCCGGGTCGACCCAGCGTGAGTGGTCGGCGTCGGGTTGGGCGGCCCGGTTCGCGGGGGTGTCGATGACGCTCGGCAGCACCGTGTTGCACCGCACCCCAACCGCCTTGTACTCGACGGCCACCGCGCCCGCGAAGGCCAGCACCGCCGCCTTGGCGGTGACGTAGCCGGCCGCGCCGGGGAACGGGGCGACCGCCGCGCGGGCCGAGACGCAGACCACCGCGCCGCCGCCGGCCGCGACCAGGTGCGGCAGCGCCGCCCGGGTGACCAGCAGGGTCGGGCGCAGGTTCTGCGTCAGCATCCGGTCGAACTCCTCGACCGGCGTCTCGTGCACCAGCCCGCCACCGGCGTACCCGCCGATTAGGTTGACCACCGCCCGCAGGGGCGCCGCCCGGTCCCCGGCCGCGACCGCGACCGCCCGCTCCGCGTCGGCCGGATCGGTCAGGTCCGCCGCCAGCCGGACCGGCCCGCCCGCCGCCGGCGCCGTCGGGCCCCGGCTGTCCCGCCCGGGTACGACCACTCGCCAGCCTGCCTCGACGAAGGCGGCGGTGACCGCCCCGCCCAGCC
>NZ_POUB01000201.1 GCF_003236335.1 Micromonospora deserti
CCCGGCGACCACCGCCACCCCCGCCGCCAGCATGTGCTTGCGCCGCACCTTCACCGTTGTCTCCTCCCGTCGTCGGTGATGTTCGCGTCCGGGTACGCGGTGGGAGCGATACCCAGTTCAGGACTGTGACCTTGTGCGAAAAGAACCTCCCCTTGAACCCCGCCGGCTGCCCTTGGCGATCGGGGTTGAGCTGCGCCACGATGGGCGCGAGGAGGTCGCCGACGGCAGACCACCCCGCCGGTCGAGCTGACCGACGACGGGTTGGCGAGCTTCGCCCTTCTACCTCAAGCGATCTGACGCAGGTCGTTGCCGTAGTCGAAGATGATGCGGAGCCGAGCCCCGAGCGCACGAGTCGCCGAGCAGCAGCACGGGCATTACGGACATCCGGTCAGCGGCCATCCAGCAGGGGCTGGTGGGGGTCCCACCGCTGGCCGCCGGCGGCGTCGCGGCGGCGGCGGGCGATCGCCGACAGCGCCTCCAGCACCACCCGGTTGCCCAGGTAGGCCGTGATGTCGGCGTGGTCGTAGGGCGGGGCGACCTCGACCACGTCGACGCCGACCACGGGCAGCTCGTAGCAGCACCGGCGGACCGCGTCGAGCAGTTGCCGGGAGGTCAGCCCACCCGGTTCGGGGGTGCCGGTGCCCGGCGCCATGCCCGGGTCGACCACGTCCACGTCGACGGAGAGGAAGACGCCCTCACACTCGTCGACGGCGATCGCGAAGGCCTCGGACAGGCATGAGTCCAGGCCACGCGACACCAGTTCGGTCATCTCGTACGACCGCATCCGCTGCCCGGCCATCCAGGTCAGCGTCTCCGGCCCCGGCCAGTAGCCACGCAGGCCGATCTGGAGGAACCGGTCGCCACGTACCGCCCCGGACTCGATGAGCCGGCGCATCGGCTGGCCGTGCCCGTGCAGCGAGCCGAACTCGATGTCGCCGGTGTCGGCGTGCGCGTCGAAGTGCACCAGCGACACCCGGCCGAGCCCGTGCTGCCGGGCCACCCCGGTGGCGTCGGGCAGCGCGATGGAGTGGTCGCCGCCGAGCACGATCGGGATCGCACCGGAGGAGGAGACGGTGTAGACGGCGGATTCCAGGGCCGCCAGGGAGCGCTCGATGTCGCCGGAGAACATCTCCACGTCGCCGGCGTCATACACCCGCAGGTCCCGCAGGCCGTCGACGCGCAGCGCGAGGGACGGCCGGGAGCCGTCGTGCGGCAGGTAGCAGGCCTGCCGGATGGCCGACGGGCCGAACCGGGTGCCCGGCCGGTGCGAGGTGCCGCCGTCGAACGGCGCCCCGACGATCACCACGTCGGCGTCGGCGAAGGACGCCGGATCGGACAGGTCGCACGCGGGTACGCCGAGGAAGGTCAGGTCCGGCCCGTACATCGCGCCGTAGCGCGTCACCGCTCCTCCATTCCCCACGGCGAACCGTAGCCGTTGAGCAGATCCAGGTAGGGCTGCGGCGGCAGCGCCTCCGGGCCGAGCACCCCGGTGCCGGACCAGGCGCCGGTGGCGAGCAGTTCCAGCGCCACCACGGCGTTCACCGCGGTCTGCCAGGCGACGGCCTGGTGGCTGTACTCGCTCATCGACCATTCGTTGTCGACGACGTGGTGGGGGTCGACCGCCTTGAGCACGTGGGTGATCCGGTGCTCGCGGCACAGGTCGGCGAGCGCGTCCGCGGACGCGGCGTCGACGGTGGCGGCGACGAGCAGGACCCGCATCAGGAATCAAACCCCAAACCACACCGATCGAGCGTACGGAGCCAGAGGTTCCGCCGTCCCTGCCGCGCGTCGGCGCGGGACAGGGACCAGCGGGTGAGCTGGATGCCGGTGGCCCGCAGCGGCTCCGGCGGGAACGGCAACGGCTTGCTGCGCACCAGCTCCAGCCGGGTCAGCGGGGTGTCCTCGCCGCTGAGCAGGTCGAGCATGACGCGGGCACCGAACCGGGTGGCGCCGACGCCGAGGCCCGTGAAGCCGGTCGCGTACGCCAGCCGCCCGCCGTACGCGGTGCCGAAGAACGGGCAGAACCGGGTACAGGTGTCGATCACCCCGCCCCAGCGGTGGCTGAACCGAAGGCCGTCGAGCTGCGGGAACGTGGTGAAGAAGTGCTGGGCGAGCGCGGTGAAGGTGGCCGGCCGCTGCTCAAGTTCGGGGGCCACCCGGTTGCCGTAGTGGTAGATCGCGTCGTAGCCGCCGAAGAGGATCCGGCCGTCCCCGGTGATCCGGTAGTAGTGGAACTGGTTGCCGGTGTCCGCGAGTCCCTGCCGGTTCGCCCAGCCGATCGACGTCCGTTGCGCCTCGGTCAGCGGCTCGGTCATCAGCGCGTAGTCGTAGACCGGCACGATCCACGCCCGCAGCCGGCGCAACAGCGGCGGGAACGCGTTGGTCGCCAGCACCACCTGCCGGGCGCGTGCCGAACCGGGTGCGCGGTCGGCACCGCCGGCGGTGGTCGCCCGCAGCGCGGCGCCATCGCGGCGCAGCCCGGTGACCCGGGTGTGCTCGTGGATCCGCACCCCCACCTCGACGCAGGCGCGGCGCAGCCCCCAGGCGAGCCGGGCCGGGTCGAGCATGGCCACCCGGTCGCGGTCCCAGAGCCCGCCGAGGTACGTCGGCGAGTCCACCTCGGCGCGCACCTCGTCCCGGTCGAGCAGTCGTACGTCGTGGCCGTACCGGCGGGCGAGCCCGGCGTCCTCGGCGAGCCCGTCGAGCTGGTACGGCTCGACGGCGACGGCCAGTTCGCCGGTGCGCTCGAAGTCGCAGTCGATGCCGAACCGGCTGACGGTGTCGGCGATGGCGTCGAGGTTCTGCCGCCCGAGCCGCTCCAGCACGTCGATCTCGTCGGGGAACCGCTCGACGCCGTTGGCCAGCCCGTGGGTGAGCGAGGCGGCGCAGAACCCGCCGTTACGCCCGGACGCCGCCCAGCCGCAGGTGCCCGCCTCGACCAGCAGCACGTCCCGCTCCGGGGCGTCCCGCTTGGCCTGCAACGCGGCCCACAGGCCGGCGTAGCCGCCGCCGACGACCAGGAGATCGGTGTCGGTACCGCCGGTGAGGGCGGGCAGCGGGTCGGGGCGTTCCGGACGGTCGAGCCAGTACGGCACGGGCGCCGCGTCGGCGAGCGCCGGGCCGGTGTCCGGGCCGGTCACGAGAACCGCTTCGCCCGCCGGCCGCGCAGCGTGCTGGCCAGGACCAGCAGCAGCGCGATCAGGAACATCGCGGTGCCGATGACGTTGACCTGCGGCGGGATGCCCCGCTGGGCGGCTCCCCAGACGTACATCGGGAACGTGACGGTGGTGCCGGCGTTGAAGTTCGTGATGATGAAGTCGTCGAACGACAGCGAGAAGGCCAGCAGCGCGGCGGCCACGATGCCGGGCAGCACCAGCGGCAGGGTGATCCGCCGGAAGGTCTGCCACTCGCTGGCGTAGAGGTCCATCGCGGCCTCCTCCAGTCGCGAGTCCATCCCGGCCAGCCGCGCCTTGACGGTCACCACCACGAACGACACGCAGAACATCACGTGCGCGATGACGATGGTCCAGAAGCCCTGTGGCACCCCGGCGGAGACGAACAGGGCGAGCAGCGAGGTGCCCATCACCAGTTCCGGGGTGGCCATCGGCAGGAAGATCAGCACGTTGATCCCGGACCGGCCACGGAACCGGTGCCGCACCAGCGCGAACGCCATCAGCGTGCCGAGCACGGTGGCCACCACGGTGGCGAGGAAGCCGATCTGCACGCTGCGTACCACCGCGTCGCACATGTCGGAGGTGGCGCAGGGGCGCCGCCAGTTGTCCAGCGTGAACTCGTTGAAGTCGTACGACAGCCGGCTGGACGGGCGGTTGAAGGACAGGCCGGCGACCACGGCGATCGGCAGGAAGAGGTAGCCGAGCACCAGCAGCGCCACGCCCATCAGCCAGCGGTCGGCCAGCCAGCGGGAGATCCGGGTCATCGGAGCCGCCCTTCGTTCGTGACCGCGCGGCTCCGCTGCGCTGCACTCCTCGCGCTCATCACAACACCTCGTCCGTGCCGGCCTTGCGCAGGTAGCCGAAGACCACCGCGAGGATCGCCGCCATCAGCAGGAACGACAGCGCCGCGCCCTGCGGGTAGTCCAGCCGCACCAGGAACGCCGAGTCGATGACGTTGCCGATCATGTACTCCTTCGGCGTGCCGAGCAGCTCCGCGTTGATGTAGTCACCGCTGGCCGGGATGAAGAAGAGCAGCGTTCCGGCGACCAGGCCGGGCATCGACAACGGCAGCGTCACCTTGCGGAACGCCCGCAGCGGGCTGGCGTACAGGTCGCTCGCCGCCTCCAGCAGCCGGTAGTCGAGCCGCTCCAGGCTCGCGTACAGCGGCAGCACCAGGAAGGGCAGGAAGTTGTACGTCAGGCCGAGCACCACCGCGACCGGGGTGGCCAGCAGCCGGCCGTCCGGGCCGAGCAGGTGCACGTCGCGCAGCAGCCCGACGATCCAGCCGTTGTCCGACAGGATGGTCTTCCAGGCCAGGGTGCGCACCAGGAAGCTGGTGAACATCGGGGCGACCACGCAGACCAGCAGCAGGTTCTTCCACCGGCCGGCCTTCTGCGCGATCGCGTACGCCAGCGGGTAGCCCATCAGCAGGGCGAGCACCAGCGCCATCCCGGCGTAGAGGAAGGACCGGGTGAACTGCGGCCAGTACGCTTGAAGCGCGTCCGGGTAGTTGCCGAACGCCCAGGTCAGCGCATACCCGGTGGCGAGTGAGCCGCTGGGGTCGTAGAGGCTCGCGGCGGCGAGCTGCACCAGCGGCAGCGCGAAGAAGAGGAACAGCCAGGCCGCGCCCGGCAGCAGCAACAGGTACGGCAGGAACCGGTACCGCCCGGACCGGGCGGCCGGCGGCGTCGCCGGCTGCCCCGATCCGGTGGGTACGTGCGCGAGAGCACTCATGCCGCCGTCTCGCTTCGCTCGGCGCCGGCCGGCGCGGCGGTACCGGGCTGGCTGGTTCGCTCGCTCACGAGGCGGCTCCCACCGGCTCGTCGAGCACCGGCGTGGTCCGGTCGTCCTGGCCCGGTTCGCGGGGCAGCAGGAAGGCGTGCCGCGGATCCCAGTACGCCACCGCCTGGGTGCCGACCGGCAGAGGCCCGGCCGCGCCGCTGTTGGCCACGAACACCGACAGCTCGCTGCCCCAGCCGGTACGCAGCAGGTACTGGGTGCTGACCCCGACGTAGGAGGCGTCGGTGACCACCCCGGTGACGTGCTGGTGCCCGGCGGGGACCTGGTCGGCGGAGCCGACCAGGTGCAGCTTCTCCGGGCGTACGCCCAGGTAGACCGGCCCGTGGTCGATCCGGGACCGGCCGACGGGCACCGAGTAACGACCGCCGTGCGCCGTAACCGGCACCTCGCCCCCGGCGGGCCCGGCCGCCTCGGCGGCGAGCAGATTGGACTGGCCGAGGAAGTTCGCCACGAAGGCCGTGGCGGGGAACTCGTAGATGTCGGCCGGGGCGCCGAGCTGCTCGATCCGGCCGGCGTTCATCACCGCGACGGTGTCGGCCATCGTCATGGCCTCCTCCTGGTCGTGGGTGACGTGCACGAAGGTGATGCCGACCTCGGTCTGGATCCGCTTCAGCTCGATCTGCATCTGCCGGCGCAGCTTCAGGTCGAGCGCACCGAGCGGCTCGTCCAGCAGCAGCACCTGCGGGTGGTTGATCAGCGCCCGGGCCAGCGCCACCCGCTGCTGCTGCCCGCCGGAGAGCTGGGCGGGCCGGCGCCGGCCGTAGCCGTCGAGCTGCACCAGCGACAACATCCGCTCGACCTGGTCGCCGACCTTGCGGATGCCGCGACGGCGCAGCCCGAAGGCCACGTTCTCGAAGATGTCCAGGTGGGGGAAGAGCGCGTAGCTCTGGAACACGGTGTTCACCGGCCGCTTGTACGGCCGCAGCCGGGCGATGTCCCGGTCGCCGAGCAGCACCTGCCCGCTGGTCGGCGCCTCGAGGCCGGCGATCATCCGCAGCGTGGTGGTCTTGCCGCAGCCGGACGCGCCCAGCAGGGCGAAGAACGAGCCCTGCGGGATGGTCAGGCTGAGGTCGTCCACCGCGGTGAAGATGCCGAACCGCTTGGTGAGGTTGGCCAGCCGCAGGTCGCCGGCCGGTGCATCGTGTCCCATCGCTGTCACGCCCCGATTACCTGCTGGAACTTGGCCTCGTACTCGCGCTCCTGCTTCTCGTCCAGGGCCATGAAGACCCTGGACTTCGACAGCATGGCCTCGTCGGGGAAGATCAGCGGGTTCTCGGCGAGCTCCGGGTCGATCTTCTCCATCTCCGTCTGGGCACCCTTGACCGGGCAGATGTAGTTGACGTATGCGGCGAGCTGCGCGGCGACCGCCGGCTCGTAGTAGTAGTTGATCAGCTCTTCGGCGTTGCCCTTGTGGGTGGCCTTGTTCGGCACCAGCATGTTGTCCGACCAGAGCATCACGCCGGACTCGGGCACCACGAACGCGATGTTCTCGTCCTCGAAGCCGAGCTGGATGACGTCGCCGGACCAGCCGATGCACGCGGCGATGTCACCCTTGGCCAGGTCGGGAGCGTAGTCGTTGCCGGTGAACCTGCGGATCTGGCCGGAGTCGACGGCCTTCTTCAGCTTGTTCAGCGCGTCGTCGAACTGGGCGGAGGTGAAGTTCGCCGGGTCGTGACCGTTGGACTGCAACAGCAGGCCGATGGTGTCGCGCATCTCGCTGAGGGCGGTCACCTTGCCCTTGAGGTCGGGGCGGGTGAGCAGCTCGTCGACGGTGCGGATCTCCTTGGTCACCTTGCCGTTGTAGGCGAGGCCGGCGAGGCCGGACTGCCACGGGATGGCGAGCTGGTTCTCGGTGTCGAAGGACCGGTTGCGCAGCGACGGGAGCAGGTTGGCATCGACGTTGGGCAGCTTCGACCTGTCCAGCTTCTGGATCCAGCCGAGGCGGATCATCCGGGCGGCCATCCAGTCGGTGAGGACCATGATGTCCCGTCCGGTGGCCTGGCACCCGGCGAGCTGGTTCTGCACCTTGCCGAAGAACTCGTTGTTGTCGTTGACGTCCTCGGTGTAGGTCACCTGGATGCCGCTCTTGGCGACGAACGCGTCGAGGGTGGGCCGCTTGGACTCGTCCTTCTCGTCGACGTCCATGTACTGCGGCCAGTTGGAGAAGGCCAGTTTCTTCTCGGTGCCGGAGAGGTCCTCGCTGACACAGCCGGCCTCGGTCTGCGTGGCGGCCTTGGTGCCACAGCCGGCCACCGAGCCGCCCGCGGCAAGCAGCGCGGCCGAGCCGAGGGTGCCGGTGAGCAGTCCACGCCGGGTGAGGGGCCGGAGGGGAGTTCGCATGTGACGACTCCTAGGGGGTCATCGTCGGCGGCAGGACGGGGTGGCGCGCCGGCGGGAGGGTCAAGTGCGGTGGACGACTGATCCTGACATGAGGTGACCTTCCTTACAAGGGATTCCGTTGCGGGATTAGCCCTGGACGACGAAATACGCCAGACTGCGCGGTGACACTAGGCTCAACCCGGGACGGACATGGGGAGCGGTCGATGGCGAACCGGCAACAGGACAACGGCAACGGTGGACGGCGGGTCACCGTTCGTGACGGCGCGAGCCACGTTCTGCTGGACGACGTGGCGAAGCAGATCATCGAACAGCTCCAGGAGGACGGCCGCCGGCCGTACGCCACCATCGGCAAGGCGGTCGGGCTCTCCGAGGCGGCGGTCCGCCAGCGGGTGCAGCGGCTGCTCGACGCCGGGGTGATGCAGATCGTCGCGGTGACCGATCCGCTCCAGCTCGGCTTCCCCCGGCAGGCCATGATCGGCCTACGCACCAACGGCGACCTGGAGGCGGTCGCCGACCGCCTCGCCGAACTGGAGGAGGTGGACTACGTGGTGATCACGGCGGGCTCGTTCGACCTGCTCACCGAGGTGGTCTGCCGCAACGACGACCACCTGCTGGAGATCCTCCAGCGGCTGCGGGCGGTCGAGGGCGTGCTCTCCACCGAGGCGTTCGTCTACCTCAAGCTGCGCAAGCAGACCTATTCGTGGGGCACCGCCTGACCAACCGTCGCCGGCGGGCAGCGGTCCGCGGTCGACGTGGGCGCACAGACGGGGCAGCTCGACAGCGCCCGCACCGGCCGTGACCCGGTGGCGGTCGACACGACGGGTCCCACCAGCCCCGGCTCGACGCCCGCCACACCCACAGCAAGCCGGGATACGGATTCCGTTGCTCACCGCACAGCTGCTCGCTGATTCCGTTGCTCTAGGAGCCGTTCGCCACCGATCACACTTGCTTTCCGCCCCAGGGCTGTGGGATAACCGTGGGCAGAGCGGCCGGTGTCACCCCTGACCGGCCCGAGACTCGATGGGGCTGACATGGCCAACGCCACCGACCACCTCTGGATGCACTTCACCCGGATGGCGAGCTACTCCGACACCGCGGTACCGACCATCGTGCGCGGCGAGGGCGCGTACATCTGGGACTCCCAGGGCCGCCGTTACCTCGACGGGCTCGCCGGGCTCTTCGTCGTCAACGCCGGCCACGGCCGCGCCGAGCTGGCCGAGGCCGCCGCGAAGCAGGCCGGCGAGCTGGCGTACTTCCCGCTCTGGTCGTACGCCCACCCGAAGGCGGTGGAGCTCGCCGAGAAGATCGCCGCGCTGACACCGGGTGACCTGAACCGGGTCTTCTTCACCACCGGCGGCTCCGAGGCCGTCGAGGCGGCGTGGAAGCTGGCCCGGGCGTACTTCAAGCGCACCGGCAAGCCGACCAAGCACAAGGTGGTCAGCCGGTACATCGCCTACCACGGCACCTCGATGGGCGCGCTGTCCATCACCGGCCTGCCCGGGATCAAGAGCGACTTCGAGCCGCTGGTGCCCGGCGGCATCAAGGTGCCGAACACCAACTTCTACCGCGCGCCAGAACACGGCGACGACCCCGAGGCGTTCGGCCGCTGGGCCGCCGACGAGATCGGCCGGGCCATCGAACGGGAGGGGCCGGACACGGTCGCCGCGGTCTTCCTGGAGCCGGTGCAGAACTCCGGCGGCTGCTTCCCACCACCGCCCGGCTACTTCGAGCGGGTACGCCAGATCTGCGACGCGTACGACGTGCTGCTCGTCTCCGACGAGGTGATCTGCTCGTGGGGCCGGCTCGGCGAGTACTTCGGCGCACTCCGCTACGGCTACCAGCCGGACATCATCACCACCGCCAAGGGCATCACCTCCGGGTACGCCCCGCTCGGCGCGATGATCGCCAGCGACCGGCTGATGGAGCCGTTCCTCACCGAGACCGGCATGTTCGCCCACGGGGTGACCTTCGGCGGCCACCCGGTCTCCTGCGCGGTGGCCCTGGCCAACCTGGAGGTCTTCGCCCGCGAGGACCTGGTCGGGCACGTCCGGGCCAACGAGGCGGCGTTCCGGGCCACCCTGGAGAAGCTGCACGACCTGCCGATCGTCGGCGACGTACGCGGCGACGGCTACTTCTACGGCATCGAGCTGGTCAAGGACAAGACCACCCGGGAGACCTTCGACGAGGCCGAGTCCGAGCGGCTGCTGCGCGGCTTCCTCTCCACCGCGCTGTTCCAGGCGGGCCTCTACTGCCGCGCCGACGACCGCGGCGACCCGGTGGTGCAGCTCGCCCCGCCGCTGACCGCCGAGCAGCAGCAGTTCGACGAGATCGAGCAGATCCTGCGGGCCGTGCTCACCGAGGCGTGGTCGCGCCTGTAGACCCTCGCCCGTCCCGGCCGGGTCGGCCCCGCGCCCCCACGGCGCACGCCGGCCCGGCCGCCGTCGTACCGGAGTGGTGATGCGCTACCAGGACCTGTCGTACTGGATGTCCACCGTGGACGAACCGTTGACGCCGCGCCCGCCGCTGCCCGGCGACACCGACGCCGACGTGGTGATCGTCGGCGCGGGTTACACCGGGCTGTGGACGGCGTACTACCTGGCCGGCGCCGACCCGGGCCTGCGGATCATCGTGCTGGAGTCGGAGATCGCCGGGTACGGGGCCTCCGGCCGCAACGGCGGCTGGTGCTCGGCGCTCTTCCCCACGGCGCTGCCCGCGCTGGCCCGCCGGCACGGCCGGGACGCCGCGATCGCCATGCAGCGGGCCATGCAGGCCACCGTCCGCGAGATCGGTCGGGTGGCCGCCGCCGAGGGCATCGACTGCGACTGGGCGTACGGCGGAACAGTGGTGCTCGCCCGCACCGGCCCGCAGCTCGACCGGGCTCGAGCGGCCGTCGCGGAGGCCCGCGAGTACGGGCTCGGGCCGGAGGACCTGGCGCTGCTCGACGCCGACGAGGCCGCCGCCCGCTGCGCCGCCGAGGGCGTACGCGGCGGGACGTACACCCCGCACTGCGCCGCCGTGCACCCGGCCCGGCTGGTCCGTGGCCTGGCCCGGGCGGTGGAACGCCGCGGGGTGAGCCTCCACGAGCGGACCCCGGTGACGGCGATCCGGGCCGGCGCGGCGGTGACCCCGGCCGGGACCGTGCGGGCGCCGGTGGTGGTCCGGGCCACCGAGGGCTACACCCCGGCGCTGCCCGGGCACCGCCGCACGGTCGCGCCGGTCTACTCGCTGATGGTGGCCACCGAGCCGCTGTCGCCCGAGACGTGGACGCGGATCGGGCTGGCGGATCGGGAGACGTTCTCCGACCACCGGCACGTGATCATCTACGGCCAGCGCACCGCCGACGGGCGGCTCGCCTTCGGCGGGCGCGGGGCGCCGTACCACTTCGGATCGCGGGTCTCCCCCGGCTACGACCGGGAACCGCGGGTCTTCACCGCGCTGCGGCGTGCCCTCGGCGAACTCTTCCCGGTGCTCGGCCCGGACGTGCCGGTGACCCATACCTGGGGCGGCCCGCTCGGCGTGGCCCGGGACTGGGCGGCCTCGGTCGGTTTCGAACGGGCCAGCGGGCTGGCCTGGGCCGGTGGCTACGTCGGCGACGGTGTCGGCACCAGCAACCTCGCCGGCCGCACCCTGGCCCACCTGATCCGGGGCGAACCCAGCGACCTGACCGCCCTCCCCTGGGTCAACCACCGCTCGCCCAGGTGGGAGCCGGAACCGCTGCGCTGGCTCGCCGTCAACGCTGGTCTGCGCCTGATGCTCTCCGCCGACGAGGCGGAGATCCGCACCGCCCGCACCGCCCGCCGAGCCGCCCTCCTCAACCG
>NZ_POUB01000202.1 GCF_003236335.1 Micromonospora deserti
AGGCAGAACAGACCCTGGTTGACGTGCCCGGTGTCGGCGGCGCCGACGAGTGCCGTCACCGGGCACGTCAACCAGGGTCTGTTCTGCCTGGCCGCCGTCGCGGGCGGCGCCGGCACCGGCAACCCGGTCCGGTTGTGGCGGTGCGGGGACACCGACGCGCAGCGGTGGACGTTCGCGATCGACGGGACGATGCGCGTGTCGGGCAGGTGTGCGCGTCCGGTAGGGGGCGACCCCGCGGACGGCGCCGGGATCGAGCTGTGGGACTGTGACGGCACCGCCGCCCAGCGGTGGCTCCACCGGTCCGACGGCAACCTCGTCCACCAGGTCAGTGGCGGGTGTCTGGAGAACCCGGCGGCGCCCGGCGGCGGGCAGGGTTGGCGACCCCGGCTCGCGGTCTGCGACGGCGGTCCCGGCCAGCGGTGGGAGCTGGCCCACGCCGGCCTGCCGGGTTGACCCCGGCACCGCACCGGTCAACTCGCGCCGGACCCTCCGCCGCGCATATCGTGGCGATCCACGCAATCACCTGCACGACAGGACGGGCATCGGATTCCGGACAAGACGCCGGCCGCCTCTCCGACGCACTGTTGTAGCAGGTGAGAGGCGTGCGGATGGCGGGCCACATTCCATTCCTCGGGCCCGGTGGGGACAGCACCGTCCCCGCTGGCGCCGCCAGCACCGAGCCCGGCCCCGCCGTCGCGGCGGTCCCGGCGTAGCGCACCGCCGGCCCGCCCGCGCAGATCGAGGCCGCGCCCGGTCGACACCGTCCCGGGCGCCCGGGACGGCGTCCACCCGCCGACACCGACGTCACCACACCTGGCACATAACGCCGACCGCGCCGACGCGGCGGCGCGCGGCAGCCCGACCGGGATCACCGGGCCACGCCGGCGCACCGCAGCGACCGGGCCGATGGGCCCGACCGGCACGGCAGGAGCCGACCGTCACACCGAACCCGACCACGGGCGGGTCGGCTCGGCGTACCCCGGAACGGGCCGCCGCCTGCCCGCCGGTGGTGGCGGCACCGAAGACAGCCTCGCCGGACCGCCCCCGGTCGCGAGCCGAGCGGCCCGGCACCGAGCAGGAGAGGAGGGGTCGATATGGCCGCTCCCACCGCGACCGCATCCCTGAACGCGTCGACCTATCAGGCGGGGGACCCGATGACCCTGGCCGTGAGGTACGGCGACGCCGACACCAGACCGGTGACCGTCACGATCGTGGTGACCGACGCGCAGGGCAACAGCAGCGCGCCGGTCCGCGTCACCGCCGTCATCGACCCGCTCACCCTCGCCGTCACCGACGACTCCGGCCGCACCTGGACCAGGGCGTCGGACAACGGCTCGGTGGCCGTCTACCAGGCGGTGGCGTGATGCCCCGGGTCACCGTCACGGTGCGCGACTCCGGCGGGCGCACCGCCACCACCAGCGTCAGCTACACCGTCGCCCCGCCGGTGCTGGGCGGCTACTACCTCTCCGGCAACGCCGACCCGACCGCCGACATGGCGGGCGGGAACTTCCGCTCGCTGACCCAGTACCGCAGCTTCGCCGACGGCTACGTCTTCCCCGGCTACCAGCGGCCCTGGCTGGTCGAGCTCGGCAAAGCCGGCGTGCAGATGAACATGGTGCTGGAGCTGAAGCACTACGGCGCGCCCACCTTCGGACCGCAGAGCTTCACCGTGGACGGCACCAGCTACACCGTCCCGGCGCCCGCGATGACCATCCAGCAGCGGCCCGGGACGACCTGGCCCAGGGCGTACGGCTACGGCCAGGTCCTCGCCGGGCAGTGCGACGGGCTGCTCGCCCGGGCGCTGTCGCAGTACCGGACGCTCGGCTTCGGGGTGAACATCCAGCTCGCCTCCGAACTGGACACCGACCACGAGTTCGGCACCACCGAGGCGGGCAAGGCGTACACCTGGGCGGAGTCCGACGCCCGGGCGGTGCAGGCGATGACGTACATCGTGAACTGGTTCAGGGCGCGGCCGTTGCCGGCCGGCACCACCTTCTCCGTCGGCGTCGGCGGGTTCGACCGGGCCTGCTTCCAGCGCACCCACCCCGAGACGCTGATGGCGAAGCTGAACTACCTCCAGTGGAACGTCTACGCCACCAGCCCGACGCACACCGCGCTGGCCCGGTTCCGTCGCACAAAGGACTGGGCGGTCGCCGACCTCGGGCCGGTCGCGCTCTCCCGACCGGTGATCATCGCCGAGTGGGGGGTGCGGGTGGCGGAGATCCCCGACCAGGCGCGGTGGATCGGCACCGTGCCGGCGGCCATCGCCACGCTCAACGCCGAGCGGGGTCCCCGGATCGTCCGCACGAACTACTTCAACTCCGGCTGGGGCACCCTGTCACCGAAGAGCAGCGGACTGGCCGCGCTGCGGGCCGCGTACGCCACCCGGCCGTACGTCTGACCGGCGCCGGCGCCGGGCCCCGGTCGGCCCGGCGCCGGCCCGCGGCCCCCGGGCGGGCGCGGTCCTGGTCCGGCACGGCTGCTGGCCGTCGTGACGCTTCCCGCGCGTCCAGCCGGGATCCATATGCTCAAGTCATGGAACTGCGGATCTTCACCGAACCCCAGCAGGGCGCCAGCTACGACGAGCTGCTCGCCGTGGCCCACCGCGCGGAGGAGACCGGCTTCGGCGGGTTCTTCCGCTCCGACCACTACCTGAAGATGGGCGCGGTGAGCGGCGAACCCGGCCCGACCGACGCGTGGACCACCCTCGCCGGCCTGGCCCGGGACACCCGGCGGATCCGGCTCGGCACGCTGATGACCGCCGCCACCTTCCGGCTGCCCGGCCCGCTGGCGATCACCGTGGCGCAGGTCGACCAGATGAGCGGCGGCCGGGTCGAGCTGGGCATCGGCACCGGCTGGTACGCCGAGGAGCACAGCGCGTACGGGATCCCGTTCCCGTCGCTGGGCGAGCGGTTCGACCGGCTGGCGGAGCAGCTCGCGGTCATCACCGGGCTGTGGGAGACGCCGCCGGGCAAGACGTTCGACTTCGCCGGGACGTACTACCAGGTCAGCGAGTCGCCGGCGCTGCCGAAGCCGGTGCAGGATCCGCGCCCGCCGATCCTGCTCGGCGGCATGGGCGCGAAGCGCACCCCGCGGCTCGCCGCCCGGTACGCCGACGAGTTCAACCTGCCGTTCGCCTCACTGGAGGACTCCGTGGCCCAGTTCGGGCGGGTCCGCGCGGCCTGCGCCGAGGTGGGGCGGGACCCGGAGCGGCTGTGCTGGTCCAACGCGCTGGTGCTCTGCTGCGGGCGCGACGACGCCGAGGTGGCCCGCCGGGCCGCGGTGATCGGCCGGGAGCCGGACGAGCTGCGCGCCAACGGGCTGGCCGGCACCCCCGCCGAGATCGTCGACAAGATCGGCCGGTACGCCGCGATCGGCAGCCAGCGGATCTACCTGCAGGTGCACGACCTGGCCGACCTGGATCACCTGGAGTTGGTCGCGGCCGAGGTGATGCCGCAGGTGTGAGGGCGCCCGCGCGGCCTCGGCGGGCCGGCGGCGGCTGCGCCGGCCAGCCGGGGCGGCGGCCCGGGGTGCGGCACCGGCGTCGGCGCGGGCGGCGGCGCCGGCGTCGGGCGGGGGCCCGGCGTGGTGCCGGGGTACGCCCCGGGCGGGCCGCTCGCCGGGGCGATCCCGGTGCCGGTCGGGTCGGTCTCCGCCGCCGGCGGGACGACGTCGCCCCGGGGGGCGGGCTCGCGGTAGGTGCTCATCGGCGTAGGGTTCCCCGACGGCGGCCGTGGTAACCGTGTCCGATCGACCGGTGCTCGCCAGCGGCCGCCTGTCGGATGATGCACTCCGACGACGCGGCCGGCGAACGGGGGTACGACGTGGAGCTGCACCGGGACCGGGGAGCACTGGTGCTGCCCCTGGCCTGCGTACTGGGCGGGGCGGTGGTGCTGGCGCTGGCCCGCCACGGGGCGGTGCTGCCCAAGCTGACCGGGCTCGGCGCCGTGCTGCTCGGGGGTGTCGTGCTGGTCGGGCTGCTGCGCCCGTTCCGCTTCGCCATCGGCGCCGAGGGCTTGACCGTCCGGCGTCCGGGCCTGCGCCGGCTGATCCGGTGGGAGGAGGTCGACGCGCTCGCGCTCGACCAGCCCCCGGCCCCGTCGGCGCCGCGCCTGCTGCTGGTGCCCGTGCCGGGAGCGCTGCTCGACCTGCCGGCCACCGAACGTCACCCGGTGGACGGCCGGGCAGCGGTGGAGCTGCTCGACCTGGCCCGCGTCCGGGAGCGCCCCACGGCGGTGGCCACCGCCCTCGCCGAGTACGCCGGGGACCGCTTCGTCGATGTGCTCGGGCTGTGCGGCCGGGAGCCGGAGGCGACGGCGTGACCGCGACGGACAGCGGGGCCGCGACGAGCGCCGCGGACACCCCGGCCGTGCCACGGCGCAACTGGGCGGGCAACGTCCGCTACGCCGCACGCCGGTACCACCGCCCCTCGTCGCTGGACGAGCTGCGCCGGCTGGTCGCCGGCAGCGACCGGATCCGCGCGGTCGGCACCGGGCACTCCTTCAACCGGTTCGGCGACACCACCGGCGATCTGGTCTCGCTGGCCGGGCTGCCGGCGGCCGTCACGCTCGACCCCGACCGGCGGACAGTCACCGTGCCGGCCGCCATGCGGTACGGGGACCTCGCTGCCTGGCTGCACGCCCGGGGCTACGCCCTGGCCAACCTCGCCTCCCTGCCGCACATCTCGGTCGGCGGGGCGGTCGCCACCGGCACCCACGGCTCGGGGGAGACGGTCGGCAACCTGGCCAGCGCCGTCGCCGGGCTGGAACTGGTCACCGCCGACGGCGACCTGCTGGCCGTGGACCGGGCGCGCGACGGGGACACCTTCGCCGGCATGGTGGTCGGGCTCGGCGCGCTCGGCGTGGTCACCCGGATCACCCTCGACGTGGTGCCCGCCTTCGACCTGTGCCAGTCGGTACGGCTGGGCCTGCCCCGGGAGGCGCTGGACGCGGCGTTCGCGGGCGCGTACAGCGTCAGCGTCTTCACCGACTGGCGGGGGCCGCGGCTGCGGGAGGTGTGGGTCAAACAGCGCGCCGAGGACGCCCCGCCGCCGGCGGACTGGCTCGGCACGACGCCGGCCGACGGGCCGCGCCACCCGGTGCCCGGGATGCCGGCGGAGAACTGCACGCCGCAGCTCGGCGTGCCCGGCCCCTGGCACGAACGGCTGCCGCACTTCCGGCTCGGGTTCACCCCGAGCAGCGGCGCGGAGTTGCAGTCGGAGTACCACGTGCCCCGGGCGGCGGCGGCCGAGGCGCTGGCCGCGCTGGACCCGGTGGCCCACCGGATCGCGCCGGTGCTGCAGGTCTGCGAGCTGCGGGCGGTGGCGGCGGACGGGCTCTGGCTCAGCCCGAACCACGGGCGGGACAGCCTGGCCATCCACTTCACCTGGATCGCCGACGCCGCGGCGGTGTTGCCGGTGGTGGCGGCGGTGGAGGAGCGGCTGGCGTCGTACGCGCCGCGACCGCACTGGGGCAAGGTCTTCGGCATCGAACCGGCGCGGCTCGCCGCGGCCTGGCCCCGGTACGCGGACTTCGGTGCCCTGCTGCGCCGATTCGACCCGGCCGGCACGTTCCGCACCGAGCTGCTGGACCGGTACTTCCCCCGCTGACCGGGCCGCTCAGCCGGCCGGCCGGCCCCCGGTCATCTGCTCGCGCAGGCTGCTGCGCTGCACGGCACGGCTGATGTCGCTGGGCGAGACGATGCCGACCAGCCGGCCCTCGGTCACCACCAGCGCCCGGCCGTCGGCGCACTCGCTGAGCCGGGGGAGCAGGTCGTTCAGCGGCTCCTCGGGTGTGGCGAGCACCAGCTCGTCGGCTCGGCAGGCCACCTCGCCGAGGGTGGTGCCGGCCCGTCGGTCGGCCGGGACGCCCCGAACCCGGTCGAGGGTGACCAGCCCGACCGGCCGGCCCTCCTCGGTCAGCGGCAGCGCCGAGTGCCGGTACGCGAAGAGGTAGTGGTCGACGAAGTCGGCCACCGTCATCTGCCCGGAGGCGGTCTGCGGCTGCGGTGTCATCACGTCGGCGACCCGGACGCCGCGCAGCGCGCTGCCCGTCCGCGCCTGCCGCTCCTCCATGCCGGCCGCGCCGATCAGGAACCAGCCGATCAGGGCGAGCCAGAGCCCGCCGAAGCCGGCGCCGGCCAGGAACTGCCAGAGCCCGAGCAGGATCAGCAGCGCGCCGAGCACCCAGCCGGCCCGGGCCGCCACCACGGATGCCTTCGTCCGGTCGCCGGTCGCCTTCCACACCGCCGCGCGCAGCAGCCGCCCGCCGTCCAGCGGGGCGGCCGGCAGCACGTTGAAGACCGCCAGCAGCAGGTTGATGCCGGCCAGCCAGGCCAGCGCGCCGAGCAGCAGCCCGTCGGCCCCGGCCAGGGCGAGCAGCATCGCGATGCCGCCGAAGAAGAACCCGATCAGCAGGCTCACCAGCGGGCCGACCCCGGCGATGCGCAGCTCCGCGCCCGGGTCCTTCGCCTCGCCGCGCAGCTCGGCCACCCCGCCGAGCAGCCAGAGGGTGATGCCGTTGACCTGTAGCCCGTTGCGCTTGGCGACCACCGCGTGGGAGATCTCGTGGGCGAGCAGCCCGAGGAAGAAGACCACCGCGGCGGCGAGCCCGGCCAGGACGTACGCGACCACCGGCTGGCCCGGGTAGGTGCGGGGGAACTGGTTGGCCGACAGCAGCCAGGCGATCAACACGAAGATGACCAGGACACTCCAGTTGACCCCGACAGGTACGCCCGCAATCCGGCCAAGCCGGAAACTCGCCCTCATGTGTCGGTCATACCCCGGAAGAGTGGTCCCATGCCAGCGGCGAAGGTCGCGGGTTGGGCCGGCTGACCGTTTCGGCGTGTCGAACGCCCCGGCGTGGCCGTGGGTGGATGAGGTGCGGCGGCGTTTTGTCTGGTACGGGCCGGTTGTTGCGTCTGGCTTGATCATTTGCGCTGCGTTCACGGCCGAGCCATTGACGTTCCTCCCATGCACATATATCAATCTCCTATCGCTATCAAGGTTTCGATCACCGCCACAAGCCGGTGGCCGGGACACGCAGAGGAGCCCACGTGAACCCACGTACCTTCCGCCGCGCCGCCGTGTCGCTGGGCATCGCGGCCACCACCCTGGCCGCAGCGGTCGCCACCCCGGCGTACGCCCGACCCGACCACGCCGCACCGGCACCGGTGACCGTCGCCGCCAGCCCGGTGTTCACCACCATCGACGGCGTGGCCCGCCGGGTGGCGCGCGCCTTCGCCGACCGGTCCGCCATGCACCGGCTGAGCACCTCCGCAGCGAACGGCCCGGTCGATCTGCTCACCGTCGATGTGAACGGCCGGCTCGGCGGCGACCTGCGCTCGGCCAACCAGCGCCTGCTGGCCGCCAAGGGTCTGCCAGGCGGCACGGGCTCGCTGCTGCGGCTGCGGCTGGCCCACCCGGACATGCGCGCCGCACTGGCCCGCGGCGAGGCGCCACTGGTCGCCGCCGCCCCGACCGACGACTCGGCGACGAGCGTGACCGCGTACGACCGCTCCGGCGGCACGCTGGTGCTGGACGCCGCCAGGGTGCCGCGGCGGCCGGTGCTGCTGGTCGAGGTGGACACCGAGCGGGCGCTCTCCGCCGGCCTGACGATGATGCGCGAGGAACTGGGGGAGCGGGGCATCGGCCAGGCGGCTTCGGTGCGGCCCGCGTCCGGTGCCTCCACCGCTGAGATGACCGCCGTAGCCGGTTACTGGGCCACCAAGGTCGACGCCATCCGACTCGGCGACGACCAGGAGCCCTGGATCAAGGGCGGCGCCGAGATCTACAACATCGTGGCCGGGTTCGGGCTGGACGGCAAGGTCAAGGTCGACCTGGTGCAGATGCCGTACCTGGACCACGACGGCACCACGTACTACCCGAACCAGATTCTGGTGCACTTCTCGTCGTACAAGTACAACCTGGCCGACGTGGTCATGATGGAGGACGACGGAGACACCAACTACTCGGCACTGGTCAAGGCGATCGCCAACGCGCTGCTGGTGATCGTGGACGGTGGCGCGTACGCCCCGCTGGTCAACGCGATCCTGGACGCCATCCCGACCTCCTGGTACACCGACGACCCGGACTTCGTGGACGCCTGGTACACCCTGGCCACCACCAGCACCGGCCGGAAGTACGGCGCGGCCGGCAACGGCTGGATGGACGTCACCCGGTACTGGGTGGCGGAACTCTGATCCCGCCCGGTCGGGTGTTGATCCGGCTCCGCCGGGCGCTGATCACCCTCCGTTCCGGCGAGCGCTGAGCCGGCGGCCGCCTGCCCGCGTGCCATGCGGGGAGGCGGCCGTAAGCCGGGGCGCCCATGGTGTCTCCGGGCTGGGTTATCCATTTGCCCGTGGTCGCCGGCGACCTGCTCTCCGCTCAGCGTCTCGCCCGGGTGGTGGCGCACTGGACGCACGTCCTGCCGCAGACCGACCCCGCCGGAACCACCGTGTCGGCGGAGGACGACCAGAACGTACGCCATTGGGTCTTCTGCGACCGGCTCATGCCCGGTGGTCGGCGGTGCCTGATCTGGCCCGACCACGACGGCGAGTGCTCCCGCCGGCCGAGGCGTGGGTGAGCGGAGGAGCGGTGCCTTCTGCGCAACCGGCGTGGACGCCGCCGGTAACCGTCCCGTGGGCGGAAACCGTCAGGCGGTCGGGGGTGGGGCGGGCAGCTCGTCGACCACCACCACCTCGGTGCCGGTACGCACCTTGGCCAGCAGCTCCCGCTGGCCGCTGCGGGTGAGCCGGATGCAGCCGTTGGTGGTGTTCTCGCCCAGCTCGCCGTCGTGGTACCAGCTGTGCAGGCCGATGTGCGCGCCGCGCAGGCCGGCCGGGACGGAGTCGGGGTCGTCCGGCACGGCGCCGAGGGCGAAGATGTCCACGCCGCCGTACACCGACTCGGGCGGCGGGGTGCGGCCGAGGATGAACGTGCGTCCCAGCGGGGTCTCCTGGCCCCGCTGCCCGAGGCTGACCTCCCACGAGCGCACCGCACGGCCGGCGCGGTACCAGGTGAGCCGGTGCGCCCGGCGTTCCACCACGATCTGGTCGCGCAGCGGGACGGTGGTGAAGCCGCCGGGCGGCAGCCAGGCCAGCCTGCGGTTGGCCGAGGGGAGCAGCACCGCGGTCCAGCCGGCGCGGCGCTGGGCGATCGGCATGGTCAGCTCGACCCCGCGGATGGTCGGTTCGAGGAAGGCCACTGGCTTGCCGCCGGGCGCGGTGTAGGCGGCGATCCGGCGGGTCGGGTGCAGGCCCTCCGTCAGCGGTGTGGTGTCCATCGGGTCCGGGTCGGCCGGGAAGCCGGCGGGCGCCGCGTCGTAGTCGACCACCGGCAGGTGGTCCGGCGCGGGCGCGGCGACCGGCACGGCCTCCTCCGGCGTCGGGGCCGCGGTGGTCGGCTCCGGCAGCTCGGACGGCGCCACCGCGGCCTGGTCGGCCTGGTTGACCGGAGCCGGTGTCGGGTCGGGGGTCAGTGCCCAGCCGGTGACCCCGGCGGCGGCCAGGAGCACGGGTACGCCGACGGCGGCGAGCCAGCGGCGGGAGATCAATCGGTCAAACGGCACCAAACCACTCTAACGGGCCGCAGTCCCCGCCCGGCGGAAATCCGCCGGGCGGGGGCCGCCAGGATGGGCGGGTCAGCTCAGGCGGGCACCGGCGTGGATGGCGACCGCGTCATGGGCGGGGATGTCGGCGGCGAACCAGCCATTACCGTCCACCGTGATCACCGGCCCGCTGCACGTGCCGTTGCCGTACGTGCCGTGGATGACGTCGCAGTAGCGGCCGGCCGGCAGCCCGGTGTAGTAGAAGCGGCCGGTGATCGCGTGGTCCTCGTCGTTGACGGTGAGGTAGCCCTTGCCGGTGCGGCTGAAGGCGATGTGGTTGTTGCCGTTGTCATACCAGTTGGCCACCCCGGCGCCCTCGGTGGCGTTGCGGAAGCCGACCATGTTGGCGATCACCGGCCAACGGTGCTCGCACTCCCAGCCGGAGTAGCAGGTGACGTCGAGCGTCCGGCCCGAGCCGTCCGAGGGTGGGCCCTGGTCGCGCTGGCTGAAGGTGTAGCTGGACATCACCGTCGGCGAGCCGTACGGCCAGGCCAGCATGAACGCGTTGGCCAGTGCGTAGATGCCCCGGTCGCGGTAGGTCAGCACCCCGCCGACGTCCCGCTGGGTGTCGTGGTTGTCGACGAAGACCGAGGCCGAGCCGCTGGGCAGGTGCCCCCAGCCCTCACCGAAGTTGCGCAGGTACGCCAGCCGCTCCGAGCGGAACACCCGGGCCAGGTCCTTGCCGTAGCGGAACTCGTGCACGTCGCCGTTGCCGGTGTACTCGGTCGGCTGGATCGGCTCGCCGGCGCCGTAAATGACCTCCTGGACGAGGTACGCCGGGCGGGACAGCCGGCTCTTGATCGCGGCGATGTCGGCCGCCGGCATGTGCTTGCTGGCATCCAGCCGGAAGCCGTCGACGCCGAGCGAGAGCAGGTCGTTGAGGTACGCGGCGATCCGGCCGCGCACGTAGTCCGACTCGGTCTTCAGGTCGGCGAGGTTGACCAGCTCGCAGTTCTGCACCTCCCATCGGTCGCCGTAGTTGGCGATGTCGTCGCCCCCGTTGCGGCCGCAGTGGTGGAAGTCCTGCGTCTGGTAGATGCCCGGGTAGTCGTAGTGCCCGTACGGCGAGCCGGCCCAGCCGGTGCCGCCGCTGTCCTGCCCGGACATGTGATTGATGACCGCGTCGGCGAGCACCTTCACGCCGGCCGCGTGGCATGTGTCGACCATGGACTTGAACTGGGCGCGGGTGCCCTTGCGGGACTCGATCCGGTAGCTGACCGGCTGGTAGGCCAGCCACCACTGGGAGCCGCGGACGTGCTCCTGGGGCGGGGAGACCTGGACGAAGCCGTAGCCCTTCGGGCCCAGCGTGGTCTGGCACTCGTTGGCCACAGAGGTCCAGTTCCACTCGAACAGCTGGACGATCACTTTCCGGGCGTCGGCCGGTGCCGCGGCGGCCGGGGGCGCCGTCACGGTGGTCGGGACGAGCAGGCTCGCGATCACGCCGAGGGCGAGGATCGCCGAGCGGCATCGGCGTCGATGCATCGGGGACTCCTGACGGGGGTTCGGGGG